>CAZYPM010000008.1:25165-29423 GCA_964649205.1 uncultured Steroidobacteraceae bacterium
GGATGCAGGCATGAAACTCAAGTTGCGCACCCTGGCTGCCGTTGCCATCGGCACGTTGATCCTGGTTTCGGTCGCGGCCTGAGGCCGGCCATGCAGGACTGCCGGATTCAATGCCCGCCCTTCACGATGAGGCCGTGGGTACGCAGCGCCTCTGCGAGCTCGATCTCGATGCGCGCCGCTTCCTGGCGCGCGATGAACTGCAGGTGCTGCACCGGTCCGGTCAGCACTTCCATCCCGCGCTTGAGCACCGAGCCCGCGGCACGGATGCCCGCCTTGTGCTGGTCGAAGCGCAGCGCCGCGCGATAGCGGCTCATGCCGACGTAGATGCCGAAGGGCCCGCGAGCGCTGTCGGCGTAGTCGAGCAGCACGAGGTAAAGGTGCGTGCGGCCTGTCCTGCCGGCGACGCAGCGGCCCGCGACTTCGTAGACCGCCGGCAGCCAGTCCACGTAGCGCATCGGCAGCCAGTCGGGGATGGTGGCCGCGGCGCGGTCCCAGAGCCGCGCGAGCGCCGCCTCGACGTTCATCGACGGCTCGCCGCGCATCCACAGCTCGTGCACGCAGTGCGCGCCGGCCTCGCCGTCCGCGGCGGCAATCGCCGCGACCAGGCGCGCCACGACCTGCGGCGCGGACAGCGCCCGCAGCGGCCGCGATGCCGGCGTGTTCAGTCCTGCGGCGGACTTGCGGCGGCGGGCGCCACGCGGCGGTAGGTGACGCTGAACAACGGTGTCCATTCCTCCCCTTCGCGGCGCTCGCGCGTGACTTCGAACGTGTCCGCGTCGATGCGCCGCCAGCTCGCGCGCGTGCGCGGCTCCTCGTCCTTGCTCTTGACGTCCGGGAAGCGCAGGAGTTCGCCGTCGTAGTACGCCTCGCCGTGCTGCAGGTCGCCGAGGTCCGCCCAGTTCGCGTAGCGGATGCGCCCGGACTTCTCGTCCCGGTCGAAGACCGAATCACCGGCGAGCCTGAAGCGCTCGCCATCCTTGCCCGGGGCGTCGATTGCAATCGTGCCGCGCAGGTAGCGGCCGTACTGCCAGGTGTAGCACTGCGTGTCGCCGCCGCCGCCCGCGTACTCGCCGCGCCAGCAGCTGCAGGCCAGCGAACCGAACCAGCCCAGGGCCGCCGCGGGATCCGCGTCCGCAGGCGGGTCGGCCGCGAGCGCTGCCGCGGCCAGCAGGAGGCCGGGCAGCAGCCCGGCACGGGTGATCTTGCGCATGGGGAGGCAGTGTAGCAGACTTGGTTGAATGATCAATCAAGGCCCGGCCGACACCCGCTGGCGGATCATCGAGGCGGCCATGCACCTGTTCTGGGAGAAGGGCTACGGCTCGACCTCGATCGCGGACATCCTGTCGCGGGCAGGGGTCAACAGCGGCAGCCTGTACCACTTTTTCCCGGGCAAGCAGGACCTGCTGATCGCCGTGCTCGACACCTACATCGGCGGCATCGACCAGATGCTGCTGGAGCCCGCCTGGCGCGGGGTGGACGACCCGATCGAGAAGATCTTCAGGCTGCTCGCGGGCTACCGCGAGGCGTTGCTGCAGACCGACTGCACCTACGGCTGCCCGATCGGCAGCCTCGCGCTCGAGATCCACGAGCCCGACCCGCCGGTGCGCGAGCGCCTCGCGCGCAACTTCTCGAACTGGACCGCCGCGATCGAGCAGCGGCTGCGGGAGGCCGGCGACCGGCTGCCCGCGGACCTCGACCGCCGCGCGCTGGCGGAGTTCGTGCTGACGACCATGGAAGGCGGCGTGATGCTCGCGCGCAGCTACCGCGACGTCGCCTACTTCGACCGCGCGGTCGCGGAATTGCGCAACTATTTCAACCGCCTGCTGCGACCGGCGCAGTTGCCGGCCCGCCGCAGGCCACAACGACGCAAGAAGGGGAAATCCAATGCCTGAAGTCAACTGGCTGGCCGTGCTCGCCGCGGCCGTTTCGGCGTTCGTGATCGGCGGGATCTGGTACTCGCCGGTGCTGTTCGCCAAGGCCTGGCAGCGCGGCGCGGGCCTGTCCGACGAGCAACTGCAGAAAGGCAACCCGGCACTGATCTACGGCGGAGCACTGGTGCTGTCGATCGTCGCCGCCGCGGTGTTCGCGATGTTCCTGGGCCCCTCCCCCGAGGTCGGCTTCGCGACCGCGGCCGGCTTCGCCGCCGGGCTCTGCTGGGTCGCCGCCAGCTTCGGCATCAACTACCTGTTCGAGCGCAAGAGCCTTTCGCTCTTCCTCATCAATGGCGGCTACCACACGGTGCAGTTCACCGTGTACGGGCTGATCCTCGGGCTCTGGCACTGAGGCCCGCCGGGCGGCGGCCGCCCGCGGGCAAAACCCGTCGGCGGTCGCGCCTCACCGCTTCTTTAAACTCGACGCGAAGCATGACGACGCGCTTCGGACCAAGGCCCGGGGCGAGCGCCTCCGCCAGGGCAATCGCGGCCACACGGCCTCACATTTCCACTGGCGCACCAACCGGATCACCACGATGGAAGCGACGAGTCGTTTCTCTCGCGCTAGTCGACCTGGTGCGCAGTGAGGAACATTGACTTTTCCAGCGACACGAAAAAGTCCTGGTAAGGCTTTGGATCTTCCACCGCCTTGTCCATGTACTGCGCATTTGCGCGAACAAGAACCTGGGCAGTGCCACGTGGTCGAACCGTGACGGTCATGCGCAGGTTATATCCCGAAAGCTTCGTCGCGCTGACCGTGCCGAGATCCAGGTCAGCCTTGTCCACCACGAAACTCAGATCCTGCAAGGTCGCGATGACGGTTCGCAGCGTCGTTTCCTTGTCGGTGGTGTCAAACGCACGTTGCTGGAAGCTGCGCAGCGCAACCGCGCTCTGGCCTGTTTCCAGTACGGCCTTGGTCGAAGGCGCACAGCCGGCAAGACAAATGGTCAGGAAAAGGCAAGCCGGCAGGCCGTACTTGTCATTCATATTTGCTGCAGCTCCAGAAAAACGCTCTTCGACAGTTTCTCAAAGAACTCCTGGTAGATCGCCGGCTCTTCGATGGACTCAATGCGCGTCAGCATGTTGTCCGTGTTCCAGACCAGTCTCTGGATCGTGATTCGCAGAAAGTGGCTGGTTGCGAGTTCGTTGCCGTCATCATCGCGAGCAGGTCGTGTCACAAGCGATACTCGGATTTTCTGGGTCTTGTCGATCGCGGTGTAGCCGCCCAGCAATGCGAGCAAGATAGCGCCTGCCACCTGCGAGCCGGTGACTGCAGACCGGTCCTTGGAAGCGACGATCACGCCAAGTTTGGTCTCGCTCTCGTCAATATTGAACCCGAGGTCCTGCAACACCCCCGCGGATGCCGCCAGCAGGGCCTTCTCGTCAATCCCGTCGAGCCGGCGCGTCTGGAGCTGGCGGCGCTCCAGTGAGTCCGGAGATAGCACCAGGGCATCTTTCGGGATCGTTGCACAGCCAGAAGCAGCGAGCAGGCCTGCGACCAGAAGTCCCTTCAAGTGGTTGTGAGTGGCCATCCCCTAGCACTCGCAATCTTCAGGAATCAGAATCTCGAAGTGTGATACGCGAAATCGCGAACCTTTTTGTCGTTGTCGAACTTGATGATGACGGTGAGGGTGCGCTGCGACGTGGATGCGGCTCCGGCGGAACGGCCCGCATTCGCGCCGACGCCGCCCGCTGCGCTTGAGCCACCGCCGAGTATCAATGTCGCCAAGCCTCCGCTGCTGGATGAATACGCTACGTCGGTGGCGATCTTGTCGTAGATCCAGACTTCGCGGCGCTCTTCGTCTGTGCTGACGATGTTCGGTGACCCGAGCACCGCTGCAACCTCCGCTCCGGACATGCCCACCCGAATCTCTTTCTGCACGGTCCCGACCGTCAGCCTGTCCCCCGCCGGCTCCTCGACATCGGCGCGGTGCTGCGCGGCAGACATGCAACCGGTCAATGCCAGCATGGCAACCAGGCCCATGAATGCGCTTGAATCCTTGAGGACTTGCATGGTCATTGCTCCCTGATTTGACCAGCTCAACTTGTCCAAGAGCCTACGCCACCGTTGCCGCGCGGCCAACTTCCTACCGTTAACCGCTGAAGAGCGGTGGGACAAAACCTGCCAAATCGAATAAATAGAATTATAAATCATGTATTTACGCGCCGCGTGCGATCGAATCATGTCATCCGGCCTGCAGGGTACTGAAAGGCCATTTGCCGGCTTTGCGCGTTTCGCGCCAAGGCTTCCAGTCATGCGATCTCACCTCCGCCCGCCGCGAACAGCGGCGGCAGCGGGCAGTGCAGCGCCGCGCAGATCGCGCGCA
>CAZYPM010000009.1:0-29180 GCA_964649205.1 uncultured Steroidobacteraceae bacterium
ACTACCTAGACCTATGTGCCACCAGGCTACCACCGGAGCCCACGCCTTTGTGGCCCAGTAATTGGGGGCTGGCGGCGCCCCCCCGCCCCCCCGCGACCGGCGTTGCCGCGCCGGCCTGCACCGGCGCCTCGCGCCTGCGCAGGTCGCCGACGGTCTGCGCCTGGGCGGCGGACGCGGCGAGCAGCAGCGCGGTCATGGCAGCGGCGCGTCTCAAGGCGTGGATCCCTGGGCGCTGGCGCGATCGTAGATGGTGGCGACGGCGTAGCGCGCCTGGACCGAGTACTCGTCGAGGCGCAGCCGTTGTGCCTCGAGCTCTCCGACCGCGATGTCCGCGAGATAGCGCTCCTGCGCCGACTTGGCCGATTCGACCCGCGCGGCGAGATCCGCCACGCGCGGCGCCACTGCCGCGACGCGCCGGCCGAGTTCGGCATTGCGCCCGGGTGCCCCCTGGCGCGCGCGCGAGGACGCGGTTTGGCGCGTGCGCGCGTCGTAGACCGCGGCGTCCAGCTCGCGCATCGAGCGCCCGGCCTGCCAGCTGCGCACCTTCCAGGCTTCGTCGAGCCGCCACATCAGCACGCCGCGCGCGAGCCTGGCCTTTTCCCGCGCCTCGTCCAGCGATGCATCGCCCGCATGGGCGGCGAGCTCGGCATCGACGCCGTCGAGGCTGTCGAGCCAGGCGCGCTCCTGGTCGGTCGCGAGCGCGGTCACGTCGCGCTCCGCGAGCGCGGCCTCGAAGCGCGCGCGCAGCGCGTCGCGCCCGGCATTGAGCGCGCCGATGTCCACGGTCGCCAGGCGCGACTCGGCCGTGGGCAGGCGCGCCGCGAGCGCCTGCTGCCGCGTCTCCACCATGTGCCCGAACGCATCGAGGCTGCCGGACCACGCCGCCAGGTTCTTCGCCATGGCGTCGAGCGCGCGGTAGCTCTTGAGCCCTTCCTGGAACTCGTGCCCGGCCATCAGTTGATAGAGGTAGCGCGACTCCGGCGAATCCGGCACTTCCGCGAGCTGCGCGAACCAGCCGCGGCGGCCGTCGGCCTGGGTGGCGAGCGCCGCCTTCAGCAGCCGGCCCGACCGGATGGCGGCGATGGATTCGTCGATGCGCACGCGCTCGGCGTCGTAGGACGCGATCGCCCGCTCGTAGTACTCGACGGCCTGACCGATCGCACCCAGTTCGGCGTAGGCGTAGGGTACGGCGAGATAGGACTCCTGCACGGCACTGTCCTGCACCGCGCGGCCGTGCAGTTCGAGCCAGGGCACCAGTGCGCTGCGGTAGCCGCCCTCCGCCGCGTCCGCCCAGCCGGCGCCCAGCAGCGCCTTGTTCGCCTGCGAGCTGGCCAGCTGGACGCGGTCGAGGGCGAGCCGCGCGGCGGCCGGTCGGCCGGCCTGCAGCTGCGCGTAGCCGATCGCGACATTCGCCTTGTCGCGCAGCGATGCCAGCTCGGGATTCTCGGTCACCAGCGTGCCGACGCCGTCCAGCAGCGCGAGTCCCCGCTCCTCGCGCCCGGCGCGCACCAGCGCGACGCCGAGGTTGAACTGGGCGTAGGCGGTCCATTCGGGAGCGCCGGTCCAGCCATCCAGCACGGCGACCGCCTCGTCGAAGCGTCCGCGATACATGAGACCCTGGGCGAGCAGCAGCAGCCGCTCCGGGGCGAGCGCCGCCGGCAACTCCCCCGCGACCGAGCGCAATGCGCGCTCGGAGCCCTCGAACTGCCCCGCCGCGTACAGGACCTTGCCGAGGTAGAACCAGGCCTGGTCCCGCACCGGCGCTGGAGTCGACTTGTCCGCCAGCAGTCGCTCGAAGATCTCGCGCGCCTCGCGGTGCTGGCCGAGCGACAGCCAGAGGCCGCCGCGCAGCAGCTCGGCGTCGCGCGCATGCGCCACCAGGCGCCCCTGGTCGCGGTAGCTCGCGAGGCGCACCAGCGCGTCGAAGTGCTCGGCCTGGTAGAAATGAAACAGCACGTCGCCGTAGTGCAGGTCCTGCACCTTGACGGCCGGCAGGCCGGCCGCGGCGTCCGCCGGCGCCGGGTCGGCGGCCAGCAGCGCGGTCAGCAGCAGGGCGCCCGGCATCGCGCTCACTCCCAGACGCGGACCACGAACTCGGGCTGCAGCTTGCGCAGGCGGTCGCTGATCTTGAGCTCGACGTACTGCGCGCCCACGCCCTTGTCGATGGTGAGCGTCGCGCCGCGCTTGTAGTCGCGCTCGTGCGTGCCCTGCCCGGTGAAGAAGGCGACGATCTCGTGCTCACCGGCCTTGAGGTTGCCGAGCCAGATGCGGTGCACGCCGCCGCGCTGCAGCGCGGTGAGCTCGCGCGCGGTGTAGAGGTAGTTGGCGACCTCCTTGTCGTCCACCTTGATCTGCACCGAATCGAGCTGGAAGAACGTCCCGGTGTCCATGGACACGAACACGGCGACCTGGGTGCTCGCCGGGAACAGCAGGTCCTCCTCGAGCATGAACAGGTCGCGGTTGAGGTCCACCACCTGGCGGCGCAGCTCCTGCACCTCGGCGTCCAGCGCGGAACGGTCCGCGGACGGCGCGGGCTCCTCCTGCGCGACGGCGGGCGCCAGCACCGCAAGCATCGAGACCTTCACCAGCAACGCCTGCAACGTCATTCTCATGGAGTGCATCCCGTTCATTCGTCGATCAGGTCGCGCAGGCTGACCAATAGCCCGCGCTCTTCGCGCTCGTCCAGCGCGTCGTGTCGCGCGCGCACGACGCCGTGGCGGTCCACCAGCACGACCAGCGGCAGGTCGTCCACGCGGTACGCCTTGCTGACGACCTTGGACGCGTCCATCAGCACCGGGTAGCCGATGCCGGCGGCGTCCGCGATGGACCGGGCCTGCGCCGGGTCCTTGTCGAGGTTGACGCCGAGCACTACGAAGCCGGCCGCCGCATAGGTCTTGCGCAGGCGCTCGAAGCGCTCGAGCTCGCGGCGGCATTCACCGCACCAGCTGGCCCAGAACAGCACCGCGACCACCTCGCCACGGTGTTCGGACAGGCGGTGGTTGCCGCCGCCGGCGGCGCGCAGCGCGAAATCAGGCGCCGCAGTTCGCTCCGCCGCACCGGCGGCGAGGGTCGGCAGCGCCAGTGCCAGGGTCAGGGCGAGGCACGCAGCCGCACGGCGGCGATGACGACGGACGTCCATAGGGGCCCATGTAACATAACGCCGGCCCGACCGGCTTGGTATATGTTTATTCAGCCCAGGCCGGCGGTCTCGGCGCACGTCACGAAATGGTGCCGTTCACGATCGGGTTGAAGGCGATGAGACTGTCCTGGAGAGTGGCCGATCCCAGCCCGTGACCCACGAAGCGCGAGCCGAACAGCCCCTGTTCGCCGTGCAGCGCCATGTAATTGAGGATCACGGTCTCGACCAGCAGGTTGACGTTGTTGGCGGCCGGGGTGGAGGCCGTTTCCACCGACGCGTCGCGGCGGAACCAGCCAATCTGCTGGTGCTGCTCCGGTGGCCGGCTGTCTCCCGTATACAGCTGGGCACGTCCCGCAGGGTTGTAGACCAGGAAGAACGACGCCGCGGTCTGCTGGTTGTCGCTGGTCCACATGAACTTGCCGCGGCCGTCCACGGTGTTGTCCACCACGCCATCGGCGGACAGCGAACCGTCGCTGAACACGTACAGCATCAGCGGCACGCCGCGGCGCGCGGCGTACTCGAGGCAGGCGCCCATGCAGCGCCCGGCGCGCAGGTCGCGGATCTCGCCGGTCGCCCGGCCCTGGCCATGGTAGTCGTAGCCGCCCATGGTGATCGTGCCCGCGCCGGCATAGCCGTTGATCACCAGCTTCATGACGGCCGCGGTCTTGCGGAACTCCGAGTCGTTCTGGAACTCCTGCTGCGTGAAGATGCCCGCCGGCCCGACGATGTCCGGGTCGAGCTCGGGGTTGAGCGCCGACGGGTCGCCGTAGCGATCGGCGAGGTCCGCGGCCTTCACGTAGTTGCAGCGCACCATGTCCTTGATGATCGCGTCGCGCGTGATGCCCGTGTCCACGCGCGCGAGCTTGCGGTCCGACAGGCGCTGGATGGATTCCATCACGCGCACCGCATCGTCCTGGTCGAGCAGGCCGACCAGGCGGCCCGTATCCACCAGGCCGGTGACGTCGCTGGTGCGGTCCACCTTGGTCGGGCGCACGGACGGCTCGATCAGCGCCGCCGGGGCCATGGAATTGCCGCCCGATTCCGAGCTCTGCGAGCCGATCAGCGTCAGCAGTTCGCCGTCTGCGCCCGCGCGCCAGATGCCGTACATCGGGTTGTGCGGGTTGTTGCCGGTGTCGTTCTCGGAACGCGCGGGAATCACGGCGCCGTTGGTGTTGGCCGCGGTGGTCACGCTCACGCGCTCGAGGATGCCGCGCGCGAATGCGCTGTCCAGGTGGAAGCGCAGCCCGAGCCGGCTCTCGATGAAGTCGTTGGTCGGGCTGCCCGGGTTCGGCGCGTTCGGCACCATGTCGCCGGGCAGGCCCATGCGCCCGTAGCCCGCCACCGACAGGAAGTCGAGCTGCCCGCCCTGCCCGCCCGCGAGCACGTTGGAGCCGACCATGTTGGCCCCGCCGGCCAGGTCGATGCAGATGAACGGGATCTTGCCGGCGCCCTGCACGGCGATGCCGCAGCTCTGCTTGAGCGCCTCGAGGTCCGGGGACAGCGCCGCCTGAGCCGCGCGTGGGTTGGCGAACATGCCGAAGATCGAGGGCGCGAGCACGGTCGCGGCGCCCGACAGGAAGCCCTGGGCGACGAACTGGCGGCGCGTGACCGGCCGGGGGTGATCCGGCTGGTACAGCGGCGTGTCCGGGTGCAGCGGGCCGCGGCGGGATTTTCTCTTCATCGGTGCCAGTCCCTCATTGCAGCAGCGTGCTGGCGCTGCCGACCACGGCCGAACAGGCCGACTTGACGATGACCATGGTGCGATCCGGCGCGCAGCCGGCGCCGCAGGCCGCGAGGCGGCCGATCAGCGCGTCCACCTCGGCGCCGATCTCGGCCGACGTCGGCTGCGTCGCGATGCCGGTGCCGACCGCGCGGGCCACCAGCGGGCCCGTGATCTGGGCGCGCTCCGCCGGCGTGTCGAAGGCGGAAGCCGCCGGTGCCGCGAAGTTGAAGCCCGGGAAGTAGGCCGCGCGCTGCGCTGCGTCGTCCACCAGCGCGTTGCAGTACTCGATCGCGAGCTGCGCCGCACCGATCTGGTGCGAGGACAGGAAACCCTCGATGTTCTCGACCGTGGGCAGCTGCTCGCGCACGCGGTCGTAGGTCGAGACGATCGCCGGGTCCGTCATCGGCACGCCGGTCATCTCGGACATCGAGGCCGAGATCTCCGCAAAGGTGCGCAGCCCGATCTCGGACGACGGCCCGGTGTCGGGTGGCGGCGGCAGCGGGTCCGGTGCGGGCTCGACGTAGGCGCGCGTGTTGCTGCCGATCTGCTCGAAGGTCAGGAAGAACTCGTCCGCGGCGGGGCCCTTGTCGAGCGCGACCACCGTGCCGATGTCCGACAGCGGGTAGCCGGTGGCGGGGTCGTAAACCGCGGCCGTGACGTTCTCGTCCAGCGGCACGTAGGCCTGGCCGACGCGGAACTCGGCGCCGTTGACGCCGATGCGCACGCCGCGGATCGGGATCTGGTCCGGGTCCTGCGTGCCGTCGAGGCTGATGAAGGCCGGCTTGTTGAACAGGTACGAATAGCTGTCGAACTGGCTGGCCTCGAACAGCAGGTAGCTCTGCGGGACGTTGATCAGGTGTGCGACCGAGAACAGCAGGTAGAAGCGCTCGCCGACGCCGGCGTCGAAATTCTGCTGGATCTGGGTCTGGTTCAGCGCGCGGTTGTGGATCGCGACCATGCGCAGCACGCCCTGGAAGGTGCGGTCGTTGCTGACCTCGTTGCCGAGCACCAGCGCGAAGGTGTCGTTCCAGTCGGTCAGCAACCCGGCGCCGACCGGGTCCGGCCCCGCGACCAGCTCGCCGTTCACGTAGATGCGCCGCCCGTCCACCGCGCTATAGGTCGCGACCACGTGCTGCAGCGTCGCCTGCAGCACCTCGTTGGCCGACGGCGTCGACAGCGCGGGCGCGCCGTTGCCGGAGGTGGTCGTGCTGCGGTTGAAGAAGTCGTAGTCGTACATCGTCTGCCCGAGCGTGAAGTTGCGCACCGTGGTGCCGCCCGAGTAGCTGACGATGTAGGCGTCCTCCTGCACCACGTTGGCCGGCGCGACCCAGGCCTCGACCGAGTACTCGCCGGTCGCGCGGATCAGGTCGTGCAGCTTGCGCGAGGCCGCCGTCGTGCCCTGCGCCTTGCCGCCGCGCAGGTCGATGCCCCAGCCGCCGACCCAGGTGACGGCGCCCGACAGCGTCAGGTTGAGGGCGGGCTCGACGCCCGAGGTGTCGTAGGCGACCGTGCCGGTGCCGGTCTTGAACTCGTACAGCGCGATGGCGGCATTGTCGTAGCGGTTGCCGCCGCTCGCCACGGTGCCGTCATACAGCGTGAGGGCCTTCGACAGCACCAGGGTCGGGTCCACCTGCGTGAGCGGCACGCCGTCCGCAAACGACTGGATCGCCGCCTGCATGGCGTTCGCGGCCGTGCCGCAGTCGGTCCAGCAATTGTGGAACTCCTCGCGCAGGCGCACCACCAGGCGCGAGTCGCCCGGCGTGTCGAGGTTGATCTTGGCGCGCACCGCCGCGTAGGCGACGTCCACGTCGCCCTCGGCGAAGAACGGCGACTGCGGCGTGGCGGCGCCGGAGGAATGGCAGCGCGAGCAATACTGCGTCAGCAGCGGGTAGACCGTCGAGCCGAAGAGCGCCGAGCTCGCCGGGAAGGACTTCGACGCGCCGACGTCCCTGAGCGGCGGCGGCTGCAGCGCGATGTTGCGCGTGCCGCCGAGCGTCTGCCCGGCCCAGTTGCGGATCCAGACCGTGAGCTGGTCGGCGCAGGCCGAGGCCGCCGCCAGCCAGCAGTTGTGGCCGCCACCCACCTTGGTGACCATCATCGACGCCGACGGGTTCGACAGGTCGACGACGCCGTTCGCCGCCTCGTAGGCGAGGTTGATGTCGTCGTTGCGCACGAAGCTCGGCACCTGGCCGCCGGTGCCGTGGCACTGGCCGCAGCGGTTCGACATCATCAGGTTGTCCCAGACGTTCAGCTTGAACGCCTGCACGTCCTGGCTCGCCGGCGGCGGCCCGGTGTAGCCGGCGGGGGGCGGCGGCGAGGTGACGGGATTCTCGGTCGTGGACGCGCCGCCGCCGCAGCCGGCGACCGCGAGCGCCAGCAGCACCGGCGCGAGGGCCGGGAAGATCCGCATCCGTGGACTTGCGCTGCGATTCATCTGCGGCACCTCAATCGCCCATGCAGTACGTGGCGGCGTCGGCGAAGGCCTGCTTCAGCCGGTAGCCGCTCGCGCGGAAGGAATTCGCCATCGAGCCGATCTGGTTGCGGTCGGCCGCGTTCTCGGGCGTGCGCAGGCAGACCGTGCGGAACACTTTCTCGACCTGGCAGGACGCGAACGCGTCGCTCGCGCCGAATTCCTCGCCGAGCGACTTCGCGCCCGAGCCCGAGCCCGGCAGCGAGCCATCCCAGCCGAGCAGCGCGTTGTGGCCCACGCGCCAGCGGTTCTCCCACTGGTCATCCGGCGTGCGGAAGCCGAACGCGAAGGTCGAGTCGTTGTTGAAGTACTTCGGCTGCACCGATCCGCCGGTGTAGACCATCCGTCCCTGGGTCTCGTCGTAGGTGTAGTACGCGAAGGCCTGCGCCATCGGGTCCATGCCCGCGTGGCAGCCGACGCAGTTGTTCAGGAACAGGCGCGCATCGCCGCCGGGGCTCCTGCTCACGTCCTGGCGGATGCGGTCCGGCGGCCGCGAGGTGTCCTGGATCTCCTCCAGGTCGCGGCACATGTGGTTCAGCATCGTGAAGCGGAACATCGCGCGGTTGGTGCCGGCGACGAAGAAGGCCTGCGCCGCGGCACGCGAGGTCATGACGCCCGCGGTCGCCGCCGGCGGCGTCCCGTAGACGCCGGACTGCGTGGTGCGCACCAGCGCAGTGCGCAGGTCGAGGTTACGCGACTCGATCTGCTCGTAATGCGTGTTGCTCGAGGCGGAGGCCGCGGGCAGCCCGAGCCCGCCGCCGCCGACGTAGAGGATGTCCCCCGACAGCAGCTCGTTGAACGGCACGTCGTCGCGCACCATGCCGATCACGGTCGCGGTGTAGTCGTTGAGCGGCGCGAACACCGTCTGGTCGCGGTTGGTCCAGGGCGTCGCCAGGTTCTTGAGCGTGACCGAGTAGAACGCCGGGTGGTCCATCGCCATGAGCGCCGCCTGCTGCGTGCGCCCGGCGGCGATCTCGGTCTCCATCGCCGAGAGCACGGCGTCCGTCGGCGGCACGCCCGCGATGCGGTCGTGCATGCGGCGCGCCTGCTCGCGCGGACCGGCGCCGGCCGCCGCGGCGAACGCCGCCAGCGCCACGAGCGTGGTGACGCGCATCACGATCGAACCGGCATGTGTTGGCGACCAGCGCATTTCCGTGCTCCACTCGCTCGCAAGTTTCGAGGCTGCGGTCGAATATATCGGCGGGTTTCTGGCCCGGTAATGTCTCTGAACGGCGACATTCACCGGGGGCCCGCTGCGGGGTACGCTGCGACCGTGACCGGCGCTCCTGGCCGCAAATGCGGCAAATCCCTTGTATCCAAGGGGTCGCAGGTGCGGCGGGACGCCCGTCACGACGACGGAAAACCGCATTCTGTCGAATGAATCGCAGTTGCAGGAGCGGAGTGAACTGAGATGCCTGTCACGATTCGAGCACGCTGGATCGCCGCGCTGGCAGTGGCCGCACTCGCCGGCTGTGCCACCGGACATGACGGCGACGTCAACATCGGCGACGGCCAGGATCCGGATCCGGTCGTGCTCGACATCCCCGTGGCATACGTGCGCGGCCCGGTGCCGCTGCCCGCCGACCTCGACGACATCGACGTGCGCGAGCTCGGCACCGTCAATGAGGGCTCCGACCTGTGGCTGCGCGCGCGCGCGGCGCCCGACGTGCCGGAGATCAACGTCACGGAACGCGTCACCGGCGGGCTGTGGAGCGTGCGCGACGTGGACGCGTCCTACGACGGCCAGCGGCTCGTGTTCGCGATGCGCATGCCCCTCATCCCCGGCGCCGAGGAGAGCGAGCAGCCGACCTGGAACATCTGGGAGTACGACCGCACGACCGACGTGCTGCGGCGCGTGATCGCCTCCGACCTGGTCGCCGAGGAAGGCAACGACGTCGCGCCGCACTACCTGCCGGACGGGCGCATCGTGTTCTCCTCGACGCGCCAGCGCCAGTCGAAGGCGGTGCTGATCGACGAGGGCAAGCCGCAATTCGCGGCGCAGGACGAGGACCGCAACGAGCACGCCTACGTGCTGCACGTGATGAACGAGGACGGCTCGGGCATCCGCCAGATCTCCTTCAACCAGAGCCATGACCTGGACCCGTCGGTGCTCGACGACGGGCGCATCGTGTTCAGCCGCTGGGAGAACGCGAGCGGCAGTTCCATCCATCTCTATACGGTCAACCCGGACGGCAGCGGGCTCGAGTTGCTCTACGGCGCCAACAGCCACCTGACCGGCACCGGCGCGAACGGTCCCGGCACCACGCCGGTGCAGTTCCTCGCGCCGCGCCAGACCGAGACCGGCGGCGTCGTCGCGCTCGTCCGCCCGTTCCAGGACACCGACCTCGGCGGCGACGCGATCTCGATCGACACCGCGGCTTTCGTCGAGATCACCCAGCCCACGCTCGCGAATGCCGGCCTCCCGGGCCCCGCGCAGACGCGGCTCACGAGCGTGGACGTCCGCACCGACCCGGGCCTGTCGCCGGGCGGGCGCTACTCGCACGTCTATCCGCTGCGCGACGGCACCGGACGGTTGCTGGTCAACTGGACCATGTGCCGGCTCAACGACGCCGCCGGCCGCACCCTGCCCTGCACCACCGCGAACCTCGCGGATCCCGCACTCACGCCCGCGCCACCTTTATATGGTGTGTGGCTCTACGACCCGCGCGACCGGACGCAGCGCCCGGTGCTGCAGCCCACCGAGGGCACACGTTACTCCGACGTGGTTGCGCTCGCGCCCCGCACGCCGCTGCCGGCGGTGATCCTGGACGCCGTGCCGGGCATCGACTACGACCCCCTGCTCGCCACCGAAAACGTCGGCATCCTCAACATCAGGAGCGTGTACGACCTCGACGGCGTGGACGTGGCGCCGGGCGGCATCGCCGCGCTGGCGGACCCGGCGCAGACGCTGGCCTCCGAGCGCCCGGCCAGGTTCATCCGCGTCGAGAAGGCGGTCGGCATACCGGACGACGAAGTGCGCGACTTCCGCGCGACCGCCTTCGGCGTCGCCGGTGGCCTCGGCATGCGCGAGATCCTGGGCTATGCGCCCGTCGAGCCCGACGGCTCGGTGCAGATCAAGGTGCCGGCGGGCGTGCCGTTCGCGCTGCAGGTGCTGGACGTCGACGGCCGCCGCATCACGCCGCGCCACCTCAACTGGATGCAGCTGCGCGCCGGCGAGGTCCTCAGCTGCAACGGCTGCCACGTGCCCGCGGGCGCGCAGCCGGGCGCGCCGCCCGCGTTCTCGCACGGCCGGGCCGGCCTCACCGCCTCGGTGAATGCGGGTGCGCCGACCACCGGATTGCCGTTCCCGAACACGGACCCGGCCATATTCGCCAACCAGGGCGAAACCATGGCCGAGGCACGCGCGCGCGTGTCCTGCCAGGCGGATCCCACCTGCCCGGCACAGCGGCCTTCGGTCGACGTGCTCTACGACGACGTGTGGACCGACCCGGTCGCGGCAGGCCGCGCGCCCGACGCCTCTTTCAGCTACCGCTACAACCAGCTCTCGACGCCGGCGCCCACCAGCGCCAGCTGCCAGTCGCTCTGGTCAGGCTTGTGCCGCATCACGATCCACTATCCGAATCACATTCATCCGCTGTGGTCGCTGCCGCGCCCGGTGCTCGATGGTGGCGGCAACGTGGTCGGCGACAACATGTGCACCTCCTGCCACAGCCCGCTGGACGCCAACATGGTCGTGCGCGTGCCCGCCGGCCAGCTCGACCTCTCGGGCGGTCCTTCTCCGGATGAGGCCGATCACCTCGTCTCGTACCGCGAACTCCTGTTCACGGACAACGCGCAGGAAGTTAACATGGGCGCGCTGCAGGACATCCTGGTGCCGGGCCCGCCGGACCCGGTCACCGGGCTGCCGACGCTGGTGCCGGTGCCCGTCGCTCCTTCCATGAGCGGCGCGGGCGCGCGGGCCTCGGCGACGTTCTTCAGCCGTTTCGACGCGGGCGGCTCGCACGAGGGCTGGCTGACCCCGGCGGAGCTGCGGTTGATCGCCGAGTGGCTGGACATCGGTGGGCAGTATTACAACGACCCCTTCATGGCCCCGGTCAACTGAGTCGATGGCGCGGCTCCTCGCCTGCGCCCTCCTCGTCTTCCTCGCGGCGGCGGGCCAGGCCCGGGCGGAGGGGCTCGAGGTCATCGTCGTCGACCCCTACCTCGAGCTGCGCACCGGCCCGGGCCGCGGCTTTCCCATCGTGCACGTGGTCGAGCGGGGCGAGCGCGTGCGGGTGCTGAAGCGGCGCACCGACTGGTTCCACGTGCAGGCCGAGGGCCGCGAGGGCTGGGTGCACAAGAGCCAGATGCTGGAGACCCTGGTGCCGGCGGGCACGCGCATGGAAATCGACGACCCGGCGCGCGAAGACTTCACCGCGCACCGCCGGGAGGTCGGCTTGCTGATCGGCGACTTCGGCGGCGCCAACGTCATCACGGCCTACGGCGCTTACGCCTTCAACGCCCATCTCTCCGGCGAGCTCGCCGTATCGCACATCCTGGGCAACTTCTCGGACGGCGAGGCCGCCGCGATCGGCGTGACCCACGTGCCGGTGCCCGAGTGGCGCATCCAGCCCTTTCTCTCGATGGGGACCGGCATGATCCGCATCCAGCCCAAGGGGACGCTGGTGCAGACGCCGGCGCGCACCGACCAGTTCGCCTACGTCGGCGGCGGCCTGCGCGCCTACCTGGCCCGGCGCTTCATCATCCGTGCCGAATACAAAGAGTACGTGGTCTTCACGGACCGCGACGAGAACGAGGAAGCCAACGAATGGAAAATCGGATTCGCGTTCTTCTTCTGAGCGCCGCCCTGGTGATGGCGGGCTGCTCGTCGCTGCCCTGGCGCGACCGGGATCCCGAGCCTGCGCCGGAGCCCGTCGCGGACGAGAGCGGGGAGACGCCCGTCGTGATCGAGCCGCAGGTGGAACGGCGCGAGATCAAGCCCGCGAAGATCGACACCGAGAACTGGGAGGCGGGCCTCACGGTCGGCTCGCTCTCGGTCGAGGACTTCGAGGTCAACGTGGTCTACGGCGCCCGCATCGCCTACCACATCAACGAGGACTTCTTCGCCGAAGGCATCATCGGCCAGAGCGACGCGGGCCTGTCGAGTTTCGAGCGCCTCTCGGGCGGGGCGCCCCTTTTGACCGACAGTGAGAGGCGCTTCACGTATTACAGCCTCGGCTTCGGCTGGAATGCGCTTCCGGGCGAGATATTCCTCGGGGGACGGCGCGCGCTGAACAGCACCGTGTACCTGACGCTCGGCGCCGGCAGCACGCGCTTTGCCGGCGGCGACCGGTTCACGCTCACCGCGGGGGCCGGCCTGCGGGTGCTGGTCAAGGACTGGCTCGCGGTGCACCTGGACATGCGCGACCACGTGCACGAGATCGACGTGCTGGGAAGCAACAAGACTTCCCACAACTACGAAGCGACGCTGTCGCTGACGGCGTTCTTCTGAGGAGGGACCGTGGCCGCGATCCGACAGCTTCCTGCCACCGCGCTGCTCGCGCTCATCGCCTGCTTCTCGCTCTCCGGGGCGAGCGGCGCGGGAGCGCCCGCGGCGGCGCCCGAGTTCCGCCTCGCCAGCCGCGCCGGCGGCGAGGTCTCGCTGTCGGCACTGCGCGGGCAGGTCGTGATGATCAACTTCTGGGCCAGCTGGTGCGGCCCCTGCCGCCAGGAGTTCCCCGCGCTGGACCAGATCTACGCCAAGTACCGGCCGATGGGTTTCACGCTGCTCGCGATCAACGTCGAGAGCGAGCAATCGGATGCCGAACGCTTCCTCGGCCAGCAGTCGGTCAGCTTCCCGATCCTGTTCGATCCCGCCAACAAGGTGAGCGGCGACTACGGCGTGCGCGCGATGCCGACCACGGTACTGGTGGACCGGCAGGGCCGCGTGCGCTGGCAGCACATGGCCTACAAGCCGGGCGACGAGGCCAAGTACATCGAGCAGGTCCGCGCCGCGCTCCGGGAAAAGCCGTGAGGCCGCTGGCCACATTGGCGCTCCTCGCCCTGCTGGCCGGCGCGGCGGGCTGCTCGGGCATCGAGCCCTGGGTCAAGCCTTACGAGCGCGAGAACCTCGCCGACCCGATCATGGCCTGGGACCGCGACCCGGTCTCCTCGTCCTACATGCGCCACGTCTACGAGGCGCGCGAGGGGGCGCGCGGGGGCGGTGGCGCCGCCGGCGGCGGCTGCGGATGCAACTGACCCGGGCTGCCGTCCTCCTGTGCGCGCTGCTGCCCGCCGCCGCGGGCGCGGGCGTGCTGCCCGAGGACCGCGCCGACCTGATGTACCACTACTACGACGGCGGCGGCGTCACCATCGACGGGCCGTCGCTGCTGGTGCGCAAGAAGTTCGCCGAGAAGTACGCGGTCAGCGCCAGCTACTACATGGACATGGTGTCGTCGGCCTCGATCGACGTGGTCACGACGGCGAGCCCCTACAGCGAGGAACGCACGCAGTACGGCCTGGGCTTCGAATACCTGCGCGGCAAGGTCACTTACGCCGCGTCCTTCAGCAATTCGACCGAGAACGACTACACCGCGGACACCGCCAGCTTCTCCATCGCCCAGGACATGTTCGGCGACCTGACCACGGTCGCGCTGCTGTTCTCGCTCGGCAAGGACGATGTCACCCGCCGCGGCGACCCGGTGTTCGCGGACGAGATCGACCGGCGCATCTACGGCGTGGACGTCACGCAGGTGGCGACCAAGAACCTGGTGCTCGGCTTCTCGTACGAGGCGATCGCCGAGGAAGGCTTCCTGAACAATCCCTACCGCCAGGTGCGGTACGTCGATCCGGACGCGGCCCTCGGCTACGCCTACGAGTTCGAGCGCTACCCGCGCACCCGCACCGGCAATGCCTTCGCGCTGCGCGCGCGCTGGTACCTGCCCTACCGCGCCGCGCTGCAGGGCGACTACCGCTTCTACAACGACACCTGGGAGATCCGCTCGCATACGGCCGAGGTCGCCTACACGCACCCGGTGGACGAGCGGCTGACCCTCGACGTCCACTACCGCTTCTACACCCAGGATGCCGCCGAGTTCTATTCGGACCTGTTCCCGCGCGAGAACTTCCAGAACTTCCTCGCGCGCGACAAGGAGCTCGCCAGCCTGACGAGCCACACGCTGGGATTCGGCGCCGCCTGGGAATTCAAGGCGCCGAAGCTCGGCTTCTTCGACCGGACCACGCTGAACCTGAAGTACGACCGGATCGAATTCGAATACGACGATTTCCGCGACCTGCGCACGACCGGCGTCGCGCCCGGCACCGAGCCGCTGTACACGTTCGGCGCGAACGTCATCCGCCTATTCGTCTCCGGGTGGTTCTAGTCCCTTCGAGTAGATGACCCTGCCGTCGTCGGTGACGATGACGGCGTCCACGTCGTCCCGCGAATTCACGAGCGCGAGCCCGCGCTCGACGCCCAGCACGAACAGGCTGGTCGAGAGGCCGTCGGTCAGCGTCGCATCCGGGCCGATGACGGTCACGCTGCGCACGCCCGTGGCGCTCCTGCCGGTGCGCGGGTTGATGATGTGGTGATAGCGGACCCCGCCCTCCTCGAAGTAGCGCTCGTAGTCGCCGGAGGTCGAGATCGCCGCGTCCTCGAGCGGGATGCGGGCAATGACGCGCTGCGGGTCGTCGGGATGCCGGATGCCGACCATCCAGGGCCGGCCCCGGCGGTCCCCCAGGATGCCGCTGTCGCCTCCGGCCGTGACCGTCGCGTGCGCGATGCCGCGCGCGCGCAGGATCGCAAGGCTCCGGTCCACGGCGTAGCCCTTGGCGATGCCGCCGAGGTCGATGCGCATTCCCGGCCGCAGGAAGCGCACCGTGGACGCCTGCCGGTCGACCTCGATCGAGCGCCAGTCCACCGCCGGCAGTGCCGCCCCGATCTCCCCCTCGCTCGGATGCCGGCGTTCGCGATACTCGTACAGGTAGCCGACACTCGCATAGCTGATGTCGAAGGCCCCGCCGGTCAGCGCCGAGAACTCGAGCGAGCGGATGATCAGCTGCGCCAGTTCCGGATCCACGCGCACCGGAGCAGCCGCAGCCCCGCGGTTGACGCGCGAGAGCTGGCTGTCCGGCTTGTAGTGCGACATCAGCTCGTCGATGCGGTGCATCTCGGCGATCACCGCGTCGATCGCGGCCCGGGCGGCAGACGCGTCCTCGTGCCAGGCCTCCACCGCGATGCGCGTGCCCATGATCGCCGCCTCGCGGTGCTGCCATTCCGCGCGCGCGGCTCCCGGCAGCAGCGCGAACAGCGTGACCCAGGCGGCGATTCGGCGCATCATGCGGCTCCCAGTCTGGCGTTGCGGAGCGGCAATGTCGATCCGCCCGCGGCACCGTCGCACAATGGATACAGTCGGCAACAACGCCGCTCCGGGGAACCCGCAGAATCCACCGCGGTCTCTGGGGACGGGCCCCGAACAGGAAGCAATGACATGAAATTTTCCGCACTGGTTCCGACCCTCACGCTCGCCCTGCTGGCTGCCGCGCAGCCGGCCGCCGCCGTGACCCGCGAGGAATCCACGATTCAGAACGCGATGGTGGTGCTGCGCGAGCTGCAGGGCATGCCGGACATGCAGATCCCGGACCTGCTGCTGTCGCGCGCCGAAGGCATCGTGGTCCTGCCCGCCAACGTCAAGGCCGCTTTCGGGCTGGGGGCGCGCGGCGGCAGCGGCGTGCTGCTGGTCCGCAACGCGGACCGCAGCTGGAGCCATCCGGTGTTCGTCAGTACCGGCGCCCTCAGCTTCGGGTTCCAGGCCGGTGCCCAGGTCGCCGACATCGTGCTGGTCCTGACGACCAAGCGCAGCATCGAGGGCATCACCGACGGCAAGCTGACGCTCGGCGCGGATGCCTCGGTCGCCGCCGGCCCGGTGGGGCGCACGGCGATGGCGGGCACGAGCCTGACCTTCGATTCCGAGGTGTACGCCTACTCGCGCAGCAAGGGCCTGTTCGCCGGCGTTTCCTTCGAAGGCAATGCCATCGTCATCAACCGCAAGGGCAACCGCCGCTTCTACGACGGCGAGGGCAGCGCCACGGCGATCCTGGCGCGCCGCGGCACACCGCGCGCGCCAGCCGACGAGCTGCTCGGGGAGATCGCTCGCCTGACGTCCGGAGCCGGCGAGCGCGTCGCCGCGCAGGAAGCACAGCCCGCAAGCAGCGCATCGGAGCGGCCGGTGGAGCCCAAGACCTACCCGCTGCCGGAGCAGGAATCCCGGCCAGAGCCGCGCTGAACCGCCGCGACCGGGGGATGCCGGCGTGAAGATCGGGGTGATCGGCCTCGGCACGATGGGCCAGCCCATCGCGCGCCGCATCGCCCGCGCCGGGCACGAGATCCTCGCCTGGAACCGCACGCCGGGGCGCGCCGAGACGCTGCCGCGCGAATCCGCAGTGGCGGTGCGCAGCCCCGCCGAGGCCTGCCAGGCCGAACTCGTGCTGACGATCCTCTCGGACGACGCCGCGGTCGAGGGGCTGATGTTCGACGGCAACCGCCTGATCACGGCGGGCATGCCTGGACTGGTCCACGCCTGCCTCAGCACGATCAGCGACCGCCTCGCGCGGCGTCTCTCCGCCGCGCACGAGGCCGCCGGCCAGGCCTACCTGTCCGCGCCGCTGTTCGGGCCGCCGGAAGCGGCGGCAGCCGGCCGGCTGCTGGTGGTGACCGCCGGGCCGCGCGCCGCCGCGCAACGCGTGCAGCCGGTGCTCGAGCTGCTCGGTCGCGTGCAGTACCTGGGCGAAGACCCCGCGGCCGCCAACGTCGTGAAGGCGGCCGGAAATTTCCTCATGGCCGCCGTGGTCGAAAGCCTGCGCGACGCCATGCAGGTCGTGCACGCGGCGGGCGTGGATCCACGCGAGTTCGCGGGCATCGTCACGCAATCGCTGTTTCCGACCCCCGTCTACCAGTATCTCGGCGGCATGCTGGCCGCGCGCCAGATGCAGGGCGGCGCGCGCGTCCCCAATCCGTTCCTGCGCGGGGCCGAGCAGACCGCGGCGACCGCGGCGGCGCTGGGCGTCGGCGCGCCGCTCGCCGGGCACGTCGCGGGTCAGGATTCCGGGCGGGCGGTCAGTCCGGCCGGGCAGGAGACCCCGACCCCGCCGATGCCGCAGTAGCCGTCCGGATTCTTCGCCAGGTACTGCTGGTGGTAGTCCTCGGCGTAGTAGAACTCGGGCGCCAGGGCGATCTCGGTCGTGATCGGGCGCGCGTGGCCGGCCGCAGCCAGCGCGCGCTGGTAAGCGTCCTTCGACGACCGTGCTTCGGCCAGCTGCGCCTCGTCGAGGGCGTAGATCGCCGAGCGGTACTGTGTGCCGACATCGACGCCCTGGCGCATGCCCTGCGTCGGATCATGTGATTCCCAGAACGTGCGCAGCAGCTCCTGGTAGCGGATCCTGAGCGGGTCGAAGACCACGCGCACGACCTCGGTGTGGCCGGTCATGCCGCCGCAGACCTCTTCGTATGTCGGGTTGCGGGTGAATCCGCCCGCATAGCCCGAAGCCGTCGAGTAGACGCCGGGCAGTTCCCAGAACAGCCGCTCGGCACCCCAGAAGCAGCCCATGCCGAAGACGGCGAGCTCGAGCCCCGCCGGGAACGGCGGCGTCATGCGGTTGCCATTGACGAAATGCCGCTCGGCCACCGGCATCGTCTCGGGCCGGCCCGGCAGGGCCTGCGCCGCCCCCGGCATGGTGGTGCTGCGGATCGCCATGCTCAGCCTCCGACCAGTTCCCGGACCCCGTTGATGACGAACTGCACGCCGATGCAGATCATCAGGAAGCCCATGATGCGTGCGATCGCGCCGATGCCCGCGCTGCCGAGCTTGTGCGCCAGCGGCTCCGCGGCGCGCAGCACGAAGTAGCACACCAGCGCCGCGACGCCGATGCCGATGATCACGCCCACGTGCTCGATCACGACGCGGGCGCCCTGTTCCTCGTGGCGGATCGTCGAGGACATCGAGATCACGGTCGCGATCGAGCCGGGGCCCGACAGCGACGGCATGGCGAGCGGCGAGAAGGAAATGTCCGCCTTCTCGGACGCCTCGCGCATGGCCTCGGCGGACATGGCCGGCTGCGGCTCCGGGAACAGCAGGCGGAACCCGAGGAACGCGATCACCAGGCCCCCGGCGATGCGCAGCCCCGGGATCGAGATGCCGAAGACCTGCATGATCAGCGTGCCCGCCAGCAGGAAGGCCACCAGGATGCCGAAGGCATAGACGCAGGCCTTGCGGATCTGCCGCTCGCGCGCGCCGGGCTCGAGGTGTGCGCCGATGCCGAGCAGCAGCACCGCCGTGCCGACCGGGTTGATGATCGGCAGCAGCGTCAGGACCGTGAGCCCCACGTAACCCAGGAAATCCGCGGCAAAGTTCATCGCGGCGCTATCTTACAATGCCGCCATGACCGTGCCCGCCAGCCATCCGCGCCTGCGGCTGCATCTGCTCGCGTATGCGCTGGCGCTGGCCGCGACCGCCGCCAGCGGCGGCCGGCTGTTCGAGGATTACGCGGGGCTGGCGGCCCAGTCCGCGGGATTCATCCTGGTCGCGGCCGCCGTCCTGTGGCGGCTATGGACCACGGTCTTTGTCGCCGGGCGCAAGGACGTGGAACTGGTCCGTCACGGCCCCTACGCGGGCTGCCGCCACCCGCTCTATCTCGGCTCCCTGGTGGCCGCATTGGGCATCGGCCTGACGACGCGCTCGCTGACGCTCGCCCTGGCGTTGCCGCTCGTGATCGGCGCCGCCGCCGCCGCCGCCGCGCGCCGTGAAGATGCCGCGCTCGCGGCGGCGCATGGCGATGCCTGGCTCGACTACCGCGCGGCGACGCCCGCATTCTGGCCGGCATGGCGGCGCATGCGCCTGCCGGACAGGGTTTCGGTTCCGCCCGCCATCTACCGCAAGGCTTTCCTGGACGCGGCATCCTTCCTCGCACTCTGGCTGCTGGTGCTGCTGGTCGAGACGATGCGTGCCGGCGGCGCCTGGCAGGCGGTCATTGCCCTGCCCTGAATCCTGCGCATGGAACTCCTGAAGACCGATCTCTTCGGAGCCGTCTGGCGGGCAGAGGAGCGCGGCCGCTTGCTGGTCATCCGGGACGCCGGTGGCGCACGCTGGTGGCTGTCCCCGCTCGCGCGCCGCCTGTGCCGGCGCGAAGCCGCCGCGCTCGCGCGCCTCGAGGGCCTGCCCGGAGTGCCGCGTCTGCTGGACGTGGACCGCCGCGGCCTGCGCCGGGAATGGATCGAGGGCCGGCCGATGCAGGTCGCCAGGCCCGCCAACGCCGGTTACTTCCGTGCCGCCCGGCGACTCGTCTCGTCCCTGCACCGGAATGGCGTCGCGCACTGCGACCTCGCCAAGGAGCCGAATTGGCTGGTGACCCCGACCGGGACGCCCGCGCTCGTCGATTTTCAGCTCGCATTCGTCGCGCCGCGCCGCGGGAGGCTGTTCCGCATGCTGGCGCGCGAGGACCTGCGCCACCTGCTGAAGCACAAGCGGACCTATTGTCCCGAACGGCTGACCGCGCGCGAACGTGCCATCCTCGCCACGCCCGGCTTCACCTCGCGGATCTGGATGGCCACGGGCAAGCCGGTCTACCTGTTCGTCACGCGCCGCCTGCTCGGCTGGTCCGACCGCGAAGGCGCCGGCGACCGCCGCTTTTAAAGGGGACGCGTCCCTTTATTAAATGGACGCGTCCCCTTTAGACTTGGCGTATGGCGATCTGTCACGAGCACAACCTGCGCGCACCGCCGCCGGCCGCGCGGCCCTACGGCATCCGCGTGACCCTGGACGCGCGGGATCCGTTTGCGCGCCTGGTCGATGCCGGCTGGCGCAAGGAGCACTGGTTCGCGACCGAGCGCGAGCGGGACGAGGTGCTCGCCGACATGGCGAGCCGGCATCTCTATTCGCGCGAAGGCGACGAGCCTGCGCACCGCTACGAGAAAATCCGCGCCCCCTGAGGCTCAGCGGATGCGGCCCAGCAACAGGTAGAAGCTGCGCCCGCCCTCCTCGTCGAAGCCTGCCGCGAGATAGACCGGGCCGAGGATAGTGTCGAACCCCAGGAACAGCGCGCCGTTCGCGCGCGCCGAATCCAGGTCCATGTCGCTGCGCCGCGCCCAGACGTTGCCGAGCTCGAGCGACGCGCCGAGATAGGTCGGTACGTTCAGGAATCCCTCCTGGCCCTTGCCGATGCGCCGGTAGTAGATCGCGCGCGCGATGCCGAAATGCGGCCCGCTGAGCGAATCTGGCGACAGGCCTGACAGATTGAACAGGCCCCCGAGCGAATAGAAGTCCTGCACTGCGTCCACGTCGCCCGACACGCGCGCGCCGCCCGAGGCCGACAGCACGACCGTGCTGCGGCCGCGCGAGCGCGCGAGCTGCCAGTCGAAGGAGATGCGGTCTGCGTCGGCGTCGGCGCCGAGACCCTCGCGGGGCCCGTTCCATTGCAGCGTGAACAGCTCGCCGTCGCGCGGGAAATAGACATCGTCCAGGCGGTCCACGGAGAAGCGCGAGTACAGCTCGCCGCGATCGAAGTCGGTGCGCGGCGGCAGGTCCGGGTCGGCGGGATCCCCGACCAGCAGGTTGCGCTTGCCCTCGCCGCGCACCACGCCGACGCGCCACTCGCCCCAGCTGCCGAATTCCCGGCCGAGGTCGAGGCCGGCCTCGGCATTGCGGATGCGATAGGTGGCCAGGCGGTCGTCGCCGTCGAGGACGTCGAACAGCCGGCGTTCGACCGAGAGCCTCGGCGCGACGAACCAGGGCGAGGCGTAGCCCATCGGCTGGTAGAACGCGGTCCTGAAGCGCGGATTGGCGCCGACCTGCAGGTCCGTCTGCCATTCCGCGCCGTAGCGGTTTGCCTCGGTGACGATCGCGCGCACGCCCGCATTGAAGCTGTTGCTGCCCTCGAGGTCGTCCTGCAGCTCCAGCCCGAAACGGATGTAGTTCGGCCCCCAGCTCTTGCGCCGCGCGCTCACCTCGATGCCCTGGAGGCCGCGATCCTGCACGACCTTGTAGTCCACCGACTCGAAGTTGTCGTCGCCATAGAGCCGCGACAGGTGCCGCTCCATCGCCCTCGGGTCGAGCGGCTTGCCGACGACCGGCGCGAGTTCCGCCTCGATGCGCTCGCGGTAGCGCTCGGAGCGGCCGTCCGCGCGCACGAACTTCACCTCGGGCGGCCCTGAGGTGCCGGACCGGCCGGCCAGGTACTCTTCCCAGCGCGCCTGATCGAGCCCGAGCGCCGCGAGCCTCTCCGCCTGCGCGCGCGCGGCGTCGGTCCCGATCCCGATCGTCCTGGCGGCCGCGGTGAAGTCGATCGACTGCAGGACCCCCAGCGCCGGCTCGATCAGCAGGTCGTCCCCGGCGAGCAGCGCGCGCTGCCGCTCCGTCTCGCGCTGCATCATGATCGTCAGCATCTGGTTCGAGACGGCGAGCGCGGAGTTGAGTTCCTTGCGGCCGACCGGCTGGAAGCCGACGTCGACGGCGATCACGAGGTCGACCTCCATCTCCTTGGCGATGTCCACCGGCAGGTTTTCGACCAGGCCGCCGTCGACCAGCAGGCGCCCGTCGAGCTCCACCGGCGCGAACACACCGGGCGCGGACATGCTGGCGCGCAGCGCCTCGGTCAGGTCGCCGGCCGCCAGCACCACGCGCTCGCCGGTCTCGAGGTCGGTCGCGACGGCGCGGAACGGCACGGGCAGGCGATCGAAGTCGTCGATGCCCGCGACACGGTTGGTCTCCCGGCGCAGGACCTGCGTGAGTTTCTGGCCCTGGATCAGGCCGCGCGGCACGCGGAAGTCGCCGCTTTTCACGCCGAGCGGGAAGCGCACCAGGAATTCGCGGTCGTCCTGCTTGCGCCGGAAGTTCATGTCGCGGCGCGGCGACCGGTCGCGGAAGGCCTCGTTCCAGTCGAGCGTGCTGACCAGCGCCTCGATCTCGGCGGCGGTCATGCCGGAGGCGTAGAGCCCGCCGATCACGGCGCCCATGCTGGTGCCGGCGATCGCGTCGACCGGCACCCGATGCTCCTCCAGCACCTTGAGCACGCCGACGTGCGCCAGGCCGCGCGCGCCGCCGCCGGAAAGCACGAGCCCGATGCGGGGGCGCGCAGCGGCGCCGTCGCCGGCGGCGGATTCCCCGGCTGCGGCCGGCAGGGCGAGCAACAGCAGGCAGGCCAGTGCGGGGATGCGCGGCATTCGGTGGACCATCCGGCTGCTGCATCGTAGCATGCCGCCGACATGAACCCGGACGCCGTGCCCCGCGAGCGACTGCCGGCACTGCTCGCCGCCATGCCGAAGGCCGAGCTGCACATCCACATCGAAGGCTCGCTCGAGCCCGAGCTGATCTTTGCGCTCGCCAGGCGCAATGGCATCACCCTCGCCTGGCCCAGCTTCGACGCGCTGCGCGCCGCCTACGCGTTCACCGACCTGCAGAGCTTCCTCGACATCTACTATGCCGGCGCCGGCGTGCTGCAGAAGGCGCGGGATTTCGAGGACATGGCGATGGCCTACTTCATGCGCGCCGCCCGCGACCACGTGGTGCGCGCGGAAGTCTTCTTCGATCCGCAGACGCACACGGCGCGCGGCATCGCCTTCCGCACGGTGATCGACGGCCTGACGCGCGCCTGCCTGCGCGCGCGCACCGAGCTCGGCGTGGACGCCGAGCTGATACTCTGCTTCCTGCGCCACCTCGGCGAGGAGGATGCTTTCGCCACGCTCGAGGAGGCGCTGCCGTTCCGCGACCGTTTCATCGGCGTCGGCCTCGACAGCAGCGAGCGCGGGAACCCGCCGGAGAAGTTCGCGCGCGTGTTCGCGCGTTGCCGCGAGCTCGGCCTGCACCGGGTCGCGCACGCGGGCGAGGAAGGCCCACCCGCATACATCCGGGGCGCCCTGGACGTCCTCGGCGTCGAGCGCATCGACCACGGCGTACGCTGCGTCGAGGACCCGGCCCTGGTCGAGCGCCTCGCGCGCGAGCGCGTGCCGCTCACGGTTTGCCCGCTCTCCAACGTGAAGCTCTGCGTGTTCCGCAGGCTCGCGGAGCACAACCTGCCGGCGCTGCTGGCTGCCGGGCTCTGTGCCACGGTCAATTCCGACGACCCGGCCTACTTCGGCGGCTACGTCAACCGCAACTTCGCCGACTGCTTCGAGGCCCTGCCCTCCCTCACGGCCCGCGACGCCTGGCAACTGGCCCTCAACAGCTTCGAGGCCAGTTTCGCCGGCGAGGCCAGCAAGCGCCGCTGGCGCGACGCCCTCTCCGAGTCATTCGCCGCGGCCGGAGCCTGACTCCGCAGGCCGTGCATGCCGCAGGCGGCCCATGACCCAGGTCGCCGCGACCGCGCGATCGTCGCCTAGCGTCATCAGCAGAAACAGCCTGTCGGCGATCCCCGGTGAGGCGGCCGTGCGCCTCGCGAGCAGCGGAGTGGACGCGGGGTCGAGCACGACGAAGTCGGCCTCGCGGCCCGTCTGGAAGCTGCCGATGCGGTCGTCGAGGCCGAGCGCGCGGGCGCCCGCCAGCGTCGCGAGGTAAAAGGCCCGCCATGGCGACAGCGCCTGGCCGCGCAGTTGCGCCACCTTGTAGGCGTCGTGCATCACCGCGAGCAACCCGAAGCTGGTGCCGCCGCCCACGTCGGTGCCGAGCGCGACGCCGACGCCCGCATCCAGCGCGCGCCGGAGGTCGAACAGCCCGCTGCCGATGAACAGGTTGCAGCAGGGGCAATGCACCAGCGCCGCACCGGCGGCCGCGAGACGCGCGCGATCGGCGTCGTCGAGCCAGATGCCGTGCGCCAGCAGCGTGCGCCGCCGCAGCAGGCCGAAGTGGTCGTAGACGTCCAGGTAACTGCGCCGCTCCGGGAACAGCTCCCGCACCCAGGCGACCTCTTCCTCGCTCTCGGCGAGGTGCGTGTGCACGTAGACGTCCGGGTGCTCGCGCGCCAGCCGGCCGGCCGCGGCGAGCTGCTCCGGCGTACAGCTCGGCGCGAAGCGCGGCGAGATCGCGTACTGCATGCGCCCCCGCCCATGCCAGCGCCCGATCAGCGCCTTCGATTCGGCGTAGCCCGTCTCGGCAGTGTCCCGCAGCCACTCGGGACAGTTGCGGTCCATCATCAGCTTGCCGGCGATCAGGCGCATGCCCTGCGCCTGCCCCGCCTCGAACACCGCGTCCACCGAGGCGGCGTGCACGCTGCCCATCACCAGCGCGGTGGTCGTGCCGTTGCGCAGCAGTTCCTCGACGAACACGCCGGCGACCTGGCGCGCGTGCGCGGGATCGGCGAACGCCCGCTCCGCCGGATAGGTGTGCCGGTCGAGCCACTCGAGCAGCCGCGAACCGTAGGAACCGATCACGTCGGTCTGCACCGCATGCACGTGCGCGTCGATGAAACCGGGCAGGATCAGCTTGCCGGAGTAATTCGCGATCGCGGTCCCCGGCGGCAGTCGGGGCAGCAATGCCGGCGCCGGGCCGAGGCCTGCGACCTGGCCGTCCTCGACGACCAGCAGGCCGTCCTCGAAGTACTGGTACGCGCCGGCCTCGCCGTCGGGACCGGGATCGTCGAGGAAATGCAGGATCGAGCCGCGGAATGCCTGGGTCATGGGCGCAAGCTTAAACGCATTCCGACTGTGTACAATCGCCCGGGCATGGGGCGCCTGACCACGCACGTACTCGACCAGGTGAGCGGCATGCCGGCCGCCGGCATGACGGTGGAACTGGTCGCGCTCGAGGGCGGCATGCGCCGGCCTGTCGTGCAGCTCGCGACCAACCGTGACGGGCGCTGCGAAGGTCCCCTGGTCGAGGGCGAGCGATTCACGGCCGGAATCTGGCAGCTCGAGTTCCACGTCGCGGCCTACTTCCGCATGCACGGCGTGGCGCTTCCGGACCCGCCCTTCCTCGACATCGTCACGGTCCGCTTCGGCGTGGCGGACGCGACGCAGCACTACCACGTGCCGCTGCTGGTCACGCCGTGGAGCTACTCCACTTACCGGGGCAGCTAGGGAACGCCTTGGACGGGGCAGGCACGATCCGCTTCCTGCTGGACGGCAAGGTCCACGCCGTCGCCGATTGCGCCCCGACCACGACCGTCCTCGACTACCTGCGCGAGCGGCTCGGCCGCACCGGCACCAAGGAAGGCTGCGCCGAGGGCGACTGCGGCGCCTGCACCGTCGTGCTCGCGGAACTCGCGGGCGCCGGCATCCGTTACCGGGCGGTGAATGCCTGCATCAAATTCCTGCCGACGCTGGACGGCAAGGCGCTCTTTACCGTCGAAAGCCTGAGGGCCGCGGACGGGTCGCTCCATCCTGCGCAGCGTGCCATGGTCGAGTGCCACGGCTCGCAGTGCGGCTTCTGCACGCCGGGATTCGTAATGTCGCTGTTCGCGCTCTACCAGGGCGACCGGCGCCCCGGCGACGAGGCGATCCGCCACGCGCTCTCGGGCAACCTCTGCCGCTGCACCGGCTACCGCCCGATCCTGGCCGCCGCGCGCCGCATGTACGAGTATCCCGAGGTGAACGCGCGCGAGCGCGAACTGCGCGAGCAGCTCGGCGGGATCCGGGTGACCCGCGAGCTGCGCCTCGACGGGCCCGGCGGACGCTACCTCGCCCCGGTCAGCGCGGCCGGACTCGCCCGGGCGCTGGCGGAACGGCCGGGGGCGACGATCCTCGCCGGCGGCACGGATGTCGGGCTCTGGGTCACCAAGCACCAGCGGGACCTGCCGGACATCGTCTACCTGGGCAACGTCGCGGAGCTTTCGACCGTCACGGCGGTGAACGGCGCGCTCGAGATCGGTGCCGCCGTCAGCCTGACGGATGCCTTCGCGGCGCTGCTCGCCGAATACCCGGAACTGGGGGAGATCGCGCGGCGCTTCGCCTCGCCGCCGATCTGTAATGCCGGGACGCTCTGCGGCAACCTCGCCAATGGATCGCCGATCGGCGACTCGATGCCGGCACTCATCTGCCTGGGTGCGCGCGTCGTGCTGCAGAGCGCCGCCGGCACGCGCCAACTGCCGCTCGAGGACTTCTACCTCGACTACATGAAGCAGGACCTGCGCCCGGGCGAGTTCCTGCAGTCGCTGCGCGTCCCGCGCGCGCGGCCCGGCCTGCTGCTGCGCAGCTACAAGGTCGGCAAGCGTTACGACCAGGACATTTCCGCCGTCTGCGGCGCGTTCGCGATCGAACTGGCCGACGGCCGCGTGGCTGCGGCACGGGTCGCCTTCGGCGGCATGGCCGCGACCCCGCGCCGGGCGGCCGCCTGCGAGCGGACGCTCCTGGGCGCGGCCTGGAACGCCGCCGGCATCGCGCCCGCGATCGCGGCGCTGGCCTCCGACTTCACGCCGATCACGGACCTGCGCGCGACGCGCGGCTATCGCGCCCGGGTCGCGGCCAACCTGCTGCGCCGGACGCTGACGGAAACGGCGGAACGCGGCGTGGCCGCCAGCGTGTGGACCCATGCCGGCTGACCGCCTGGAGCGCGCGCGTGCGGCGATCGAGGGCGGCGTCGGCGAGGCCCGCCCCCACGAGAGCGCGGAGCTGCACGTCTCCGGCGAGGCGATCTACACCGACGACATCCCGCTGCCGGCAGGCACCCTGTACGCCGCCATCGGCCTGTCGGAGCGCGCGCATGCGCGCCTGCTGAAGCTCGATCTCGACTCGGTGCGGGACGCGCCGGGCGTCGTCACGGTGCTGACGGCCGCCGACATCCCAGGCGAGAACAATCACGGCCCGGTGGTGCACGACGACCCGATCTTCGCGACCGGTGAGGTCGAATACGCCGGCCAGTCGCTGTTCGCGGTGCTCGCAACTTCGGCGAACGCCGCGCGCCGCGCCGCGCGCCGCGCCCGCGTGGAGTACCAGGACCTCGAACCGGTGCTGGACGCGCGGACCGCGCTCGCGCGCGAGTCGTTCGTGCTGCCGACGCGCCGGCTCGCGCGTGGCGACGCCGCCGCCGCGATCGCCGCGGCGCCGCGGCGGCTGCAGGGTTCGCTCTCCCTGGGCGGGCAGGAGCACTTCTACCTCGAGGGCCAGGTCGCGGCGGCGCTGCCGGGCGAGGATCGCACCATGCAGGTCTGGTGCTCGACCCAGCACCCGAGCGAGGTGCAGCGCCTGGTCGCGCACTGCCTCGGCTGGAGCAGCAAGGACGTGGTGGTGCAATGCCGTCGCATGGGTGGCGGCTTCGGCGGCAAGGAGACGCAGCCCGCGCTGCTGGCCTGCATCGCCGCGCTGGGTGCGCGCAAGACCGGCCGGCCGGTGAAGCTGCGGCTCGATCGCGATGCGGACTTCCTGGTCACCGGCAAGCGGCATCCGTTCGCGCTCGACTACGAGGTCGGCTTCGACGACGACGGGCTGATCCGCGGCATCCGCCTGGTGCTGACCTCGAATTGCGGGCGCTCGGTGGACCTCTCTGACGCGGTCAATGGCCGCGCGCTGTTCCACGCCGACAACTGCTATTTCCTGCCCGACGTCGCGATCGTCTCGCACCGCTGCAGGACGAACCAGCCCTCGCACACGGCCTTCCGCGGCTTCGGCGGCCCGCAGGGCATGATGCTGATCGAGTGCGCGGTGGACGACATCGCGCGTACGCTGGGCCGCGATCCGCTCGAGATCCGCCGGCGCAATTTCTACGGCACGGATTCGCGCAACGTCACGCCCTACGGCATGACCGTCGAGGACAACGTCATCGGCCGCATCGTGGACGAGCTGGCCGGTCGCGCGGACTATGCGGGCCGGCGCCGGGCGGTGGCTCAATTCAATGCGTCCAACGGCCTGCTCCGGCGCGGCATCGCGCTCACGCCGGTCAAGTTCGGCATCTCCTTCACCGCCACCCACCTGAACCAGGCCGGCGCGCTGCTGCACGTCTACACCGACGGCTCGATCCTGCTCAACCACGGCGGCACCGAGATGGGCCAGGGCCTGCACACGAAGGTCGCGCAGGTGGTGGCCGAGGAATTGCAGGTGGACCTCCGGCGCATCCGCTGCACCGCCACCGACACCAGCAAGGTGCCGAACACCTCCGCGACCGCGGCCTCCGCCAGCAGCGACCTCAACGGCAAGGCCGCGCAGGCCGCGGCGCAGACGATCCGGCGCCGCCTCGCCGAATTCGCGGCGGCAAAGTACGGCGTGCCGGCCGAGGCGGTGCTGTTCCGCGGCGGGCGCGTGCGCGCCGGCGAAGCCGCCGACCTGGCGTTCGAAGAGCTGGTCATGCAGGCCTATCACGCGCGCGTGCCCCTGTCGGCGACCGGCTTCTACGCCACGCCCAAGATCGGCTACGACCCACAGACGCTGACCGGGCGGCCGTTCTTCTATTTCTGTTACGGCGCGGCGGTCTCGGAGGTGGTCGTGGACACCCTGACCGGCGAGTCGAGGCTGCTGCGCGTGGACATCCTGCACGACGTCGGCAGCTCGCTGAATCCGGCCATCGACCTGGGCCAGGTCGAGGGCGGATTCCTGCAAGGCGTCGGCTGGCTCACGAGCGAGGAACTGGTCTGGGACGAGCACGGGCGGCTCCTGACGCACGCGCCTTCGACCTACAAGATCCCGGCGGTGTCCGACTGGCCTGCGGTGTTCAACGTGGAGCTCGCGCCCTGGAGCCACAACCGCGAGGACACGATCTATCGCTCCAAGGCGGTCGGGGAGCCGCCGCTGATGCTGGCGATGTCGGTGTTCCACGCCATCCGCGACGCCATCGCCGCCGCCGCGGGCGGCGGCGTGCCAAGGCTGGACGCGCCCGCGACCCCGGAGCGCATCCTGGCCTCCATCGAGGAACTGCGCGGCCGCAACGGTTCGGGCCGCGCAGCCTGACCCCGGCGATGACCTCGGCCTACATTCTCGACTGGCTCAATCTCGCGCTGCGCTGGGCGCACGTCATCACCGGCATCGCCTGGATCGGGTCGTCCTTCTACTTCATCTGGCT
>CAZYPM010000010.1:0-28071 GCA_964649205.1 uncultured Steroidobacteraceae bacterium
GCCGGCTCGACAGGTACCGCAGCCGCCGCAGGCGCGGCGGGCGGAGGCGGCGGCGCGGGCGCCGCGCGCGCGGGCGCAACCGGCTCCGGCTCGGGCGCGGCGCCGCGTCCGACCAGGCGGATGCGGGTCATGAGATCGCGCGCCGGCTCGACGTAGCGGCCGGCGCCGACGTAGTCACGCATGCGGTTGAGCTCGTCGAGGCTCGACTGCAGCACCTCGAGGCTGCGGTCGTCGAGACTCACGCTGCCGTCGCTGACGCGGATCACGAGCGACTCGAGTTCGTGGCTCAGGTCGCCCATCGCGGTGATGCCCGCCATGCGCGCCCCGCCCTTCAGCGTATGCAGCACGCGCTGCAGTTCCGTGATGCGCTCGCGGCTGCCGCGCTCGGACTTCAGCGCGCCCAGCGCCGCATCGGCCGCCTCCAGCAGTTCGGTCGCCTCCTCGCTGAAGATGGCCGCGACGTCCGGGTCGTAGTCGGCGGCGCGCGCCGCGACCGGCACCGCGGCCTCGGCGGGCGTTGCAGCGTCGTCGGGTGCCGGCGGTTCGACCGGCGCGAGATAAGGCGGCCGGCCGACGGTCGCCGGGCCCGGTGACTTCGGCAGCACGCCGTGAACGTCGCGCTCGGGCACGACGCCGGCGGCGACGTGACCCGGCACCAGGCTCTCGATCGAGATGCGCGGCGGCGGCGGTTCGGCCGGCACCGGGGGCGCCGACGGTGCCGGCGGCTCGGGTTCCACCTGCTGCGACTCGGCCAGCTGCGGCGGCTCCTCCGCGAGGCGGCGTTCCAGCAGCGCGTCCTGCTGGTCGATGCGGCCGACGAGCTTGCCGATGTTCGTGAAGTGACCGGTGTCCTCGTGCACCGCCGACAGGATGTCCTCGAACCCGACCACGCAGTCGGCGAGCACGGCGAGGCCGGCCTCGTCGAAGGCCGCGTCATTGTCGAACATGCGGCGCAGCCAGCGGTGCAGCGGCTCGGCGAGCCGGACGCTGTGCCGGATGCCCGCGGTGCGCGAGGCGCCGCGCAGCGTATGGCAGGCGCGGTAGAGCTCCTCGGTGACCGTGTGCGTGCCGACCGCCAGCCAGGCGTGGCGGAGGTAGCTGCGGATGGTCTCGAGGTGGCTCTGGACTTCCTTCTGGTAGATCTCCTGCAGCGACGAGTCGCCGCCCTCGGCGTAGGCGGCCGGGCGGCCGATCCACTCCGGCTCCGGCGCGGCCTGCTGGGGTGGTGGCGGCGGCGGCAGTTCGAGGCGCTTGGTCAGCTGCGTCTCCTCGACCTGCGGGATCACGAGCGTGGGTTCACCTGCGGTGGCCGCCGCGGCAGGCGGCAACTCCGCCGGGATGCGTTGTCCGGTCGCATGCGCTTCGGCGCGCGCAGCCAGCGCTTCGGCTCCCGCGACGGGCTCGCCCCGGCCCTCGAGCTCGGTCACGAGCGCCGGCAGCAGCGCGACCGCCTCGCGCATGGTCGCGAGCATGGCGGCATTGCGCTCGAGCGTGCCGTCCAGGATGCGGTTCAGCAGGTTCTCGATCGACCAGGCGAAATCGCCGATGCGGCGCGCGCCGACGACGCGGCCGCTGCCCTTCAAGGTATGGAAGGCGCGGCGCACGCGCGTGAGCGACTCGCGATCGGTCGCGTTCTCCTCCCACAGCGGGAACAGCCGGCTGATGACGGCGATCTCCTCGCGGGCCTCCTCGATGAAGAGCGCCAGCAGCTCCGGATCCACGGCCGGTGCGCGCGCGGCGGCAGGCGCCGGCACCGGCCGCGGCGCGGCGGCCGGCTTCGGCGGCTCCGCCGGCACCCTGGCGGCCGCGGCCGGGACGCCCGACTCCGCGCGCACCTGGTCGAGGAAGCCGAGGCAACGTTCCGCGTTGTCCAGCATGTACCAGGGATCGCCGCGCCCGGCCTGCAGCGTCTCCATGTAGTACTCGATGCCGACGATCGCATCCGCGAGCCGGTCGACGTACTGGTCGTTGCGCGACAGCGCGCCCGGGCCGAGCAGCGCCGCGACGTGCTCGCCGATGCGGCGCATGACCTCCATCGCGCGGTTGCGCCCGAGCAGCAGCAGTCCGGCCGTGATCCCGCGCGCGAGCGCCGGCGCGGCGTCGAGCCCGGCGCGGTCGGCCGTGGGATCGAGCGACTGCCCGAGCAGTTCCTTGATGCGCGCGAGATTCACGATGCACTCGCGCAGCACGGTCTCGGTGACCTGGCGGAAGTCCGGGTCGGTCTCGGTGTCCGGCGCGGGCGCGCCGGGCGGCATGATCAGGCGCACCAGCGCGTCGTCGAGCCCGTCCTCGATGCCGATCAGCGTGGCCGCGATCCCGATCAGCGCGTTCTGGTCGGCCGGGGCACGGCGCGTGATGACGTCGGTCAGGCGCGTGAGCTCGCCCTGGACCTGTTCGCGCACCGAGCCGAGGCCCAGCACCGCGAGCGTGTCGCCGATCTTCTTCAGCAGGTCGACCTGCGGCGCCAACTCCTCCGGCGGCCCGCCCTTGCGCGTGTAGAGGTCGAGGGCGTCCTTGACGCGGCCGAGGTCCTCCTTGATCGCGGCCGCGACGGTGCGCATGAGCCGCACGGACGGCGCGGACAGCGACTCGCGCTCCTGCTCGACCGACTCGTCGATCGGCAGCAGCTCGTCGAGGCGGAAGGAGGCGCGCACCGCGTCGATGCGCTCGCCGCGGGTGCCGGCGCGCGCGACGTAGAACAGCAGGTTGTTCAGCAGCTCGATCGGCGGGCTGGCGGCGTAGGTCTCCTCGCCCTCGGCGTAGAGGCGCTTCAGCTCGCGATCGGCGTGCCCGAGCAGGCGCTTGACCGTGACGCTCGGTTCCAGGCCGCCGGCGGCCAGCGCATCGAGCAGCGCGCCCGTCACCCACCAGAGCTGGTACACCGCCACGGTGGTGGCGACGGCCTCCATCCGGTTCGCGACCTCGGCGAGCGCGGCCAGGCCGTTGTCCGGACCCTCGCCGCGGATCAGCGCCAGCAGTCCGCCCTGGAACTTCGGCCGCAGGCGCCGCGCCCACTGCGCCACCGTCACCTTCTGCGCGGCCGGCGGCTCCGCCGCCGGCGGCGCGCGCTCCGAGCTCAGGTTGAGCGACAGCAGCGTGCCCTCGGACAGCAGCGGCGCGCCGCGCACGGCGCGCAGGTCGTTCAGCAGCGGCAGCAGGACCAGCGCGAGATCGCGGCCGCCGCCCAGCACGCGCTCGAGGTAGGTCGGCAGCTGCACGCTCGCGCGCATGAGCGCGTCCAGCCCCTCGGCGTACTGGCGCGCATCCGCATCGCTGCCGGCGAGCCAGCGCGCCGAGTGTTCCATCTCTTCCGCGAGCAGGGCGGCGCCGTACACCTCGACCACGCGCAGCACGCCGCGCGCCCCGTGCATCAGCTCGGCCGTCTTCGCGATCGGCGCCCGGTCGGCAGGGGTCTCCGCCGCCGCCTCGAGGGCGATGCGCACGTCGTTGAGCGTCGCCGCGAGCTCGCGCGCGACGAGGTGCAGCGCCTGCTCGTTGACCGATGGGTAGTCGGCCACGCGCGTTCAGCCCGCGGCGCCAGCCGCGCGGCGCGCCTCCCCGTCGTCCGCCGGCGCCGGCCTGGCCGACTTGCCCTTGCGGCCCTGCGGCGGCAGCTGCTGCGGCAGGCGGAAGCCGGCCACCGACTTGCGCAACTGCGCCGACATCTCCGCGAGGCGCCCGATGGCGGTCGAGGTCGCGCTGGTGTTGTCCGCGCTCTGCTGGCTGATTTCGCGCAGCACCTGCATGGTGCGCGAGATGTGCGCCGAGGTCGCCGCCTGCTGGCGGGCGCTCGCCGAGATGTTCTGCACCAGCTGGGCGATCTGGTTCGAGACGTCCTCGATCTCGCCGAGCGCGGCGCCCGCGTTCTCGGCCAGCAGCGCCCCGCCCACGACGTCGGTCGTGGTGCGCTCCATCGAGACGACCGCCTCGTTGGTGTCGGTCTGGATGGTGCGCACCAGCACCTCGATCTGGCGCGTCGCGTGGCCCGCGCGCTCGGCGAGGCGCTGGACTTCGTCGGCGACCACCGCGAAGCCGCGGCCCGACTCGCCCGCCATCGAGGCCTGGATCGAGGCGTTGAGCGCCAGGATGTTGGTCTGCTCGGCGATATCGTTGATCAACTCGACGATGTTGCCGATTTCCTGCGAGCTCTCGCCGAGGCGCTTGATGCGCTTGGACGTGTCCTGGATGTTCTCGCGGATCGTGTTCATGCCGTCGATCGTGCGGCGCACCGCGTCGCCGCCCTTGTGCGCGACGTCCACTGCGTGGCGCGCGACGTCGGCGGAGCGCTCGGCGTTGCCGGACACCTCCTCGATCGAGGTGGCCATCGCGCCGACCGCGTCGGTCGCCGCGGCGACCTGGCGCGACTGCGCGACGCTCGCCTTGGCGAGGTGGCCCGCGGCCGCCTGGGTCTGGCGCGCGGCGGCGTCGAGATGCACGGCCGTGTCGTTGATCGTGGCCACCAGTTCGCGCAGCGCCTCGATCGCGTAGTTGATCGAGTCGGCGATCGCGCCGGTGATGTCGTCGGTCACCGTCGCCTGCACGGTCAGGTCGCCGTCGGCGAGAGAGGACATCTCGTCGAGCAGGCGCAGGATCGCGTCCTGGTTGCGCCGGTTGCGCTCGGTCTCGATCTCGGCCGCGCGCCGCAGCCCCGAGGCGGAGATCCAGGCGAGCAGCGCTCCCGCGAAAGCGAGCACGGCAATGGCGATCGCGACCAGCGCGGGGCCGGTGCCGGCGAAGCGCCCTGCGGCGACCTGCTCGCCGGACTGCGCCTCGAGCCGCCTGGCGATGCTGTTGGCCGCGGCCGCCAGGTCGGCGGCGGCGCGCCCGGCGGTCGCGAGCGCCCCGGCGCGCTCGAGCGTTCCCCGCACGCGATCCTCGTACTGCGCGAAGTTCTCGCGCAGCGCGGCCAGCCGGCCGGCGGCCTGGCCGGTGACCGCGGGCACGCCCGCCGACGCGTCCTGCCCGGCGAGTCCGGCGAGGAACTGCGCCAGCAGCGCGGTGTTCTCGGAGATGCGCTGCGTCGCCGCGCCCGGGTCCGACACCTTGCCCGCGAGCGCCGCGAGGTCGTCACCGGTGCGCTGGGCGACCGTCTCGAACCGCGGCAGGGCCCGGAGCGCCGCGGCGCCGCCCGGCGCCGCGACCGCGTCGCCGGTGCCCGCGAGCACGCGGCCGAGCGCTGCGCGCGATTCCTCGGCCCAGGATTTCAGCTCGCCCGCGGCGTCGCGCGCCGCGAGCACCTGCGCCGAGGTCTCGAGCACCGCGTTCCAGCCCGGTTCGTTGCCGAGCCTGAGCGCCGAGGGCGACGACAGCGCATCGAATGCGCCGCGTCCGGACTCGATCTCGCCGAGCACGCGCTCGAGCTCCTGGCGCGAGGCCGCCAGCCGCCCGAATGCAGCCTGGTCGCCGCGGCCCGCGTCGGCCGCCTGCGCCGGCATCGCCCCGGCCAGCACCGTGAGGCGCGACAGGTGCGTGCGATAGCCGCTCTCGTGCTGTTGCGCGCGGCCGGCGAGCACGACCAGGAGCGCCGCCACCAGCGTGGCAGCGAGTCCCGTGACCAGCATCACGGGCATCCATCGCGCCGCGGCGTGCCTTTCAGGCAGGTTGACCATGCGTTTGCCCCTTCACTCCCCCGCGTTCAGGCCGATCCCTGCAGGAACGCCGGGCTCTCGACCAGCGACCGCAGGCTCAGCACCGGCCAGGCCTCGCTTCCACGCCGGAACGACCCGGACAGGTAATGCTCGCACCGAATCAGCGTCGGCGGCGACTCGGCGTTGAATTCGCGCTCGGCGAAGCGGCGGAACCCCAGCACCTCGTCCACCACCAGCCCGGCCGGGATCTCGCGGTGGTTGACCACGATCACGCGCGTATTGCGGCCCGGCACCGTCTCGCCGCTGCCGAAATACTGCTTCAGGTCGATCACCGGCAGCAGCTGGCCGCGCACGTTGGCGAGGCCGATTATCCACGACCGCGCGCCTGGAACGCGGGTGATGGGCGACGGCACTCCCATGACTTCCCGTGCTTCGTCGCGCTCCACCAGGAAGGTCTCGCCACCCATGCGGAACGCGACGCCGATCCATTCCTGCGCCGCCGCGCCCTCGCGCGCCCCGGCGGCGACGTCGCGCGCGCGCTGCTCCAGCGCCAGCAACAGCTCGAACGGCCGGTCGCGCAGGGCCCTCAGGGTCGGCTCAGGCTGCATCCGGTCAGCCCGCGAGGAGCGCAGCCTGCGCCTTCTCCACGAGTTGCGCCGGGTTCACCGGCTTGACCAGGTAGTCCACCGCGCCCTGGCGCATGCCCCAGATGCGGTCGGTCTCCTGGCTCTTGCTCGACACCATGATCACGGGGATCGCGCGCGTCGCCGGGTCGTTGGCGAGCGTGCGCGTGGCGCGGAAGCCGTCCACACCCGGCATCACGATGTCCATCAGGATCAGGTCGGGCCGGATCTCGCGCGCCTTGCGGATGCCTTCGGCGCCGTCGGCGGCGGACTCGGTCTCGAAGCCGTGGTTCTCCAGCATGCGTCGCAGCTGGAACACCTCGGTCGGCGAGTCGTCCACGATCAGGATGAGCGCCATGGCCCTGTCTCCCTCCGCCCGGTCATTCGCGGCTGACGTGCCGCTCGATCGCGGACAGCAGCTCGTCGCGCGTGAAGGGCTTCGTCAAGTAATGCTCGGAACCGACGATGCGCCCGCGCGCGCGGTCGAACAGGCCGTCCTTGGACGACAGCATGATGACCGGGATGGCGCGGAACACCTTGTTGTGCTTGATCAGCGAGCAGGTCTGGTAGCCATCGAGGCGCGGCATCATGATGTCCACGAACACGATGTCCGGCTGGTGGTCGGCGATCTTCGACAGCGCGTCGAAGCCGTCCACGGCGGTGAATACCTCGCAGCCCTCCTTGGCCAGCAGCGTCTCCGCCGTCCGGCGAATGGTCTTGCTGTCATCGATCACCAGCACCTTCAGCCCGTTCAGGCGGTGCCCATCGCTGACAGCCGCTGCATTCTCCATCGGGTACCTCCGGCCCCGGCGCTGCTCCGGCCGGGCGCTTCAAAAAAGCTCGCCTGGAGGCGCCCTCGGTTTCGACGCCGGAGCGGCCTCCTTTTAACATATCGGTCCACCCCCTGCCACGCCGGAGCCCCGTCTGGCGGGCGGTCTGGACCAGCGATAGGTGTACTATGACAAGCCCCCCTGACGTGCAGTATCCGCGTCACATTCCCGCCAATCGGCCGGAGATCGCCTGATGCCAGCCCGCCCGAGCCTCGCCGTGCTCATGGACCCGCTGGCTGCGATCAAGCCGGCCAAGGACTCGACCGTCGCGATGCTCGCCGCCGCCGCCCGGCGCGGCTGCGAGACCTGGTACTTCACGCAGGCGGATCTTGCGGTGCGCGACGGACGCGCGATCGCGCGCCTGACGCCGATCGAGGTCGCGGGCGCCGGCAAGGACAAGGACTGGTACCGCACCGGGGCGCCGGTCACGCGGCCGCTCGCGGGCCTCGGCGCCGTGCTGATGCGCAAGGACCCGCCGTTCGACACCGAATACATCTATACGACCTACCTGCTGGAACGCGCCGAGGCCGAGGGCGTGCTGGTCGTGAACCGGCCGCAGGGCCTGCGGGACATGAACGAGAAGGTCTACACGGCCTGGTTCCCGGATTGCTGCGCGCCGACCCTGATCACGCGCGACATGGACGCCATGGGTGCATTCCTCGCCGAGCACGGGCAGGTCGTCTGCAAGCCGCTCGAGAGCATGGGCGGCCGCTCGATTTTCGTGGTCGCGACCGGCGACAAGAACGCCCGCGTCGTGTTCGAGACCTTGACCGGCTACGGGCAGCGCTATGCGATGGTGCAGCGCTACCTGCCGGAGATCGCCGAGAGCGGCGACGCGCGCATCCTGCTGGTGGACGGCGAACCGGTGCCGCAGGTGCTGGCGCGCATTCCGGGTCCGTCGGATCACCGCGGCAACCTCGCGGCCGGCGCCAGGGGCGTCGGGCGCGGGCTCACCGACCGCGAGCGCTGGCTGGCCTCGCGCATCGGGCCGGTCATGCGCGAGCGCGGCATGCTGTTCGTCGGCCTGGACGTGATCGGCGGCTTCGTCACGGAAATCAACGTCACCAGCCCGACCGGCATCCGCGAACTCGAGACGCAGTTCGGCGGCGACATCGCCGGGAGCCTGATCGACGCCGTGCTGGCGCGCCTGCGCCGGCCGTGAGCGCCGCCGACGTCATCCGGACCACCGGCGTCACGGTCAAGGACCGCCTGACCGTCACGCTGTTCCTGGCGGGGCTGTTCCACCTGATCGTGATCCTCGGCATCACCTTTGCCCCGCCCGACACGGACACCGGCGAGGTGCCGACGCTCGAAGTGCTGCTGACCTCGAGCACGCTGCCCGAGGCGGCGGCCAACGAGCGCGCGAGCTACCTTGCCGAGCGCACCCAGCAGGGAGCCGGCGACCCGAGGACCGCGCACACGCGCCAGCCGCGCGCCGGCACCGGCGCCGTGGACGTGGCAGGCGATTCCCGGGGCGGCGCGGACCAGCCCCTCGCCGACCAGGCCCGGGGCGGGGAACCCGAGCTCCTGTCCGCGCGCGAAGCCGAGCCGCGCTTCACGGCGGAGGGTGAGCTGCGGGAGCCGTCGCTGCCGTCGCTGCCGCAGGAACTGGTCGCCGGCGTGCTGTCCCCGTTCGCGGGCCAGGACGACGCCAACGAACTCGAGCTCAAGGGCGCCGCGCGGCGCGAGCTGCTGGTCACCCCGAGCACGCGCCAGTCCGAAGTCGCGACCTACCTGGATGCCTGGAAGCGACGCATCGAGCAGGTCGGCACGCTCAACTTCCCCAACGAGGCGCGACGCCGGAACCTGTCCGGCAACCCGGTCATCGAGGTGGTGCTCGCCGCCAACGGCGCGTTGGTGCGCGCCGGCGTGCAACGATCGAGCGGCCATGCCGAGCTCGACCGGGCGGCGCTCGAGATCCTGAAGCTCGCCGCGCCCTTCGAGGCGTTCCCGGCGATGCTCGCCGAGCGCCACGACGTGCTGCGGTTCGCCTACGAGTGGCAGTTCGTCGGCGGGCGGCTCGCGGGGTCCGCGATCGAAGTGCCGGTGGATTAAGTCCTCTCGCCGGGCGGACCGCGCGCGAAATGCGCTTTGACCGGCAGGTTCACCGGGCCGATACTAGGAGCGTGGCCGGCACCTACCTGAACAACCAGCTCCTGGTCGCGATGCCCTCGCTCGCGGACCCCAATTTCTCGCACAGCGTCACGCTGGTGTGCGAGCACAGCGAGCGCGGCGCGCTCGGCATCGTCATCAACCGGCCGCTCGAGATGAAGCTGTCCGAGGTGCTCGAGCAGCTGTCGCTCTCCACCGAGGACGCGCGGCTGCGCGACATGCCGGTGCTCGCCGGCGGGCCCGTGCAGCGCGACCGCGGCTTCGTGCTGCACCGTCCCGGCCCGCAGGCCTGGGAGTCCACGATGCCGGTGTCGGACACGCTCTGCGTGACCACCTCGCGCGACGTGCTCGCGGCCATGGCCGAAGGCAAGGGCCCGGCGCAGGCCGTCATCGCGCTCGGCTATGCCGGCTGGGAGGCGGGCCAGCTCGAGGAGGAAGTCCTCCAGAACGCCTGGCTCACCGTGCCCTGCGATGACGCGCTGATCTTCGAGCTCCCCTACGAGCAGCGCTGGCACGCGGCCGCGCGGCTGCTCGGGATCGAGTTGTCGCGCATCAGCACGCAGGCGGGCCGGGCCTGAGGCCAGCGCCGATGACCGCGCCGGCCGCGAGGACGGTGCTCTCCTTCGACTACGGCATGCGGCGCATCGGCGTCGCCGTCGGCAACACCCTGACCGGCACCGCCGAGGGCCTCGCCACCGTCGCCGCGCTGGAAGGCGCGCCGGACTGGAGGGCCGTGGACCAGCTGGTGGCGGACTGGCGCCCGCAGGAGTTCGTGGTCGGCGTTCCCTATAATAAGCAGGGCGAGGACGCCGGCATCGCCGCAGCGGCGCTGCGGTTCGCCGGCGAGCTGCAGGACCGCTACGGGATCGGGGTTCACCGGGTGGACGAGAGACTGACGTCGCGCGAGGCGGAGGACGAGTTGCGCGAGCGCCGCCGCAGCGGCGCGAAGACGCGCCGCGTGCGGCGCGGCGATGTCGACCGCGAAGCCGCCCGCCTGCTGCTGCTGCAATGGCTGCGCGCCCGGCCCGGCGCCGCCAGCCCATGAACCGCGGATTCACGCAACTCGACGACGCCGGCTGCCTGCGCCACCTGATCACGCTCGACGGCCTGCCGCGCACGCTGCTGACCGAGCTGCTCGATCGCGCGCAAGCCTGCCTCGGCACCCCGGGCGAGCTGGCGCCGCGCGGGGACGACCTCGCGGGCTGGACCGTCGCCAACCTGTTCGCGGAGCCCTCCACGCGCACGCGCGCGTCGTTCGAGCTCGCCGCGGTGCGCCTCGGCGCGGATGCCATCAACCTCGACGTCATGCTGTCCTCGCGCGCCAAGGGCGAGTCCATCATCGACACCATCTACACGCTGCAGGAGATGCAGGTGGACGTGTTCGTGATCCGCGACGCGGAGCCCGGCATCCACGAGTACGTGGCGCGCCACGTCGGCGACCACGTCGCCGTGATCTCGGGCGGCGAGGCGCACGTCTCGCACCCGACCCAGGGACTGCTCGACGCGCTCACCATCCGCCAGTGCAAGGGCGGCTTCGACGGCCTGGTCGTGACCATCACCGGCGACATCCGCCACTCGCGCGTCGCGCGCTCGGCGCACCGTGCGCTTGCGACCCTCGGCGCCGCCGAGATCCGCATCGTCGCCCCGCCGGAGTTCATGCCGGAGGCCGCGGAGTTCGCGGGCGCGCGGCGTTTCGAGTCCTTCGACGAGGCGATCGCGGGCGCCGACGTCGTGATGATGCTGCGCATCCAGCGCGAGCGCGCCATCGGCGCGGCGCAGGCCGACCCGGTGCGCTATCACCAGCAGTACGGGCTCACGGCCGCGCGGCTGGCGCGCGCGAAGCCGCAGGCGATCGTGATGCACCCGGGCCCGATGAACCGCGGCGTCGAGGTCACGTCCGACGTCGCGGACGGACCGCAGTCCATGATCCGCCGCCAGGTCGCGAACGGCGTGGCCGTGCGCATGGCCGTGCTCGCGCACATCGCCGCCGCGCGCCGCAGGCGCAGCGGATGAACGCCGCGGCGCGCGCACATCGCGGCACGATCTTCCTCGAGGACGCCGAGGTCCTCGGCCATCTCGAGTTCCCGGGCGGACAGCATGTGATCCGTCTCGCGGCGCCGCGCGCGGCCCGGGTCGCGGCGCCCGGAAGCTTCGTCCACCTGAGCTGCGGCCCCGCCCTGCCCATGCGCCGCCCATTCTCGATCCTGCGCGCGGACCTTGCCGCCGGCTGGATCGAGGTGCTCTACAAGGTCGTCGGCATCGGCACGGCCGAGCTCGCCCGCCGCCGCCCAGGCGAAGTGTTGTCCTGCCTCGGGCCGATCGGCCGGGGATTCGAGCCGCATGCCGCGCGCCCGCGCGCGCTGATGGTCGGCGGCGGCGTCGGCATCCCGCCGCTCGTGTTCCTCGCCGAGACGCTGGCCGGGCGGGGCGGCGACTGGCAGCCGCTGGTGCTGATGGGCTCGGAACTGCCGTTCCCGTTCGGCACCGGGCCTTCGCGACTCGCGGTCGCGGGCCTGCCGCAGGCGGCTACCCACGCCATGTCACAGCTCGATGCGCTCGGGGTCCCGAGCCGGCTCGCGAGCCTGGCAGGCTTCGCGGGCTGCCACCGCGGCTACGTGACGGAACTGGCCGAGGCCTGGCTCGCGGCGCAATCGCGGACGGCGCTGGCTGAGGTGGAGATGTTCTCCTGCGGCCCCGAACCGATGCTGAAGGCAACCGCGGCCCTCGCCAGGCGCTTCGGCGTTCCCTGCCAGGTGTCGCTCGAGGAGAACATGGCCTGCGCGGTCGGCGGCTGCGCGGGCTGCGCGGTGCTGGTGCAGACGCCGGAAGGCCCGGCGATGAAGCGCGTGTGCGTGGACGGGCCGGTGTTCGACGCGGCGAGCGTGTTCGTCGATTGAGTGGTCAGGGCGGGGGCCGGGAACCCGCTCGTTCGCTCAGGGCGGCGACCGGATTCGTTCGCAGGCGGGATTCCCGGCCCCCGCACGCGCCACCCAGTCGCGCGCACGGCGCCGGCTGCGCGTTCGCGGCCTGGCGCGGGGAATGTCACGAGCGAGCGAATCCGGTCGCCGGCCTGAGCTCGCGAGGGAGCATTCCTTGCGCCAGACCGCCAACGCCTAGCCGAAGTTGATGCGCGCCTCCAGGTTGGTGCGCGAGTCGGCGTTGCTGAGCGCCTCCTCGATGTCGATCTTGCCCTCCTTGTAGAGGTGCAGGAGCGCCACGTCGAAGTTCTGGATGCCGCGCTCGTTGGAGGACAGCATGGCCTCCTTCACGCCGATCACGTCGCCCTTCTTGATCAGGTCCTGGATGTGCGGCGTGTTCAGCATCACTTCGACCGCCGCGACGCGCTTCTTGCTGCGGCCGCGCACCAGGCGCTGCGAGACGATCGCGCGCAGGTACTGCGACAGGTCGAGGAAGATCTGCGCGTGCTGGTCGCGCGGGAACAGGTTGATGATGCGGTCGAGCGCCTCGGCGCAGTTGTTGGCGTGCAGCGTCGCGATGCACAGGTGCCCGGTGCCGGCCAGCGCGATGGCGGACTCCATCGTCTCGCGGTCGCGGATCTCGCCGATCAGGATCACGTCCGGGGCGGCGCGCATCGCCGCGCGCAGCGCGCGCGCGAAGTTCTTGGTATCGAGGCCGATCTCGCGCTGGTTGACGATGGACTTGCGGTTCTGGTGCAGGAACTCGATCGGGTCCTCGATCGTGAGGATGTGGTCCGAGCAGTTCTCGTTGCGGTGGTTGATCATCGCCGCGAGCGTCGTGGACTTGCCGGAGCCGGTGGCGCCCACCATCAGCACCAGCCCGCGCTTCAGCATCGCCAGGTCCTTGAGCGTGTCCGGCAGCCCGAGGTTGTCGAGCTTGGGGGTGTCGACGCTGATGTAGCGCAGCACCAGCGCCGGGAAGCCGCGCTGGTAGAACACGGCGGCGCGGAATCGCCCGACGCCGGGCTCCGAGATCGCGAAGTCGATCTCGAGGTCGCTCTGGAAATGCTCGAGCTGCTCGGCGCTCATCAGCCCGTAGGCGATGTCGCGCACCGCCTCGGCGTTCAGCACCTGCTTGTTGATCGGGTAGATCACGCCCTCGATCTTGATCTTGACCGGGGAGTTGGACGAGAAGAACAGGTCCGAGGCCTTCTTCTCGGCCATCAGCTTCAGCAGCGGCTTGATGCTGAAGCGCCCGTCCTCCCCCACGATCGAGAAGGTCTCGTCGGCGGCAGGCTTAGTAGACTTTGCCGTCGTTTGACTCATCGACGATCCTCAGCGTGCTGGACTGCTCCGCCTGCAGGCGGTCCTCGCGTTTGCTCTCGAGCTTGATCCTGAGGCGCAGCTCGTTCTTCGAGTCGGCGTTGCGCAGGCCCTCCTCGTAGGAGATCACGCCGGCCTCGAACAGGTCGAACAGCGCCTGGTCGAAGGTCTTCATGCCGAGCCGGTTCGAGCGCGCCATGACTTCCTTGATCTTGGCGACCTCGCCGCGGAAGATCAGGTCGGAGACCAGCGGCGTGCCGATCAGGATCTCGACCGCGGCGATGCGGCCCTCGCTCTTCTCGCGCGGCACCAGGCGCTGCGACACCATCGAGCGGATGTTCAGCGACAGGTCCATGAGCAACTGCTCGCGCTTCTCCTCCGGGAAGAAGTTGATGATGCGGTCCAGCGCCTGGTTGGTGCTGTTGGCGTGCAGCGTGGCGAGCACGAGGTGGCCGGTCTCGGCGAACTGGATCGCGTACTCCATGGTCTCGCGGTCGCGGATTTCGCCGATCATGATGACGTCGGGCGCCTGGCGCAGCGTGTTCTTGAGCGCCGTGTGCCAGCTGTCGGTGTCGACGCCCACCTCGCGGTGCGTGACCACGCAGCCGCGGTGCGCGTGCACGTACTCGACCGGGTCCTCGATCGTGACGATGTGGCCGCGCGTCTTCTCGTTGCGGTAGCCGACCATCGCCGCCAGCGTGGTGGACTTGCCGGAGCCGGTGGCGCCCACGACGATCACGATGCCGCGCTTGGACATCACGATGTCCTTCAGGATGGGCGGCAGCTCGAGCTCCTCGATGGTCGGGATGGTGGCGTTGATCTGGCGGATCACGCAACCGGTCATGCCCTGCTGCACGAAGGCGCTGACGCGGAAGCGGCCGATGCCCGGCGGCGCGATCGCGAAGTTGGCCTCCTTGGTCGCATCGAAATCGCGCGTCTGGCGGTCGTTCATGATCGAGCGCACCAGCACGGCGCTCTGCTCCGCCGCCAGCGCCTTGTCGGTCTGCGGGCGCACCTCGCCGTCGATCTTGATCGCCGGCGGGAAGTTCGCCGTGATGAAGAGGTCGGAGCCCTTGCGGTCCACCATGCGCCGCAACAGGTCCTGCATCAGCCGGATGGCTTGTTCGCGGTCCATCAGAGCGCGTCCTTGTTCTGGGCCTTGTGGCGGGCCTCTTCCTTGGAGACGAGGCCCTTCTGCAACAGTTCGGTGAGGCACTGGTCGAGGGTCTGCATGCCCTGCGCCTGGCCGGTCTGGATCGAGGAATACATCTGGGCGATCTTGTTCTCGCGGATCAGGTTCCGGATCGCCGGGGTCGCGATCATGATCTCGTGCGCGGCGATGCGGCCGCCGCCGAGGCGCTTCATCAGTGTCTGCGAGATCACGGCGCGCAGCGACTCCGAGAGCATCGAGCGCACCATGTCCTTCTCCTCGCCCGGGAACACGTCCACGATGCGGTCGATGGTCTTGGCCGCCGAGCTCGTGTGCAGCGTGCCGAACACGAGGTGGCCGGTCTCGGCCGCGGTCAGCGCCAGGCGGATGGTCTCGAGGTCGCGCATTTCGCCGACCAGGACCACGTCGGGATCCTCGCGCAGCGCGGAGCGCAGCGCCTCGCTGAACCCGAGCGTGTCACGGTGCACCTCGCGCTGGTTGATCAGGCAGCGCTTCGATTCGTGCACGAACTCGATCGGGTCCTCGATGGTGATGATGTGGTCGGGCCGGTTGACGTTGACGTAGTCGATCATTCCCGCGAGGGTCGTCGACTTGCCGGAGCCGGTCGGACCGGTCACCAGCACCAGCCCGCGCGGCAGCATGCACAGGTCCTTGAACACCTTCGGCGCGTTCAGGTCATCGAGCGTCTTGATCAGCGACGGGATGTTGCGGAACACCGCGCCCGCACCGCGATTCTGGTTGAAGGCATTGACGCGGAAGCGCGCCAGGTTCGGGATCTCGAACGAAAAGTCGGTCTCGAAGAACTCCTCGTACACCTTGCGCTGCTTGTCGTTCATGATGTCGTACACCATGCTGTGCACTTCCTTGTGCGTCAGCGGCGGCATGTTCACGCGCTTGACGTCGCCGTCCACGCGGATCATGGGCGGCACGCCCGCGGACAGGTGCAGGTCGGAGGCGTTGTTCTTGACCGCAAAGGCCAGCAGCTGGGCAATGTCGACGGCCATCAGGTCTCCCAGGCACGGTGCACGACGCACGAACCCCGCCGGCCTGAGGGCGGCCTTGCGGGGCCGGGGGCAGTATATCCCCGGGTACCGTCCACCAATATGTTAACTGCTCCGCAGAATCCCTCTCCCGGGCTCGCCCTGGTCCGGGAACGCATCGCAAGGGCGGCCCGCGAAGCCTGCCGGGATCCGGCGTCCGTCACCCTGATCGGCGTCGCGAAATCGCAGCCTGTGGCGGCGATCGCCCGCGCCGTCGACGAAGGCCTCGCCGATCTCGGCGAGAACTACCTGCAGGAAGCGCAGCGGCACGCCGCCGCGCTGGCCGGCAGGCAGGTGTGCTGGCATTTCATCGGCGCGCTGCAGTCCAACAAGACCCGCCCGGTCGCGGAGCGCTTCGACTGGGTGCACACCGTGGACCGGCTCAAGATCGCCGAGCGCCTGTCGGCACAACGCCCGGCGGCGCTGCCGCCGCTCGCGGTCTGCATCCAGGTGAATCTCGCCGGCGAGGCGGGCAAGTCGGGGGTCGCGCCCGCGGCATTGCCGGCGCTCGCGCAGGCGGTCGCCCGCCTGCCGCGGCTCGCGCTGCGCGGCCTGATGGCGCTGCCGCCCGAGGAGCAGGAGGTCGCGCGCCAGCGCCGCTGGTTCCGGGAACTCAGGCTGCTGCGCGACGCGCTGGCGCGGGACGGGCTCGCGCTGCCCGCGCTCTCGATGGGCATGAGCGGCGACTTCGAGGCCGCGATCGCCGAGGGCGCGACGCACCTGCGCATCGGCAGCGCGCTGTTCGGCGCGCGCCCGCCACAGCCTGCGCGCTGACGCGCGTCAGGTCTTCAGCGCCTTCGCGATCGGCAGCTCGCGCAGCCGCCTGCCCGTCGCCGCGAAGATCGCGTTGCAGATCGCGGGCGCGACCAGCGCAGTCGAGGGCTCGCCGATGCCGCCGGGCGCCTCTTCGCTGGCGAGCAGCTTCACCTCGATCGCCGGCACCTCGTTGAGCCGCAGCAGGCGGTAGCGGTCGAAATTTCCCTGCTGCACGCGGCCGCGCTCGAGCGTGATGTCGCCCCAGAGCGCCGCAGTCAGGCCGAACACGATACCGCTCTCGATCTGCGACTCGACGATCGCGGGGTTGACCATGCGCCCGCAGTCCACCGCGCAGCAGATGCGGTGCACCTGCAGACGGCCGCCCTCGACCGAGATTTCCGCGACCTGCGCGAGGTAGGTGCCGTAGCCTTCCATCAGCGCGATCCCCTGGTGCCGCCCGGCGGGCGCCTTGCCCCAGCCTGCCATCGCCGCCGTCTCCTCGAGCGCGCGCCGGAAGCGCGGCTGTCTGCCGAGCAGCGCGTGCCGGAATGCGTAGGGGTCCTGTTTCGCCGCATGCGCGAGCTCGTCCATGAAGCTCTCGGCGACGAAGCAGTTGAGCGCGTGGCTGACCGAGCGCCAGTAGCCGACGTCGATGCCGATCTCCTGGCGCTGGTACTCGACCGAGACGTTCGGCACGTCGTAGGGATAGTTCTGCGCCGCCTCGATCGCGAACGGGTCGGCGACCTTCGGGTCGGCCACCACGGCCGGCGCCCAGCGCGCCGTGATCGACGGCCCGCACAGATGCAGGCGCCACGCGATGAGCCTGCCGTCGGCGTCCAGCGCGCCCTCCGCGGTGTCGTGCGCCGGCGGGCGGTAGTTGTCATGCGTGGTGTCGTCCTCGCGCGTGTAGATGAGCTGCACCGGCCTGCCGACGGCCTTCGAGGCCTCGACCGCGGCCGGGACGAAGTCCACGTCGAGCCTGCGGCCGAAGCCGCCGCCGAGCAGCGTCGTGTGCACCTTCACCTGGCCCGGCTCGAGGCCTGCCGCAGCGGCGGCCGCCGCCTGCGCCACGCCCTGCACCTGCGTGGGCAGGTAGAGGTCGCAGCCGTCCGCGCGCACGTCCGCGGTGCAGTTCTGCGGCTCGAGCGTCGCGTGCGCGAGCAGCGGCAGCCGGTACACGGCACGCAGCTTCTGCTTCGCGCCCGCGATCGCGGCGGCGGCGTCGCCGTCGCTGCGCACCGCGATGCCCGCGCCCGGCTGCGCCGCCTGCGCCAGCGTCCGGAAGATGCCCGGCGTATCCAGTCGCGCATTGGGGCCGTCGTCCCAGCTGACCTTGAGCGCGTCGCGCGCCTGGCGGGCCTGCCAGAAGTGTTCGGCGACGGCCACGACACCGCCCGAGGTCGTCACGATGCCGCGCACGCCGGGCATGGCCGCGGCAGTCGCGGAATCGACGGACGCGGCCCTGCCGCCGAGCACCGGCGGCAGCGCCACCGAGCCGTAGAGCATCCCCGGCAGGCGCACGTCGATGCCGTACACGGCCGAGCCGTCCACCTTGCCGGGCGTGTCGGTGCGCCGCGCGCGCGTGCCGATCAGCCTGAAGTCCGCCGGCGCCTTCAGCGGCACATCCGCCGGCAGCGGCAGCTTCGCGGCCGCTTCCGCAACCTCGCCGTAGGTCAGCGCGTCGCCGTCCGCATTCAGCACGCGCCCGCCCTCGACGCGGCATTCGCCCGGATCCACGTCCCACACCGCGGCCGCGGCCTGCACCAGCATCACGCGCGCCTGCGCGCCGGCCAGGCGCAGCTTGTCCCAGCCGTCGCGCACGCTGGTGCTGCCCCCCGTCACCTGGATGCCGAGCAGCTTGTTCACGTAGGCTTCGCCCGCAGGCGCGGCCTCGACCGCGATCGCGGCCAGCGGCACCTCGAGCTCCTCGGCCATCAGCATCGGCAGCGCGGTGTAGACGCCCTGCCCCATCTCCGAGCGGTCCACCAGGATCGTGATGGTGTTGTCGCCGCCGACGATGAGCCAGGCATTCGGCTGCCCGCCCGCGGCGGGTCCGGCCCGCTGCTTCCGGCCACAGCCCGGCAGCGCGAGGCCGATGACCAATCCGCCGCCCGCGAGCGCGGACAGCTTGAGGAATTCCCGGCGGCCGGCATCGGCCACGGCGGCGCTCATGTGGCACCTCCCTCGCGCGCGAGCTCGGCGGCGCGATGGATCGCCTTGCGGATGCGCGGATAGGTGCCGCAGCGGCAGATGTTGCCGGCCATGGCGGCGTCGATGTCCGCGTCGGTGGGCGCCGGATTGCTGGCGAGCAGCGCCACCGCCGACATGATCTGTCCCGACTGGCAGTAGCCGCACTGCGGCACATCGAGCTCGAGCCAGGCGCGCTGCACGGCATGGCTGCGGTCCGCGGACAGGCCCTCGATCGTGGTGACGCGCCTGCCTTCCGCGGCGGAGGCGGGCGTCACGCAGGAACGGATCGGCACGCCGTCCAGGTGCACGGTGCAGGCGCCGCAGAGCGCCGCGCCGCAGCCGAACTTGGTGCCCGTGAGGTTGAGGTGATCGCGCAGCACCCACAGCAGCGGCGTATCGGGCGCGGCATCGGTGTCGAGATCGCGGCCATTGACGTTGAGCTTCATTGGCGTCCCTCCCCCAGGGTCCGGCTGCGCACATTATTGCGCCGCGCCTGGCCGGGCGCACTACTCTAATATTGCGGCATGGACGCACTCGTCTTCGTCATCGACTCGGTGCTGACCTTCCTGGTCTACGCTTTCCTGCTGCGCGTGCTGCTGCCGCTGGTGCGCGCCGACTTCCGCAATCCCCTGTCGCAGGCCATCCTGGCGCTGACCAGCTGGCTGGTGCACCCGCTGCGGCGCGTCCTGCCGCCCGTGGGGCGGCTGGACACGGCCTCGGTCCTGGCCCTGCTCGCGGTCCAGGTCGTGGCCACCCTGATCCTGTTCCGGCTCCAGGCGGGCGTGGTGCCGCCCTTCCTGCCGCTGCTGCTGGCCGCGCTGCGCACGCTCGCGCTGTCGGTGCTGCTGCTCTATACCGTGCTGATTTTCATTTACGCGCTGCTGTCCTTCGTGGCGCCCGGCGTACGCAGCCCGGCCACCGCGCTGCTCGCGTCGCTGTGCGAGCCGCTGCTGATGCCGCTGCGCCGCGTGCTGCCGATCGTCGGCGGCCTCGATTTCTCGCCGCTGGTCGCGATCGTCGCGCTGCAGGCGCTGCGCCTCCTGATCACCTGAGGTGGCCGCGAAGTGGTGGCGGCGGGAGCCGTCGGGACTGTCGCTCGCGATCCGCATCGTGCCGCGCGCAGGCTCGGATCGCGTCTGCGGCGTCCAGGCCGGCCGCCTCAAGCTGCGCGTCGCGGCCGCGCCGGTGGAGGGCGCCGCCAACCGGCGCCTGTGCCGCTTCGTGGCGGAACTGTTCGGGCTGCCGCCGTCCGCCGTGCGCCTGCTGCAGGGCGAAAGATCCCGCGACAAGCGGCTGGCGGTGGACGGTGTTGCGTCCCTGCCCCCCGCGCTGGCGACCTATGACGAAGACCCGGGTTGATGGCGTCCGCGGCGGCGTCGCGGCCTGCGCCGTGTCGTTGCTCGCGGCCTGCAGCGCAGGCGATTCCCCGCCGCCGCCCGCGCAGCCTTTCACCGATCCGGGCTACGTGGACGCCGGTGACCACCGTCTGCACTACGCCCTGACCCAGACCACGGACCTGCCCTCAGAAATTGCGGGCAGTTACGGCATTGTGCAGAGAAACAATCTAGCTCTGCTCACGATCGCGCTGGTCGCGCGAGACGGGAGCCTCGCCGAGACCGCCGGTCTCGAGGCGTCCGCTGTCTCGCTGACCGGGCTGCGCCGGCCGCTCGCGCTCGTTCGCCACGACAGCGCCACGGGCCCGACCTGGCTCGCGCCGGTCGAGATCCGTGATCGCGAAGCGGTCACGATCGAGATCCGGGCGCGCGCGCCGGCGGCAGGTCCGGAAATCGAGGCCCGCTTCACGCGCGCGTTTCATCTCGAATAGGCGTGCCGGCATGCCGCGCATGCCGTAAAATCCCGCGTGAAATCGTCGTCCGCCACTTATGTCCCGGGATTTTCCGTGGTATCGTGCGCGCCGACATCGACAGAGGCGGGCTCGCCCCGCTCGTGACAAACCCACAGGAGATAGCTCAATGGCGAAAAAGAATGCGGCTCCGACGAAGTCGCAGATCGTAGCGGCGGTCGCGGGCCAGACCGACCTCAGCAAGAAGCAGGTCGGCGCCGTCCTCGAGGCACTGACCGGCCAGATGAAGAAGGCGCTGAAGGGCGCGGGCGTGTTCACGCTTCCGGGCGTGTGCAAGATGCGCGTCGTGAAGAAGCCCGCCACCAAGGCGCGCGAAGGCGTCAACCCCTTCACGGGCGAGAAGATGATGATCAAGGCCAAGCCGGCCTCGAAGAAGGTGCGTATCCGCGCCCTCAAGAACCTCAACGAGATGGTGGGCTGACGCCGGCCATCCCGTTCTCGTTTCAGGGAACCGACGGGGCGGCCTGGCCGCCCCGTTCGTTTTTCAGGCTCCCGGCAGGCGCGCTGCCAGCCATTCGCCGACCCGCGCGCGCAGCTCGGTCAGGCGGCCATGGAAGAAGTGCTCGGCCCCGGCCAGCAGAATGGCCTCGGGCGCGGGCTTGAGCGTCCGGGTCCAGCCGAGCACCGCTTCGTGGTCCACCAGCTCGTCGCGGTCGCCCTGCACCAGCAGCCAGGGGCAGGCCGGCATGGCCAGGTGCGCGAAGTCGAAGCGCTGCACCGGCGGCGCCACCGTCACCAGCAGGCCGGCCCCGGCCAGCGCCGCGAGCCGGAACGCGACGTAAGCGCCGAACGAGAAGCCGAGCGACCAGACCACGCGGTAGCCGCGCTCGCGCCGCGCCCAGTCGGCGAGGAAAGCCGCGTCGCCGCTCTCGCCTTCCCCGCGGTCGTGTGTGCCGCCGCTCGCGCCCACCCCGCGGAAATTGAACCGCAGGCTGGTCACGCCCACGTCCTGGGCCGACCGCGCCAGCGTGTGCACGACCTTGTTCTGCATCGTGCCGCCGTACAGCGGGTGCGGGTGGCAGCAGATCGCGAGCACGTCGCGGCGGGCGCCACGGGGCGACTCGAGCAGCGCCTCGATCGGGCCCGCGCCGCCCTGCAGGATGAGCTTCTCAGCGTTTATGGATCACGCCGTCCTTCATGACGAAGCGGACGCGCTGCAGCGCGGTCACGTCCGCCAGCGGATCGCCGGCCACTGCGATGATGTCGGCGAGCTTGCCGGCTTCGATGCTGCCGAGCCGGTCGGCGACGCCGAGATAGCGCGCGGGCACGATGGTCGCGGACTGGATGGCGGCCATCGCCGGCATGCCGGCCTCGGTCATGTACGCGAATTCCTTCGCGTTGCTGCCGTGCTCGCACACGCCGCAGTCGGTGCCGAACATGATGGTGACGCCCGCGCGCCAGGCCTTGCCGAAGGTGTCCTGGATCTGCGGGCCGACCGCGAGCGCCTTCGGCCGCACCAGCGGATTGAAGTAGTCCGGGTCCTGCGCCTTCTCGTGCACCCAGCGGCCGGCGGAGATCGTCGGCACGTAGTGCGTGCCCTTCTGCTTCATCATCCGCATGGTCTCGTCGTCCATGAAGGTGCCATGCTCGATCGAATCCACGCCGGCGCGCACCGCGCGCTTGATGCCCTCGGTGCCGTGCGCGTGCGCGGCGACCTTCAGGTCGTAGTCGTGCGCGGTGGCGACGACGGCCGCCAGCTCCTCGTCGGTGAACTGCGGGGCGGTGCCCGACTTCGCGATCGACAGCACGCCGCCGGTCGCCGTGATCTTGATCGAGTCGGAGCCGTCCTGGTAGCGCTTGCGCACCGCCTCCCGGCAGCTGTCCGCGCCGTTGCAGACGGTGTCGAGGCGCGGGTCCTCGCTGCTGAGGTACGGTCCCCAGGAATTGCTGGCGTCGGCGTGCCCGCCGCGCGTGCCGATCGAGCGGCCGGAGGTGAACACGCGCGGGCCCTTCACCTTGCCCTGCTCGATGGCGCGCCGCAGCGCGATCGAGACGCCCCACTGGTCGCCGAGGTTGCGCACGGTGGTGAAGCCGGCCTGCAGCGTGCGCTCCGCGTACACGATGGAATCGTAGGCGCGCTCGGCCTCGCCTTTCTTCACGTTGTCGAGTTCGCTGCGGCGGCTGTGCTCGGAGGTCAGGTGCACGTGCATGTCCATCAGCCCCGGCAGCACCGTGGCGTCCGCAAGGTCCACGACCGTGTCGCCGGCGCCCGCCGCGCGGAACCCCGGCTCGACCGCGATGATGCGGCTGCCGTCCACCACGACCGTCACGCGCTCGCGCGCGCCGTCGGTGACGCCGTCGATCAGGCGCCCGGCATGGATCAGCGTCGCGGCGTCGGCAGAAGCCGCGCAGGCCGCCATGGCGGCGGCGATCAGGATTCGCATCGGTCTGGCCTCATTTGGAATCGGGTGTCAGGGTCACGGTCTCGACGGCGAGCAGCTCGACTTCGAACAGCAGCGTGGAATTCGGCGGGATCAGGCCGTTGCCGATGCTGCGCGCGCCGTAAGCGAGCGTCGGCGGGATCACGAGCTGGCGCTTGCCGCCGACCTTCATGCCCGGCACGCCCTGGTCCCAGCCGCGGATCACGCGGCCGGCCCCGACCGGGAACGAGAACGGCTGGCCGCGCTCGCGCGAGCTGTCGAACTGCTTGCCGCGCAGGTCCGGCGCGGCCGGGTCGTAGAGCCAGCCCGTGTAATGCACGATCGCGATCATGCCCGGAAACACCTCGTCGCCGAGGCCGGGAACCAGGTCGGTCACGAGCAGCGCCTCGGCGGGCGCGGCCGCAGGCGCCGGCGGCGTCGCGGGCGGATCCTGCGCGAGCGCCGCGCCTGCCAGCAGAAGCGTCGCCGCGGCAAGCTGGATGACGTGGATGCCGCTCACGGAAAAAAATATAGCAGCTTTGGCCCCGCCGGGCAGACCGCGCTCAATGCGTTCCGAGGATCCAGTCGTTGAGGCGCTTCAGGAATCCCGCCGGGTCCGGCAGCGCGCCGCCGTCGGCGATCGTCGCCTGGTCGGCGAGCAGCGCGGCCAGCGAGTCGAAGGCCGGACCGTCCGGCAGCGCGCCGAGCCGCGCGATCAGCGGATGCGCGGGGTTCAGCTCGAGCCAGGGCCGCGACGGCGGCAGCGCCTGGCCGGCGGCTTCCAGCAGGCGGCGCAGCTGCGGACCGGGATCGGCCGCGTCGCGCACCAGGCAGGCGGGCGACTGCGCCAGCCGGCGGCTCAGGCGCACGCCGGCCACGCGCCCGGCGAGTTTCGCCGCCACGCGCGCGCAGACCTCCGCCGGCGCCGTGTCCGCTGCGACGGGCGCGGGCGCGGGCGGCAGCCCCTCCTCCGCCAGCTCGCCGCTGCCGGCGTCGCGCAGCTCCCTGCCCTCGAATGCGTCGAGTTGCGCCACCAGCCAGGGGTCGATGCGGTCATGCAGCAGCAGCACCTCGACGCCGCGCGCCCGCAGCCCCTCGAGCTGCGGGCTCGCGCGCGCCGCCGACTCGCTGTCGGCCAGCAGGTACCAGACGTGCTGCTGGCCCGCGGGCATGCGCGCGACGTAGTCGGCGAGCGAGACCGCCTGGCCCTCCGCCGCGGTCGAGGCGAAGCGCAGCAGCGGCAGGATGCGCTCGCGGTTGCCGGGATCCTCGATCACGCCTTCCTTCAGCACGTTGCCGAAGCCGCTCCAGAAGGTCCGGTACTTCGACGGCTCGTCGGCGGACAGCTTCGCCAGCAGGTCGAGCACGCGGCGCGTGATCGCCGCCCTGATCGCCGCCGCCTCCGGGTCCTGCTGCAGCAGCTCGCGCGAGACGTTGAGCGGCAGGTCGGCGGAGTCGACCACGCCGCGCACGAAGCGCAGGTACAGCGGCAGGAACTGCTCGGCATCGTCCAGGATGAAAACGCGGCGCACGTACAGGCGCAGCCCATGGGCCGCTTCGCGGTGGTACAGGTCGAATGGCGGGTGCTCCGGCAGGTAGAGCAGCGTCGTGTACTCGCGCCGTCCCTCGACCTGGTGGTGCGCCCAGGCCAGCGGATCGCCGGCGTCGTGCGAGATGTGGCGGTAGAACTCGCGGTATTCATCGTCCGAGAGTTCCTGGCGCGGCCGCGTCCACAGCGCCTGGGCCTGGTTGACGCGGTCGTACTCGCCCTTGCCGCCGTCCGGCCGCAGCAGGACCGGGAAGGCGATGTGGTCCGAGTAGCGCCGGATCAGCGCGCGCAGGCGGAAGGCGTCGGCGAACTCGGCGGCGTCCTCCTTCAGCTGCAGCGTGACCGTGGTGCCCTGCGCCTCGCGCTCCACGCTCTCGAGCGTGAACTCGCCGGCGCCGGCGGAAACCCAGCGCACGCCCTCGCCCGGGGCGGCGCCCGCGCGGCGCGACAGCACCTCGACGCGGTCGGCCACCATGAAGGCGGAGTAGAAGCCGACGCCGAACTGGCCGATCAGGCGGCTGTCCTTTTGCGCGTCGCCCGTCAGGCCGGCGAGGAATTCGGCGGTGCCGGACTTCGCGATGGTGCCGAGCTGCGCCGCGGCCTCGTCCCGCGTCATGCCGATGCCGGTGTCGGTGACCGCGAGCGTGCGCTCGCGCGAATCGAAGTCGACGCGGATCTCGGGCGCCACGGCGGCGAGCGCGGGGTCGGACAGCGCGGCGAAGCGCAGGCGGTCGCAGGCGTCGGAGGCGTTCGAGATCAGCTCGCGCAGGAAGATCTCGCGGTGGCTGTACATCGAGTGGATGACGAGCTGCAGCAGGCGGTTCACCTCCGCCTGGAAGCCGCGGGTCTCGGTCGCAGGATGGTCCATCGGGCGCTCCCTTCCGGGGAGCGCCAATGGTGGCACGTCAGGCGGGATTCAAGTGCGCCGGCCCGGCCGGCGCGCGCTCAGCCGCGGCGCGCGCCCCGCTCTGCCGGCCACAGGCCGAGGCGGTGGCGCAGCAGCGAGACCAGGTCCTCGATCTCGTCCAGCAGCTGCACGATGCGTTCCATGCCGGCGCTCAGCGGCGGTCGGTGCCGCGCACGTTGGCGTTGCCGTTGACGCCCGCGGGTTCCTCGGCCTCGGCGGCGAAGGCGCCCCGGACCTTGTCGGCCCAGGACTTGTAGCTGGCGTACTTGGTGAGCTCGCGCGAGATCGCGCCGTGACGCGAAGGCGCGCCGCGGCGCGGAGCGCGCAGCGCCGGATCGCCGCGCTCGCCTGCCGCGGGTGCCTTGATCTCGCTCATGGGGAGAGGGCCTGATCAGGCGTCATGCCCCGCAAGTTACGCGCCGGGCGAGGGGGGAAACAGGAACTGGATCACAGCCCGGGGGCCGCCAATCCCGCGATTTGACGCAATCAGACGATGCGGTAACTCGGGCGGTATTCGCCCACCAGTTTCATGCGCCGCCCGGCCACGAACGCGCGCAGCAACTCGTCGAGCGGCTTGGCGATCTGCGGGTCGGCGTGGATCTCGAACGGGCCGCGCTCCTCGATCAGGCGCAGTCCCTGCTCCTTCACGTTGCCGGCGACGATGCCCGAGAACGCGCGGCGCAGGTTGGCGGCGCGCTCGTGCACCGGCAGGTCCATCGACAGCGCGAGCCCCGCCATCGAGGCGTGGTTGACCTCGAACGGCTGCTGGAACGCGGGCGGGACCCTGAGCAGCCAGTTGAAGTTGTAGGCATCCCCGGCGCGGCGGCGCGAGCGGCGCACGGCGTCGAAGCCGCGCTGCATCTCGCGCGCGACCTCGGCCGGGTCGTCGACGATGATCCGGTAGCGCTGCTGCGCCTCGGGTCCCAGCGTCGTGCCGATGAAGCGGTCGAGCTGGCGGAAGTAGCCCGCGCTCTCGCGCGGCCCGGTGAACACGAGCGGCATCGGCTGGTTCGCGTTGGCCGGGTCGAGCAGGATGCCGAGCAGGTAGAGGATCTCCTCCGCGGTGCCGGCGCCGCCGGGAAACACGACGATGCCGTGGCACAGGCGCACGAAGGCCTCGAGGCGCTTCTCGATGTCCGGCATGATCACCAGCTGGTTCACGATCGGGTTCGGCGGCTCGGCCGCAATGATGCCGGGCTCGGTCACGCCCACGTAGCGGCCGTCCCGGATGCGCTGCTTGGAGTGCCCGATGGTCGCGCCCTTCATCGGGCCCTTCATGGCGCCCGGCCCGCAGCCGGTGCAGACCGAGAGCTCGCGCAGGCCGAGTTCGTAGCCCACCAGCTTGGTGTAGTCGTATTCCTCGCGCGGGATCGAGTGGCCGCCCCAGCACACGACCAGGTCGGGCCGTCCCTTGTACTCGAGCAGGCGCGCGTTCCTCAGGATGCAGAAGATCGCGTTGGTGATGCTGGCGGGATCGCCGAAGTCGAAGCGCGCGACGATCTCGTTGTGGGTGTAGACGATGTCGCGCAGCACCGCGAACAGGTGCTCCTTGACGCCGCGGATCATCTCGCCGTCCACGAACGCGCTGCCGGGCGCGTGGCGCATCTCGAGCTTGATGCCCCAGGGCTCGCGCATGATCTTGAGGTCGAAGTCCCGGTAGGCCTCGAAGATCAGGCGCGCGTCGTCGATCATCGTGCCGGAATTGAGCACCGCGAGCGCGCAGCGGCGGAACAGCGGATAGAGGCCGCCCTGGCCGCGGTCGAGCAGCTTGTCGACTTCCTGCTGCGACAGGTTCTCGAGCACGCCCTTGGGCGACACCCGTGCGCGCACGACTGCCGCCAGGCCCAGTCCCGGCGCGGAACTCACGGACGGATCTCGATCGGCGTGCCTTGTCCCGTCAGCAGCCAGAAATCGAGCATGTCCTCGTTGGACAGCGCGATGCAGCCGTCGGTCCAGTCGGTGTTGAGGTAACGGTCGCGGGGATACTTCGGCACGTTCGGCAGCCCGTGCACCATGATCAGGCCGCCCGGCGACCAGCCGTTCCTGCGGGCCAGCGCGAGATCGGTCGGCTCGGGGTAGGAGACCTGCACCGCGAGGAAGAAGTCGCTGCGCGCATTGCGCCGCGTCAGCCTGTAGCTTCCCTCGGGCGTGCGGAAGTCGCCCTCGCGCTGCTTGTGGCCCTCGGGCACCAGGCCGAGCGAGATGCGGTAGCTCGCGATCACGGCGCCGTCGCGCCACAGCTCCATGCGCCGGTCCGACTTCTTGACGACGATGCGCTCGGCCGGGCGCAGCATGCCCGCCGCGACCGGCGCGGCGAACGAGTCGGCACGCGCGCCGAATGCCGCCAGCGCCGTCAGGAGTACCGGAATCAATGACTTGCGGTTCATCTGGCGCCGGATTATAGCGCCACCCGGCGGCAATGGCCGTTCAGTCGCCGATCAGTCGAACCGCTTCACAGTTTCGCGCCGTGGCCTCGGCCACGAGGCGGTAGGAGCCGCCCGCCTCGACCTCGACCGCAAGCGCGAAGCGCGCGAGCGCGCCCGATTCGCGCACCCGGCAATCCACCAGCAGCTGGTGCGCGCCGGGCGCGAGTTCGACGCGCGAGGCGGTGAGCGGCACTTCGTGCCCGTCCACCCGGCGCAGCCGCACCGTCACAGGCAGGCCGGCCGACAGCGCCGGATCGGCGCGCACCACGGCGCGCTGTTCCGGCGGCAGATCGGGCCCCGGGTACGCGCGCTCGGTGGCGCAGCCGGCCGCGAGTGCGGCAGCAACCACGACGGCACCGGGGAAAAAAGGCGGCCCGAAGGCCGCCTGGGAGGTCACGCGCAGCCCCTGGTGTC
>CAZYPM010000011.1:0-25000 GCA_964649205.1 uncultured Steroidobacteraceae bacterium
TCTATTTCGGCTACAGCCGGCGGCACAGCAAGCTGAACGCATAGCCGCGCTGCCGGCGCGCCGGCCTGATCAGTGCTGGGGCGGTTTGCCGCCCGGCAGCTCGGGCCCGCGCAGGTCGACGACCGGCTCGCCGCGCCGGCGCAGGCGGATGTTGATCATCTCGACGCCGACCGAGAACGCCATCGCGAAGTACAGGTAGCCCTTCGGGATCTCGAAGTCGAGGGCCTCGGCGATCAGCGCCACGCCGATCAGGATCAGGAACGCGAGCGCCAGCATCTTGATGGTCGGGTGGCGCTCGATGAACTCGTGGATCGGCCGCGCCAGGAACATCATCACGAACACCGCGATCACGATCGCGGCGACCATGACCTCGATGTGCTCGGCGAGCCCGACCGCGGTCAGCACCGAGTCGAGCGAGAACACGATGTCGACCAGGCCGATCTGGACGACGACACCGAAAATATTCGAGCGCAGCTTGACATTGGTGCCGTGCGGGTCCGCCACGCCCTCGAGCGCGCCGTGGATCTCGCTGACGCTCTTGATCAGCAGGAACAGGCCGCCCGCGAACAGGATCAGGTCGCGGCCCGAGATCTCCTCGCCGAGAATGGTGAACAACGGCGCCGTGAGCCGGATCAGCCAGGTGATCGAGAACAGCAGCCCGATGCGCGTCACCATCGCGAATGCGAGGCCGAGGATGCGGCCCCGGTGCTGCAGTTCCTTCGGCAGCTTCGAGACCAGGATGGACAGGAAGATGATGTTGTCGATGCCGAGGACGATCTCGAGCAGCGTCAGCGTCAGGAACGCCAGCCAGACCGCCGGGTCGGTGAGCAGCTCGATCACGGGCGGGTCCCGGCGGCCTCAGGGCAGCGCATCGACTTCCCCGCGCTTCTCCGGAGGCATGAAGTCGCGTTGCGAGGCGCCGAGGTCGAGCGCGATCGCGCCGGCGACGTAGATCGACGAATAGGTGCCGATGACGATGCCGATCGAGAGCGCGACCGCGAAGCCGCGCAGGGTCTCGCCGCCCAGCACCGCGAGGAACAGCACCGAGGCCAGCGCGCAGCCCGCCACGATGATGGTGCGGCCGAGCGTCTCGTTGATCGCGCGGTCGATCACCTCCGCCGGCTCCGCCTTGCGCATGGAACGGAACCGCTCGCGGATGCGGTCGAAGATCACGACCGTGTCGTTGACCGAGTAGCCGAGGATCGTCAGCAACGCCGCGACCACGTTCAGGTCGAACGGGATCTGCAGCAGCGCGATGGCGCCGGTTGCCACGATCGGGTCGTGCAGCGAGGCAACCAGCGAACCCACCCCGAAGCGCCAGCGGAAACGCAGCGCGATGTAGACCAGCACCAGCAGCAGCGTCATCAGCACCGCGAGCGCCGCCTGCTCGCCGAGCTGCCGGCTGACCTGGGGGCCGACCGACTCGGTGCGGCGCAGCTCGGCGCCCGCATCCAGCGCGCGCATCGCCTCCATGACGCGGCCCGCGAGCCCGGCTGCGGCGCCTGTTTCGGCCGGCGGCAGGCGCACCTCGAGCTCGCTGGCAGTGCCGAAGTTGCGGACCTGGAAGTCCTCGAACCCGGCCTGGTCCATGGCCGCGCGCGCGCGCTCGAGATCGATCGGCTGCGTGAAGCCGACCTCGAGCACCACGCCGCCGGTGAAGTCGACGGTCAGGTTCAGTCCGCGCAGCGTGATGATCGCGATCGAGGCGACGATCATGGCCGCCGACAGCCAGTACCACTGGCGCCGGCGCGCCATGAACCGGATCGAGGGGACCTTCTTGAGGAACTGCATCATGGTCCGTTCTCAGATCGCCAGCCGCTCGATGCGGCGGCGGCGGCCATAGACCACGTGGATGAGCGCGCGGCTGCCGATGAGCGCGGTGAACATCGACGCGACGATGCCGATGCACATCGTCACCGCGAAGCCGCGCACCGGACCGGAACCGAACATGAACAGCACCACGCCCGACATGAACATCGTCACGTTCGAATCGGCGATCGCCGAGAATGCCTTGTCGAAACCGGCGTTGATCGCGGCCATCGGCGAGGCGCCGACCTCGAGCTCCTCGCGGATGCGCTCGTAGATCAGGATGTTCGCGTCCACGGCGGTGCCGATCGTGAGCACGATGCCGGCGATGCCCGGCAGGGTCAGCGCGGCATTGAACAGCGCCAGCGCGGCGATGATGAGGATGACGTTGGACGTCAGCACGATGCAGGCGATCACGCCGAACACGCGGTAGTAGATGACCATGAACAGGAAGATCGCCACCGCGGCGATGGTCAGCGCGAACGTGCCGTCGTCGATGTTGTCCTGGCCCAGGCTCGGGCCGATCACGCGCTGCTCGACCACGTAGATCGGCGCCGCCAGCGCCCCGGCGCGCAGCAGCTTGGCGAGCTCGGTCGCCTCGGCCGCCGACAGCCCGGTGATCTGGAAGTTGTTGGAGAACACGCCGCGGATGGTCGCGACGCTGATGACCTCCTCCTTGGAGCGGTCCACCACCACCTGGCGGCCGTCGCGCTCGACCAGCTCGCGGTCCTTCTCGATGAACACGACCGCCATCGGGCGGTTCAGGTTCTCGCGCGTGGTGCGGAGCATCTCCTCGCCGCCGCGGCTGTCGAGGCGCACGCTGACCGCCGGCTCGCCCTGGGACGGCGTGAAGGAGGCGTCGATCAGCTGCTCGCCGGTGGCGATCACATCGCGCTTCAGCAGCACCGGCGCACCGCTGCGTTCCCGGTACAGTTTCGACCCGAGCGGCGCACGCCCGGTGCGCTCCGCCTCGGCCGGGCTGTTGACGGTGTCCACCAGCCGGAACTCGAGCGTTGCCACCTTGCCGAGCAGCCGCACGACCTCGGAAGCGTCCTGCACGCCGGGCAGCTGCACGGCGATGCGGTTCAGTCCCTGGCGCTGGACCACCGATTCGGCCACGCCCAGCGCATCCACGCGGTTGGAGAGCGCCGTGATGTTCTGCTGGATCGCGAAGTCCTGTCGCTGCCGCACCTGGTCCTCCGACAGCGTGGCGACCAGCGCTCCCGGCTGCGACCCGTCGGCGACCGCGAGGCCCGGGTCGTAGTCGGCGATCGCCTTGCGCGCGGCGGCGGCCTGCGCGGGATCGCGCAGCTGCACGCGCACGCCGTTGCCCTCGACGGCGACCTCTTCGTACGGAAGGCGTGCATCGCGCAGCACCTTGCGGAAGTCGCGCTCCATGCGCTGCAGCAGCTGCTCAACGGCGCCGGAGACGTCCACCTCGTAGACCAGGTGCATGCCGCCGCGCAGGTCGAGGCCGAGGCTCATCGGCTCGAGGCCCAGCGCCTGCAGCCAGGCCGGCGCGCGCGAGGCGAAGGTCATCGCGATTGCGTATTCGCCCTCGGCCCGGCGCTGGATCACGTCGCGGGCTGCGAGCTGCGCCGGCACCGCGGCGAAGCGCAGCCACAGGCGCCCGTCGCCGTCGACGTACGATTGCTCGACCGCGACGCCGGCGCCCTTCAACGCGCCTTCGAGCTCCGCAGCGGCGGCGGCGTCGAATGCCGCGCGGTCGCGGCGCGACAGCTGCAGCGCCGGCGACTCGCCGAACCAGTTCGGCAAGGCGACCAGGATCGCGGCCAGCATGACGGCCGCCAGCAGGACGACCTTCCACGGCGGATAGCGGGGAGACGACACGCGCGATCCGGACGGCTGGCGCTCAGGCGCCCTTGAACGTGCCTTTCGGCATCAATTGCGCGACCTGGAACTTCTGCACGCTGATCGCGGTGTTGTTCGCGATCTCGAGCGTCACGAAATGCTCGCCGACCTCGGTAATGCGCCCGAGGATGCCGCCGTTGGTGACTACTTCGTCGCCGGCCGCCAGCTTGCCCACCATCTCCCGATGCTCCTTGGCGCGCTTGGTCTGCGGCCGGATCAGCAGGAAGTAGAAGACCACGAAGATGAGGACCAGCGGCAGGATGGTGCCGAGGGTGCTCGCGGTCGATCCGGGGGCGGCCTGGGCCCAGGCGGGGGTGATGAAAAAGTCCATGTCCTTCCTCTGCGGGGGCCGGCCCTGCCGGCCCGGTTGGGCGCGTGATTATGCCACAGCGCCGGGCCCGCCCCGGCGCGCGGCGTGGAAGCCGGCGCGGAACTGCTCGAACCGCCCCGCCGCGATCGCCTCGCGCAGCCCCGCCATGAGGCCCAGGTAGTGGTGCAGGTTGTGCAGCGTCGCGAGCCGCGGCCCCAGCATTTCGCCGCAGCGGTCCAGGTGTCGCAGGTACGACCGGCTGTAATGGCGGCAGGTGTAGCAGCCGCAGTCCGGGTCCACCGGCCCGGTGTCGGCCGCGTAGCGGGCGTTGCGGATGTTCATGACGCCCCAGGGCACGAACAGGTGACCGTTGCGCGCGTGGCGCGTCGGCATGACGCAGTCGAACAGGTCGATGCCGCGCGCCACCGACTCCACCAGGTCCTCGGGGCGGCCGACACCCATCAGGTAACGCGGCTTGCCGGGCGGCATCAGCGGCGCGAGCTGCTCCAGTACGCGCTCGCGCAGGGCGGCGGGCTCGCCGACCGACAGGCCGCCGACCGCAAGGCCCTGGAAGCCGATGCGCTCGAGACCCTCGAGCGAGGCGGCGCGCAATGCGTGGTGCATGCCACCCTGCACGATGCCGAACAGGACGCCCGGGCCCGCAGAGGCATCCCAGGCCTGCCGGCTGCGGGACGACCAGCGCAGCGAGAGTTCCATCGAGGCGCGCGCCTGGCGCTCGTCCGCCGGGTAGGGCGTGCACTCGTCGAACACCATCGCGACGTCCGAGCCGAGCGCGCGCTGGATGGCCATCGAGCGCTCGGCGTCGAGGAACACCTCGGCGCCGTCCACGGGTGAGCGGAAGCGCACGCCCTGTTCGCTGACCTTGCGCATCGCGGCCAGGCTGAACACCTGGTAACCGCCGGAGTCGGTCAGGATCGGCCGCTGCCAGTGCATCATGCCGTGCAGGCCGCCATGCGCGCGCACGACCTCGGGGCCCGGGCGCAGCATGAGGTGGAAGGTATTGGCGAGCACCATCTCGGCGCCGCACTCGACCAGTTCTTCGGGGGTGACGCCCTTGACCGTGCCGTAGGTCCCGACCGGCATGAATGCGGGAGTCTCGACCGCGCCGTGCGCGAGCTCGAGGCGGCCGCGCCGTGCGCCACCGTCCTGCGCCAGCAGCGTGAACTTCATGCGCCCTCCCCGCGCGGCGCGAGCGCGGCCGGGTCCGGCGTGACGAACATGGCATCCCCGTAGCTGAAGAAGCGATAGCGTTGCCCGACCGCGTGATGATACGCGGCGAGCACGCGCTCACGCCCGGCGAAGGCCGCGACCAGCACCAGCAGCGTGGATTCCGGCAGGTGGAAATTCGTCACCAGCGCGTCCACCACGCGAAAGCGGAAACCCGGGCGGATGAAGAGCTCGGTCTCGCCCTCCCCCGCTGCGAGCGCGCCGCCCGCCGCTGCGGACTCGAGCGCGCGCACCACGGTCGTGCCCACGGCCACCACGCGGCCACCGCGAGCGCGTGCAGCGGCGATGGCGGCGACCGTCTCCGCCGGCAGCCGGAAACGCTCGGCGTGCAGCCGGTGCGCCTCGATCTCGTCGGCGCGCAGCGGCTGGAAGGTGCCGGCGCCCACGTGCAGCGTCAGCCGCGCGATCGCGACGCCGCCGGCGCGCAGCCGCGCCAGCATGGCCTGGTCGAAATGCAGGCCCGCAGTGGGCGCCGCGACCGCGCCGGGCTCGGTGGCGTACACGGTCTGGTAGCGCTCGCGGTCGGACGGCTCGGCGTCGCGTCCCAGGTATGGAGGCAGCGGCATGCTGCCGTGCGATTCCAGGTAGGGCAGCGCGTCGCGATCGAGCTCGAGCTCGTAGAACTCGCCCCGGCGGCCGGTGACGGTCGCGCAGGCGCCGCCCGGCAGCCCGATCGTGCCGCCGGCCTTCAGGCCCTTGCTGGCGCGCGCCTGGACCAGCAGGCGCCGCGGCCCGAGCAGGCGCTCGAGCAGGATCTCGCAGGCACCACCGCTGGCCTTGCGGCCGTGGACCCGCGCCGGAACCACGCGCGTGTCGTTGACGATCAGCAGGTCGCCAGGCGCCAGCAGCGTGGGCAGGTCCGCGAAACGCAGGTCGCGCAGCGCGCCGCTTCCGCCGTCGAGCGCGAGCAGGCGGCTCCCGCCGCGCTCCGGCAGGGGATGCCGCGCGATCAGTTCCTGCGGCAGCGGATAGGAAAAGTCTGCGCGGCGCATGGGCCGCGCAGACTAGCACAGGGAATGCGGGCGCCCGCTCAGGTTGAGGTCGGGTCGCCGGCGGGCTGCGGCGGCTTCGGCGGCTTGGGCGGCACCGGCGCATCCGGCGGCGCAATCCGGTGGCGGTAGACCTCGCGATGGCGCAGCAGGTCACGCTCGGCGCGCTCCGGCACCTTGGCCGTGAGCGTCTGCGCGCGGCGGTCCCGCAGCACGCGGATCTCGACCGATTCGCCCGGCTGGTAAGAGCGCAGGATGCGCATCGCGTGCCGGGAGTTCTGCGGCTCACGCCCGCCGATCGCGACGATCACGTCGCCGTCCTGCAGCCCGAGCGTCGAGTCCTCCGGCGCACGCGCGACCAGCACGCCCTTCTCGGTGCCGAAGTAGCGCCCGAGTCCCGGCGTCAGCGTGACAAACTCGGCGTCGCCCCACTCTTCGAGCAGCCAGTGAGCGCCCGGCAGCTCCGCGCCGTGCAGCGGCGGCATGGCGGGCAACGCGCCGATGGCGATGTCAGGCATCGCTACCGCGCGGCCGGCGAAGAACTTGTGGTCCAGCTGGCGCGCCTCGACCGTGACCTTGACCGGCTTGCCATCGCGGCGCAGCTCGAGCGCGACCTTCTGGCCGGGCTCCACGTCCTCCATGACCTTGACGAGTTCGCGGCCGGTCGCAACCTTCCTGCCCTCGATCGCGACAATCACGTCGCCGGACTTCACGCCCGCCTCCGCCGCGGGCCCGCCGGGGCTCACGCTGTTGACCCGCACCCCGCCGCCCGCCTCTTCGGCGCCGAGGTTGACGCCGAGCATTGCGCGCCTTGCGCCGGGCAGGATCATCTCGATGCGACGCTGGAACTCGGGCCCGCGCACCTCGGCGGTCAGTTCGGCAACTTCGCGCGCCGCGGCCTCGAGCCGCTGCTGTGCATCCTGCAGGCGCTGCTCGAGTGCAGCCTCGTCGGCACTGCCCTCCTGTGCGGCCGCAGTGCCCGCGACCAGCGCGGTGGCCAGCAGGGTGACGATCATCCTGTTCATCGGTTCCTCCGGAAACTAGTCGGTGATGGCCGCGTCCGTGTAGCGGACCTGGACCAGCGAATTCATCAGCCCGACGCGCTCGCGCCAGAGCTGCTCCGCGCGTTCCGGCGCGTTCGGCTCGAGCATCACGCGGCTCAGCCGGTCGTCGACGAAAGCGAGACGGTCCTCGATCTCGGCGACCGTAAAGGCGGTGCTGCCGCGCATCGCGCGCGGCTCCGGCAGGGTCGCCAGCAGCCATTCCAGGCGCTCGTTCTCGGCGCGCACCGCCTCGCTCACGGGCAACGCGGCGGCCGCGCCCGACACCAGCGCGAGGTCGCGCTGCGCGGTCTGCAGCCACCCGCCGAGGCCCACGGCCACCGCGAGCAGGGTCGCCGCGAGCGCCAGCGGCCAGCGTGAGGACCACGAGCCCTCGCGGCGCTTCTGCGCTGCCAGCACGGCCGGCCAACCGGCCACCGGCGGCGCGAACCCCGGCAGCGCCGACAGGCGCGTGCTCCACTCGTTCATGCCGGCGTGCATGGCGCTCCCTCCGCGACCGGCGCCGCGGCGCCCATCGCAGCGCGCAGCCTGGCGTGCGCGCGCGCAAGCTGTGACTTGGAAAAGCTCGGCGTCCGCCCGAGGGCCTGGCCGATCTCGGCGTGCGTATAGCCCTCGACGTCATGCAGCCACACGACCGCGCGCGACACCGCCGGCAGCGTCATGAGCGCGCGCTCGAGCGCCGCATCCGGGTGCGCAGGCTGGCCGGGGTCGGCGCCGGCCAGGAGGTCGGCGCCGCCCGGGTCCTGGTCCAGCCACTCGAGGCTCCGGTGCCAGGGCGAGCGCAGGTACATCAGCGCGCGGTTCACCGCGATCGAGCGGATCCAGGCCGGCAGCGGGCAGCGGGCCTCGTAGGCGCCGATGTGCTCGATGACGTCCACGAAAGTCTCCTGCAGCAGCTCCTCGGCGATCGCCGGGCGGCGCACCAGGCGACGTAGCAGCGTATAGAGCGGGCCGGCAAGTTCTCCGTAGACGGCCTCGAGCGCTGCCGCGTCGCCCGAACGGGCGGCGGCAATCACGGAATCGGGCAGCGCGATGTCGCAGATGCGGGGCATCGGGAGCTTAGATGCCCCGGCCCGCGAAAAGGTCGCAGGCCGGCGCAGAAATGTCAGGCTGGTGCCGGGAGCGAGACTCGAACTCGCACGATGTCGCCACCGGTGGATTTTGAGTCCACTGCGTCTACCAATTCCGCCATCCCGGCCATGCGGGGGGCGAGTATAAGGCGGCGCCGGGGCCGCTGCCCGCCCGCCGGCGCTTGGCAGCGTCGCCCGCGCCGACCACAATCGGCCCGATGAACTTCTGCCCGAACTGCGGCGCCCGGGTCGAGCGCCGCATCCCCGACGGCGATCACCTGCCCCGGCACGTGTGCAGCGCCTGCGGGACGGTCCATTACCAGAACCCGAAGCTCATCGCCGGCTGCGTGCCCGAGTCCGGGGGCCGGATCCTGATCTGCCGGCGCGCGATCGAGCCGCGCCGCGGCTACTGGACCGTGCCGGCGGGATTCATGGAGAACGACGAGACGCTGCAGCAGGCCGCCGCCCGGGAATGCTGGGAGGAGGCGCTCGCGCGGGTCGAGATCGGCAGCCCCTGCGCGATCGTGCACGTGCTGCACGCGCACCAGGTGCACGTGATGTTCCGCGCCACGCTCGGCGAGCCCAACTACGGCGTCGGCGTCGAGAGCCTCGAAACCCGGCTCGTGAGCGAGGACGAGATTCCCTGGCCCGAGATCGCGTTCCCGAGCGTCGCCTTCACGCTGCGGCGCTGGTTCGAGGATCGCGCGCAGGGCGCGAGCGGGCTGCATTTCACGACCATCGAGCGGCCCCCGGAGCGGCGCTGACGGATCGGCGGACGCCTGCCTGTGGCACAATGCGCTGCTGAAAAGCCGGCCGGGAGCCCTGTCGATGACGTTCGTCGTCACCGAATCCTGCATCAAGTGCAAGTACATGGACTGCGTCGAGGTGTGCCCGGTGGACTGCTTTCACGAAGGGCCGAACTTCCTCGTGATCGACCCGGAGGAGTGCATCGACTGCACGCTGTGCGAGCCCGAATGCCCGGTGGAGGCGATCTACTCCGAGGAGGAGGTGCCGGCCGGCCAGGAGAAGTTCCTCGCGCTCAACGCGGAGCTGGCCAAGGAATGGCCGGTGATCACGCAGCGCGGTGAGCCGCCGGCGGACGCCGACGCCTGGAAGGACGTCAAGGAGAAGCTCGACCTGCTCGAGCGCTGAGGGTCAGTCGGACGCCGCGGCCACTGCCGGCATCGCCAGGTATTCCGCCATCTGCGCCGCCGGCAGGTAACCCGCGAGATATTCGCCCTCGTCGGTGATGATCCCCGGCGTGCCGCGGATGCCCATCTGCTGCCCGAGCGCGTAGTGCGCGGCGATGGGGGTTTCGCAGCGGCCCGCCTTGAGGTTCTCGCCGCGCTTGGCGCGCGTGATCGCATCCTTGCGGTCCGGGCTGCACCAGACCGCCTCGGCCTTCTTCCAGGCCTCGGTGCCGGGCCCGCCGCGTGGGTACAGCAGGTAGCGGACCCGGATGCCGAGCCGGTTCAGCTCGGCCATTTCCTGGTGCAGGCGCCGGCAATAGGTGCAGTCGACGTCGGTGAACACCGTCAGCGTGTGCTTCGGGACGCCGGCCGGCGAGAACACGATGGCGTCGCCGTCCTGGACCTTCGCCAGCAGGCCGAGCCGGCCTTCCTGGCGGCGCGATTCCGTGAGGTTCTTCTTCGACTTCATGTCGAAGACGTCGCCGTCCACGTAGAAGCGCCCGTCGGTCGACACGTAACCGACCTCGGCGCCGGAGCGGATCTCGTACAGGCCGGCGACCGGCGAGGGCTTGACGTCCTCGACATCCACCTCGAGCCGGCGCGCGATCTCGGCGCGCACGTCGGTCTTCGGGGGCGGCTGCCCGGATGCCGAGGCCGCGAGCAGCAGCATCGTGGCGGCCGGCAGGACCAGGGATCGGATCAGGTGCATCACGCGCCTCGGGAGCCTCGGAAACCAGGCGTTGGACCGCGGCCACGGCCCGCGGTTCGTCCCCGACAGTCTATCAGCCGCGCGGATGGTGCTGCGCGTGCAGCTCTTTCATGCGCTCGCGCGCCACGTGCGTGTAGATCTGGGTGGTCGAGAGGTCGCTGTGGCCGAGCAGCATCTGCACCACGCGCAGGTCGGCCCCATGGTTCAGCAGGTGCGTGGCGAAGGCATGCCGCAGCGTGTGCGGCGACAGGTCCTTGTCGATGCCGGCCTTCTTCGCATAGCGCTTGATGATGTGCCAGAAGGCCTGGCGGGTCATGCGGTCGCCGCGCCGGGTGGGGAACAGGTGGTCGGTCTGGCGGTCGAGCAGGATCTCGCCGCGCGCGCCGCGCACGAACTCGGTCAGCCAGCGCACCGCCTCCTCGCCGAGCGGGATCAGGCGCTCGCGATTGCCCTTGCCGACGATGCGCAACACGCCCTGGTTCAGGTTGACCTGGCCGTGGCGCAGGCTCACGAGCTCGGACACGCGCAGGCCGGTCGCATAGAGCACCTCGAGCATGGTGCGGTCGCGGTGGCCGAGCGGGTCGGTGGTCTGCGGCGCGGCGAGCAGCGAGTCGACCTGCGCCTCGGTCAGCGAGCGCGGCAGGCTGCGCCCGATCTTCGGCATCGCGATCTGCGCGGTCGGGTCCTCCTTGACCGTGCCCTCGCGCACCAGGTAGCGGAAGAAGCGGCGGAAGCTCGACAGCTGGCGCGCGGTGGAGCGCGGCCGGGCGCCGGTCTCGACGCGCCAGGCGATGAAGGCGAGCAGGTCGTTGCGCGTGGTCTTCGCGAGCGCGGTGCCGCGCTGGCGCAGCCAGCGCGAGAGCGCGGTCAGGTCGGCGCGATAGGCCGCGAGCGTGTTCGGCGAGAGTCCGCGCTCCATCCAGACCGCGTCGAGGAAGCGCACGATCATCGGCTCGATCGGCTCGTCCGCCGCCTGTGCGGTCGCGAGCGTCGCGGCACGGACCGATGTCGAGGATTTCATGGCTGCGCTCATGTGCCCGTCCTGCTTCCGATCGCGGACAGCGGCGCCGCCGCGAAACCGCGCGCGGCGGGCTGGTGCGACAGAATGCGGACGCAGTATGGTTCGCCTCCGATGGGGTCGAACGTGACCCGGCTCACGGATGCAGACGACCATTAACATAACCGGAACCAGTTCACAGTACCCCATGCCCGAGGACGACCGCCGGTGACATTTCCGAACCCGATTCGCCTGCTCTGGGGAATCTGGGCCGGGCTGCTGCTGTTGCCGATGCTGGCGCTGGCGGCGGTCCCGATCCTGCTGGCGCCGTCGCTGCGGCAGCGCCGCGCGCTCGCCCGCCTGGTCTGCCGGGCGTATTTCCCGCTCTGCGGGCTGCCGGTCCGCGTCTCCGGGCTCGAGCGGCTGCCCGCGGGCCCCTGCATCATCGTCGCGAACCACGCGAGCTACGTGGACGGGCCGCTGCTGTTCGCCTGCCTGCCGCCGCGCTTCGGATTCGTGATCAAGAAGGAAGCCTCGCGCATCCCGGTCGCGGGCCTGCTGATGCGGCGCCTCGGCCACCACTTCGTCGAGCGCAGGAACCGGCACGAGGGCGCGAGCGATGCGCGGCGCATCCTGCGCGCCGTCCTGCAGGGCCAGGCCGTGGCTTTCTTCCCGGAGGGAACTTTCACCGCCGAGGCCGGCGTCGGGCGCTTCCACAGCGGCGCGTTCGCGGCCGCCACCCGCGCCGGCGTGCCGGTGGCCCCGGTCGCGATCCGCGGCACGCGCCGCATCCTGCGCGCGAAGACGCTGCTGCCGCGCTGGGGCCGGATCGAAGTCGAGGCCCTGGAACCGCTGGCCGCCGTCACCGGCGCCGGTGATGCCGCGGCGCAGCTGCGCGACCAAGCGCGCGAGCGCATCGCCGCCGCCGTCGGCGAGCCGCCGCTGTAGATAAAGGGGACGCGTCCCTTTATCGCGATAAAGGGACGCGTCCCCTTTATCTACATGTTGCGGCGGTACTGGCCGCCGACGGCGTACAGCGCGCGCGAGATGCGCCCGAGTGACGCGGACTTCACGGTCTCCATCAGCTCGCCGAACACGTTGCCGCCCTCCGCCGCCGCCCGCTGCAGGCGCGCCAGCGCCGCGGACTGGGCGGACTCGTGCGCCTCGTTGTAGGCGCCGACCGCCGCGACCTGGGCCTGTTTTTCCTCCTCGGTCGAGCGGATCAGCTCGGCATTGCGGATCTCGTCGTGGCTGCCGTGCTCCGGCAGGAAGGTGTTGACGCCCACGATCGGCAGGCTGCCGTCGTGCTTCTTCTGCTCGTAGTACAGCGACTCTTCCTGGATCTTGCCGCGCTGGTACATGGTCTCCATCGCGCCCAGCACGCCGCCGCGCTCGGACAGGCTCTCGAACTCCCGGTACACGGCCTCCTCGACCATGTCGGTGAGGCGCTCGACCACGAACGAGCCCTGCCAGGGGTTCTGGTTGAAGTTGAGGCCGAGCTCGCGCGCGATGATCAGCTGGATGGCGACGGCGCGGCGCACGCTCTCCTCGGTCGGCGTGGTGATCGCCTCGTCGTAGGCGTTGGTATGCAGGCTGTTGCAGCTGTCGAACAGCGCGTACATCGCCTGCAGCGTGGTGCGGATGTCGTTGAACTGGATCTCGCGCGCATGCAGCGAGCGGCCCGAGGTCTGCACGTGGTACTTGAGCATCTGGCTGCGCGGCGAGGCGCCGTAGCGCTCGCGCATGGCGCGCGCCCAGATGCGCCGCGCGACGCGGCCGATCACCGCGTACTCGGGATCCATGCCGTTGGAGAAGAAGAACGACAGGTTGGGCGCGAACTCGTCCACCTTCATGCCGCGCGACAGGTAGTACTCGACGATGGTGAAGCCGTTGGCGAGCGTGAAGGCGAGCTGCGAAACCGGGTTCGCGCCGGCCTCGGCGATGTGGTAGCCCGAGATGGACACCGAGTAGAAGTTGCGCACGCGGTGGTCGATGAAGAACTGCTGCACGTCGCCCATCATCCGGAGCGCGAACTCGGTCGAGAAGATGCAGGTGTTCTGCGCCTGGTCCTCCTTCAGGATGTCGGCCTGCACCGTGCCGCGCACGCGCGCGAGCGCATCGGCGCGGATCCTGGCGTAGGTCTCGGCGTCCACCACCTGGTCGCCGCTGACGCCGAGCAGCCCCAGCCCGGAGCCGTCGTGCCCGGCCGGCAACTCGCCGCGATAGCGCGGCCGCTCGCGGCCGGCGTACAGCCGCGCGATCGTCGCCTCCGCTTCCTCCCAGCGGCCGTTGGCGCGCAGCCAGCGCTCGACCTGCTGGTCCACGGCGGTGTTCATGAACATCGCCAGGATCATCGGCGCCGGGCCGTTGATCGTCATCGACACCGAGGTCGAGGGCGCGCACAGGTCGAAGCCCGAGTACAGGCGCTTCATGTCGTCGAGCGTCGCGATCGAGACGCCGGAGTTGCCGATGCGGCCGTAGATGTCCGGGCGCTCGTCCGGGTCCTCGCCGTAGAGCGTGGTCGAGTCGAATGCGGTCGACAGGCGCGCCGCCTTGTGGCCCCGCGCCAGGTAGTGGAAGCGGCGGTTGGTGCGCTCCGGCATGCCCTCGCCCGCGAACATGCGGGTCGGGTCCTCGTCCTCGCGCCGGTAGGGATAGATGCCGCCGGTGTACGGGTACGCCCCGGGCAGGTTCTCCGTCATCAGGAAGCGCAGCTGCGCGCCCCAGTCCTCGAACTGCGGCGCGGCGATCTTCGGCAGGTGCAGGTGGGAGAGCGATTCGGTGTAATTCGGCCCGCGCACCTCGCGCTCGCGCACGCGGTAGCTGTACTCCTCCGCCTCGGCCGCGCTGCGCCGCGCCGGCCAGTCCTTCAGCAGCGCGATGCCCTCGGCGCCGATCGCATCGAGCGCCGCGTGGTACTCGCGGCGCAGGCGCGCACCGGCATCGTCGCCCGCGAGCTGCGACTGCGCGTAGCGGTCGAGCGGCGCCGGCAGTTCACGGTCGCCGAGCGCGGCCAGCGCGCGATAGAGGCCGTGCGCGCGCGCGGCCGCCCCGGCCGCGGACTGGGCCTGCGCATGCGCGCCGCGCCCGTTCGCGGCGATCTCGGCCAGGTAGCGCACGCGGCCGCCCGGGATGACCGCCTGGCGCACGGGCAGGCCGATGGGCGCGAGGCCCTGCGGTTCCCAGGACCTCAGCCGGCCCCACTGTCCGTGCAGGCGCGCGCACAGCGATGCGAACAGCGCGTTCACGCCGGCGTCGTTGAACTGGCTTGCGATGGTCGGGTAGACCGGCAGTTCCTCGGGCGGCGTCTTGAACAGCTTGCGGTTGCGGGCGACCTGCTTGCGCACGTCCCGCAGCGCATCCTCGGCGCCGCGCTTCTCGAACTTGTTCAGCACGATGAAGTCGGCGAAGTCCAGCATGTCGATCTTCTCGAGCTGGCTGGCCGCGCCGTATTCGGCCGTCATCACGTACATCGAGAGGTCCACCAGGTCGACGATCTCGGAATCGCTCTGGCCGATGCCCGCGGTCTCGACCACCACCAGGTCGAAGCCCGCGGATTTCAGCAGTTGCACGGTGTCGGCCAGCACCGCCGCGGTCGCCAGGTGCTGCCGCCGTGTCGCCAGCGAGCGCATGAAGAGCTGCTCGTTCGCCAGCGCGTTCATCCGGATGCGGTCGCCGAGCAGCGCGCCGCCGGTGCGGCGCCGGGTCGGGTCCATGGCGAGGACGGCCACGCGGCGGTCCGGGAAGAAGCGCACGATGCGGTTCAGGATCTCGTCGGTCAGCGACGACTTGCCGGCGCCGCCCGTGCCGGTGATGCCGAGCACCGGCGGGCGGTTGAGCGTCTTCACGGCCTCCTTGCGCAGCCGCGCGACCAGGTCCTCGTCGGCGCCGAGCTCGAGCGCGGTGATCGCGCGCGCGAGGCCCACCGGGTCGTCTGCCGAGAGCGGGCCGCCGTCCCAGGCCGGGCGCGGCACCGCCAGCACGCGGCGGAACACGTCGTCGATCATGCCGTCGAGGCCGAGGCGCAGGCCGTCGTCCGGCGTGTAGATCTTCTCGACGCCGTAGGCCTCGAGTTCCTCCACCTCGTGCGGCGCAATCGTGCCGCCGCCGCCGACCACGACTTTCACGTGGCCTGCGCCGCGCTCGCGCAGCATGTCCACCATGTAGCGGAAGTACTCGTTGTGCCCGCCCTGGTAGCTGCTGACGGCGACGCCGTCGGCATCCTCCTGGATGGCCGCGCGCACGATGTCGGCCACGCTGCGGTTGTGGCCGAGGTGGATCACTTCGGCGCCATGCGCCTGCAGGATGCGGCGGATGATGTTGATGGCCGCATCGTGGCCGTCGAACAGCGAGGCCGCGCTCACGAAGCGCAGTGGCCCGCGGGCCGGCTGGGCGTCCTTGACAATGCGTTCGGCCGGGCTGCTCATGGGTTCCTCCAGCAGGACCTTACAGTGTATCCGCTCGCACCCGGCCCGCCCCGCTCGCGGGGAGACAAGCGCCCTTTTGCAGGGCAAAATGCCGCCCTATGGCCAACACTACCGTCGTCATCCTCTCGGCCCGGCGCACGCCCATCGGCGCGATGCTCGGCGTATTGACCCCGCTTGCAGGGCATGCACTCGGCGCCTCCGCAATCCGCGCCGCGGTGGCGGACTCTGGCGTGAGCCCGGACAGGGTCAACGAAGTCCTGATGGGTTGCGTGCTCCCCGCGGGCCAGGGCCAGGCGCCGGCGCGCCAGGCGGCGCTGGCCGCCGGACTGCCGAAGTCCGTGCCGGCGACCACGGTCAACAAGATGTGCGGCTCCGCGATGAAGTCGGTGATGCTCGCTGCCGACCAGCTCGCCGCCGGCGGCGCTGACTTCATCGTGGCCGGCGGCCTCGAGTCCATGAGCAACGCGCCTTACCTGCTGCCCAAGGCGCGCGCCGGGTACCGCATGGGCCACGGCGAAATCATCGACCACATGTTCTACGACGGCTTGCAGAGCCCCTGGGACGGCAAGCTCATGGGCTGCTTCGCCGACGCCACCGCCGCCAAGTACGGCTTCACGCGCGCCCAGCAGGACGCATTCGCGGCCGAGTCCGTGCGCCGTGCGCTGGCCGCGGTCGAGTCCGGCGCGTTCGAGGCCGAGATCACGCCCGTTACGATCGCCGACCGCAAGGGCGAGCGCGTCATCGCCCGCGATGAAACGCCGTTCACCGTGTCGATCGAGAAGATTCCCAACCTGAAGCCGGCCTTCGGCAAGGACGGCACGGTCACCGCCGCGAGCTCGTCGTCCATCTCGGACGGCGCCGCCGCGCTGGTGCTTGCCCGCGCGGAGGCCGCTGCCGGCGCGCAGCTCGCGCCCGTGGCCCGCATCGTGGCGCACGCGAGCCATGCGCACGAACCGGAGTGGTTCACGACCGCGCCGGGCGGCGCGATCGCCAAGGTGCTGAAGATGGCCGGCTGGAAGCCCGGCGACGTGGACCTGTACGAGATCAACGAGGCCTTCGCGGTGGTCACGATGGCGGCGATGAAGGACATCGGCATCGCGCACGACAAGGTCAACGTCCACGGCGGCGCCTGCGCGCTCGGCCATCCGATCGGGGCGACCGGGGCCCGCATCCTCACGACGCTGATCCACGCGCTCAAGCGCCGCGGCGGCAAGCGCGGCGTCGCCGCGCTCTGCATCGGCGGCGGCGAGGCGACCGCGGTCGCGCTCGAGCTCAGCTGACCGCGGCATCGGGGGATTCGCCGACCCCGGTCGAGAGCGCGATGCCCGCGACCTCGTAGCCGCGGCGGAAATCCCGCACGTGGCGCGCCATCCACTCGGAGGCCGCCGCCGCATCGCGCGCCCGCACCGCCGCCACCACCTTCGCCTGCGCCGCCTCGATGCGCGCGCGCGCCTGCGGCACGCGGTCAATGATGATGGCGAGGCTCGGCTTCAGCAGCCGCAGCAGCGGCTCGTTCAGCAGCACGAATACCGGGTTGCCGCTCGCCTCGCCGAGTGCGTCGAAGAACTCGGCGACGTCCGCCACCGCCTGCGCGCGGTCGCCCGGGCGCCCGGCGAAGCGCTGCGCCACCGCCTCGAGCCTGCCGAGCGCCGCCTCGTCGCGGCGCACGGCGGCAGCCGCGGCGATTCCCGGCTGCACCGCCTGCAGGGCCTCCCATACGTCCACGACGCGCGCCCGGTGCAGGGCCAGCGCCTGCGACAGGCCGCCGCCCACGGCTTCGCGCGTGGGACGGGTGACGTACAGGCGCTTGCCGCCGCGACGGCGGCTGAGCAGCCCGGCGCTCTCGAGCTTGCGCAGCGCCTCGCGCACGGTCGAACGATTCACCTCGAACTGGCGTGCGAGTTCGGTCTCGGTCGGCAGGGCCTCGCCCTCGCTGAGTTCCCGGCGCAGGATCCGACCCCGGATCTCCTCGGAAACCCGCAGGTAGGCCGGCGCATAGCCCAGGGGCTCGAACATGGGTCACCCTTTTTACGACATGGACTTGCCTGTCTGATTGTCGGACAATACCATTGCTGAAGCAAGGCCGGCGGAGCCGGGGGTCGCGGCATGTTCCAGGTCGATTTCGATTTCCAGCTCGGTGAACGGGTCGACGAACTGCGCCAGGCGGTGCGCGAGTTCGCGCTGCGGCGCATTGCGCCGCAGGCCGACCAGATCGATCGCAGCAACCGCTTCCCGCGCGAGCTCTGGCCCGAGATGGGCGAGATGGGCCTGCTCGGCATGACGGTCCCCGAAGAATACGGCGGGCTCGGCTTCGGCTACCTGGAGCACGTCGTCGCCATGGAGGAAATCAGCCGTGTGTCAGGCGCGATCGGCCTGTCGTACGGCGCGCACTCGAACCTGTGCGTGAACCAGCTGCGCCGCTTCGGCAACGAAGCGCAGCGGCGGCGCTACCTCCCCCGCCTGGTGAGCGGCGAGGATGTCGGCGCGCTGGCGATGAGCGAGCCGGGCTCGGGCTCGGACGTGGTCTCGATGCGCACGCGCGCCGAGCGCCGGGACGGCGGCTTCCTGCTGAACGGCAGCAAGATGTGGATCACGAACGGGCCGGAGGCCGACACCGCCGTGGTCTACGCCACCCTCGCCCCGGGCTCGGGCGCCTCCGGGATCACGGCCTTCATCGTCGAGCGCGGCATGAAGGGCTACCGTGCCGCGCAGAAGCTCGACAAGCTCGGCATGCGCGGCTCCGACACCTGCGAGCTGGTGTTCGAGGACTGCTTCGTGCCGCAGGACAACCTGCTCGGCCGCGAGGGCGGCGGCGCCGAGATCCTGATGTCGGGACTCGATTACGAACGGGTCGTGCTGACCGGCGGTCCGCTCGGCCTGATGCGCGCGGCGCTCGACCTGGCCGTGCCCTACCTGCACGAGCGCGAGCAGTTCGGCCGCCCGATCGGCACCTTCCAGCTGATGCAGGCCAAGCTCGCCGACCTGTACGCCGGCTGCAACGCCTCGCGCGCCTACGCCTATGCGGTCGCGCGCGCCTGCGACGCGGGCAAGACCACGCGCTACGATGCGGCCGCCTGCCTGCTGGTCGCCTCCGAGCGCGCGACCCAGGCCGGGCTCGAGGCGATCCAGATGCTGGGCGGCAACGGCTACATCAACGACTATCCCGCCGGGCGCATCCTGCGCGACGCCAAGCTCTACGAGATCGGCGCCGGCACCAACGAGATCCGGCGCATGCTGATCGGGCGCGAGCTGTTCCGGGCGACGACGCCATGACGCGCATCGTGTCGCGCGTCGACGCCGGCGGCGCGGATTATCGCGACAACGCCGCGCAGATGCAGGAACTGGTGGCCGACCTGCGCAGGCGACTCTCGGCCGCGGCTGCGGGCGGCGGCGAGGATGCGCGCGCCAGGCACCTCGCGAGGGGCAAGCTGCTGCCGCGCGACCGCATCGAGGCCCTGCTCGACCCGGGCAGTCCCTTCCTCGAGATCGCGCCGCTGGCCGCGGGCGGCATGTACGGCGACGAGGCGCCGGGCGCCGGGCTGGTGGCCGGCATCGGGCGCATCCTCGGCCGCGAGCTGGTGGTGGTCGCCAACGATGCGACGGTCAAGGGCGGCACCTACTACCCGGTCACCGTCAAGAAGCACCTGCGCGCGCAGGAGATCGCGCTCGAGAACCGCCTGCCCTGCGTCTACCTGGTGGATTCCGGCGGCGCCTTCCTGCCGCTGCAGGACGAGGTGTTCCCGGACCGCGAGCACTTCGGGCGCATCTTCTACAACCAGGCGCGGCTCTCGGCCGCCGGCATCCCGCAGGTCGCGGTCGTGATGGGTTCCTGCACCGCGGGCGGCGCCTACGTGCCCGCGATGTGCGACGAGTCCATCATCGTGAAGAACCAGGGCACGATCTTCCTCGGCGGCCCGCCGCTGGTGAAGGCGGCGACCGGCGAGGTCGTGGACGCGGAGACGCTCGGCGGCGGCGACGTGCACGCGCGCACCTCGGGGGTCGTGGACCACCTGGCCGACAGCGATGCGCACGCGCTGGCGATGGCGCGCGAGGTCGTGGGCGCGCTCAACTACCGCCCGCAATCCTGGCTCGAGCCCGGTTCGCCGGCCGAGCCCGCCTACCCGGCAGAGCAGCTCTACGGCCTGGTGCCGCGCGACCTGCGCCAGCCCTACGACGTGCGGGAGGTGATCGCGCGCATCGTCGACGGCTCCGAGTTCCACGAGTTCAAGGCGCTGTACGGCAAGACGCTGGTCTGCGGCTTCGCGCAGATCTGGGGCTACCCTGTCGCGATCCTCGCCAACAACGGCATCCTGTTCTCGGAGTCGGCGCTGAAGGGCGCGCATTTCGTGCAGCTCGCGAACCGCCGCCGGGTGCCGCTGCTGTTCCTGCAGAACATCACGGGATTCATGGTGGGCCGCCGCTACGAGGCCGGCGGCATCGCGCGTGACGGCGCCAAGATGGTCACCGCGGTCGCCTGCTCCACCGTGCCGAAGCTCACGGTCGTGATCGGCGGGTCCTTCGGCGCCGGCAATTACGCGATGTGCGGGCGCGCCTACGGCGGGCGCTTCCTGTGGAGCTGGCCGAACGCCCGCATCTCCGTCATGGGCGGCGAGCAGGCGGCCTCCGTGCTCGCGACCGTGCGCCGGGATGGCATCGAGGCGAAGGGCGGCAGCTGGCCCGAGCCCGAGCAGAAGGCATTCATGGACGGCATCCGCGAGCAATACGAACGCCAGGGCAATCCCTACTACGCAAGCGCGCGGCTCTGGGACGACGGCGTGATCGATCCCTGCGACACCCGCCGGGTGCTGGGTCTCGCGCTCTCGGTCGTGGCCCACGGCCCGGCCCCGGCGCCGGAATCCTACGGCGTGTTCCGGATGTGACGCCGATGCTCACCGTCACGCGCGATCCGCGCGGCATCGTCACGCTCACGCTCGACCGGCCCGAGGCCCGCAATGCGCTGTCGGGCGAACTGGTCGCGCGGCTGACCGAGGCGCTGGCGGCGCTCGCCGCCGACGATGCCGTGCGCGCGGTCTTCCTGGCCGGCGCCGGGGAGGTCTTCTGCGCCGGCGCCGACATCGGCGAGATGCGTGCGGCCGGCACGGCGCCGCCCGCGCAGAACGAGGCCGATGCCCGGCGCTTCGCCGGCATGCTCGAGGCGCTGGAGCGGCTGCCGCGGCCCACGGTCGCGATCGTGAACGGCGCCGCGATGGGCGGCGCGGTCGGGCTGGTCGCCTGCTGCGACATCGCGCTCGCCTCGGAGCGCGCGCGCTTCGCGCTCTCCGAGGTCCGCCTCGGGCTGGTGCCGGCGATGATCTCGCCCTACGTGATCCGGGCGATCGGCCCGCGCCAGGCGCACCGCTGGTTCCTGACCGGCGAGGCGATGGACGCGGCGATGGCGCAGGCCGTCGGGCTGGTGCACGAGACCGCGGACGCCGCGGGCCTGCCGGCGCTCGCGGAGCGGATCGCGCAGGCGCTGCTCGCGGGCGGGCCGCGCGCCCAGGCGGAGATCAAGCAGCTGCTGCGCCACGTGACCGGTCGCAGCGGCGCGGGCGACGAGGCATTGCTCTACGACACCTCGCGCTGGATCGCGCGGGTGCGCGCCGGCGACGAGGCGCGCGAGGGACTGACGGCCTTCCTCGAGCGGCGCAAGCCGGGCTGGACACGCGGCCAGCCATGATCCGCCGCCTGCTGATCGCGAACCGCGGCGAGATCGCCTGCCGCATCGTCAGGACCTGCCGCAGGCTCGGCGTGCACGCGATCGCGGTGCATTCCGAGGCGGACCGCGGCGCGCGGCACGTGCGGCTCGCCGACCAGGCGGTCTGCATCGGCCCGCCGCCCGCGCGCGAATCCTACCTGAACGCCGACGCCGTGATCGAGGCCGCGCGCGCCACGCGCGCCGATGCGATCCATCCCGGCTACGGTTTCCTGTCGGAAAATGCGGAATTCGCACAGGCCTGCGCCGAGGCAGGCATCGCCTTCGTCGGTCCGACGCCCGCCGCGATCCGCGCGATGGGGCTGAAGCACGAGGCCAAGGCGATCGTGTCCGCGGCCGGCGTGCCCATCGTGCCCGGCTACATGGGCGACGACCAGTCGCCCGCGCGGCTGGCGCAGGAGGCCGCGCGCGTGGGCTTCCCGCTGCTGGTGAAGGCGGTGGCCGGCGGCGGCGGCAAGGGCATGCGCATCGTGCACGCCGCCGGCGAGCTCGCAGAGGCGGTCGCCGGTGCGCAAAGCGAGGCGGAGAACGCCTTCGGCGACGGCCGGCTCATGCTCGAGCGCTTCCTCGAGCGGCCGCGTCACATCGAGGTCCAGGTGTTCGGCGACACGACCGGGGCCTGCCTGCACCTGTTCGAGCGCGAATGCTCGGTGCAGCGCCGCTACCAGAAGATCATCGAGGAGTCGCCTTCGCCTTTCATCGACGCCGCCACGCGCGCGGCGATGACGGCGGCGGCGGTGCGCGCGGCGCAGGCGGTGGGCTATGTCAACGCCGGCACGGTCGAGTTCATCGTCGGCGCGGACGGCGCGTTCTACTTCATGGAGATGAACACCCGCCTGCAGGTCGAGCACCCGGTGACCGAGCTGGTGACGGGCCTCGACCTGGTGGAATGGCAGCTGCGCGTGGCCGCGGGCGGGAAACTGCCGCTGGCGCAGGACCAGGTGCAGCAGTGCGGCCATGCCATCGAGGCACGCCTGTACAGCGAGGACCCGCGCCGCGGCTTCCTGCCCTCGGTCGGCACCGTGGAGCGTTTCGTGCACCCGCCCGAGGACGCCGGCTGGCGCGTCGACGCGGGCGTCGACGACGGCGATGCGGTCAGCGTGCACTACGACCCGATGATCGCGAAGGTGATCGCGTCGGGCGCCGACCGCCGCGAGGCCCTGGCGCGGCTCGCGCTGGCGCTCGACCGCACCGCGGTCTTCGGCGTCGCCAGCAACCTGCCGCTGCTGCGCGCGATCGCGCGCCACCCGCGCTTCGCGGCCGGCGACGTGGACACCGGGTTCGTGGACCGCGAGCTCGGGACGCTGACGTGCGAGGCGGCGCCGGCACCGGAATCGCTGCTGCTCGCGGCCGCCGTCGCGCTCGAAGGACGTGCCGTGGCGGCCGCTGCGCGCACGCCCTGGAGCCAGGCGGATGCCTGGCGCATGGGCGGCCCGGCGGCGCAGTCCATCGGATTGCGCACCACCTCGTTCCAGCGCCTGCGCGCGCAGCGGCGTGGCGATCGCCTCGACATCGCCGCGGACGGGCTGCGACTGGCCGGCCGCGTGCGGGCGGGCGACGACGGCCGCTTTCGCGTGGAAGCCGGCGACGGCGAGCGCGAGCTGGAACTGATCCGCTGCGGCAACCGATTACAGGTCGTCGGGGCACAGGCGGACGAGATCACGATCACTTCCGCCTGGCCGCATGAACGCGGCGTCGAGGACGCCGATGCGCACCCGGCATCGCCGCTGCCGGGACGCGTCGTGGATCTGCGCGTGCAGCCCGGCGACAGCGTCGCGAAAGGCGACGTGCTGGCCGTCGTCGAGGGGATGAAGATGCAGCACGCGATCCGCGCCGGGCGCGCCGGGCGCGTGACCCAGGTGCTGGCGCGCGCCGGCGAACTCGTCGAGGCCGAGGCCGTGCTGTTCGACATCGAACCCCTGTGACAGTTGTGTTGCGCCGCAAGAGCCGCTAACGTCCTGAACCCATTGCAATGTCTGCCCCCTCATTCGCGGGTGCAGTAAAGGACCGCATGCAGCTCGCCAGCAAGGTAGTCGCCGTGACCGGCGCGGGCCGCGGCCTGGGCCGCGCGATTGCGACGGCGTTCGCCGCCAAGGGAGCGAATATCGCCGCCCTCGACATCAATCCCGACGAGGCACGCGCGACCTGCGCGCTGTGCGAGTCCGCAGGGGTGCGGGCGAAAGCCTACGCGGTGGACGTCGCGCAGGAGCCGGCGGTCACTGCGAGCCTCGACGCCGTGGTCGCGGACCTCGGCCGGCTGGACGTCATGGTCAACAACGCCGGCATCACCCGCGACGCCCTGCTGGTCAAGGTCAAGGACGGCGCGGTGGCCGGCAAGATGTCGCTCGAGCAATGGCAGGCCGTGATCGCCGTCAACCTGACCGGCGTGTTCCTGTGCGCGCGCGAGGCGGCGGAACGGATGATCCGGCTCGGCAACGGCGGACTGATCATCAACATCTCCTCGATCTCGCGCGAGGGCAACGTCGGCCAGACCAATTACTCCGCAACCAAGGCGGGCGTCGCGGCGATGACCGTGGTCTGGGCCAAGGAACTGGCGCGCTACGGCATCAGGAGCGCCGCGATCGCTCCCGGCTTCTGCGCCACGGACATCCTGGCCGCGATGAAGCCCGAGCTGGTCGCCAGGGTCACGAGCACGGTGCCGCTGCGCCGGCTCGGCCAGCCCGCCGAAATCGCCGCCACTGCGGTCTACATCGCCGAGAACGATTTCCTGACCGGCCGCGTCGTCGAGGTGGACGGCGGCCTTCGTCTCTGAGCCGCGGGCATCCGTCGCAACACCGGCGTCCTGCGGTCCCGAGGCTGTAGACTGGGCGCCGGGGAAATGCAGCCATGAAACTCGAACAGGTGCGGGCGGTCATCTCGGGCGGGGCATCGGGACTCGGGCTCGCCACGGCCGCCCGGCTGGTGGCCTCCGGCGGCAAGGTTGCCCTGCTCGACGTCCAGGACGATGCCGGCCGCAAGGCAGCGGGGCAGCTCGGCGCCGGCGCGAGCTACCGGCACTGCGACGTGACCAGCGAATCCGACGTGGACGCGGCGGTGCGCGCGGCGGCCGACCACATGGGTGGGCTCAACGTCGCGGTCGCCTGCGCGGGAGTGGCAACGCCCGGCAAGCTCCTCGGCAAGGACGGCCCTCTGCCCACGGCGGCCTTCCAGCGCGTCATGAACATCAACGTGCTTGGCACCTTCCTGCTGGACCGGGCCGCCGCCGCGATCATGCAGTCGAACGCGCCCGACGCCGACGGCGAGCGCGGCCTGCTGATCCACACGGCCTCGGTCGCGGCCTTCGAAGGCCAGGTCGGGCAGGTCGCGTACGGCACGTCGAAGGCGGCGGTCCACGGCATGGTGCTGCCGCTCGCGCGCGAGCTCGCGCGCTTCGGCATCCGCGTGGTCGGCATCGCGCCCGGCATCTTCCAGACCCCGATGATGGCGGGCCTGCCGCAGGAAGCACAGGACTCGCTCGGCAAGCAGGTGCCCTTCCCGCCGCGCCTCGGCCGGCCGGAGGAGTACGCCGAGCTCGTGGCGGCGATCTGCACCAATCACATGCTGAATGGGGACACGATCCGGCTCGACGGAGCGATACGGATGGCGCC
>CAZYPM010000011.1:25100-26344 GCA_964649205.1 uncultured Steroidobacteraceae bacterium
TACCGCATCGGTTTCCGCATCGAACCGAAGGGCCGCACCGGATTCGCGCACCTGTTCGAACACCTGATGTTCCAGGGCTCCGGCAACCTCGGGAAGATGGAGTTCATCCGCCTCATCGAGGGCAATGGCGGGGTCGTCAACGGCTCGACCACCTTCGACTACACGAACTACTTCCAGGTCGTGCCTGCGCACGTGCTCGAGACCGTGCTGTGGGCGGAAGCAGACCGCATGAAGTCGCTCGCGATCACGCAGGACAACCTGGCCAACCAGCAGGGTGTGGTGAAGAACGAGGTCCGCGTCAACGTGCTGAACCAGCCCTACGGCGGCTTTCCCTGGCTGACCCTGCCGCAGGTCGCCAACCGCAACTGGCACAACGCGCACAATTTCTACGGCGATCTCGCGGACCTCGACGCCGCGACGCTCGCCGATGCGCGCGAGTTCTTCGACACCTACTACGCGCCGAACAACGCAGTGCTGGTGGTCGCGGGCGACTTCGACGCCGCCGCGGCGCGTGCCTGGATCGCGCAGTACTTCGCGGCGATCCCCGCCCGGCCGCAGCCGCCGCGGCCCGACATCGTGGAGCCCGAGCAGGCCGCGGAGCGCCGCGATTCCTACGTCGACCGGCTGGCGCCGCGCCCGGCGCTCGCGCTCGCCTGGCACGTGCCCCCGCGCGGCACTCCCGAGCACTGGGCTTTCAGCCTGCTCGACCAGATCCTGCTGCAGGGCGAGGACAGCATGCTGTGGCAACGCCTGGTGCAGCAGCAGGGCTACGCCGGCTCGGTCGCCGGCGGCATCAACCTGCTCGGCAACGAGTTCACCTACGACGGCCCGATGCTGTGGATGCTGTACCTCGTACACGACCCGGCCACCGACCCCGCGGCCATCGTCTCCGACATCGACGCCGAGATCGCGCGCCTGCAGGCCGCGCCGCCCACGGCCGCGCAGATGGAGCGCGCGCTGACCAAGACGCGGGCCGCGCTCTATGACCTGGCGGGTTCGAGCACGCGCTTCGGGCTCGTGGACCTGCTCGCCTGCTTCGCGCTGTTCGACGACGACCCGGCGCGCATCAACCGGATCGAGCAGGAACTGCGCGCGGTGACGCCCGAGCTCATCAGCGAGGTCGCGCGCAGGTACCTGACGCCGCAACGGCGCACGGTGCAGCAGGTCGAGCCCGGCGCCGCGGCAGCCGGAGCGGCGCCATGAGGCGCCTCGCTGCGCTCGCGCTCGCGCTGGCCGCCGGGGCC
>CAZYPM010000012.1:0-10147 GCA_964649205.1 uncultured Steroidobacteraceae bacterium
CAATTGCGCGAGCCGTACTGGTCCGGCCATGACCGCCGGGTCGGCTGAGGTCGCATGAGTCCCGGGACCGACCTGCGAGCTCGCCGCCTGGCGGTCTTCGACCTCGACGGCACGATCACGCGCCGCGACACCTTCGTGCCCTACCTGCGCGGCTGGCTGCGCCGGCATCCGCAACGGCGTGGATGGCTGCGCGCCTTGAACGCAGTGCTCAGGTTCACGTTCGCCGGGCGCGACCGCGGGCGACTGAAGTCCGACCTGCTGAGGGCCTATCTGTCCGGCGCCGGTCGCGACGAGATCGACGCCTGGTCGGACCGGTTCGTCACGGGACTGGCCGACGCCGAACTCCGCCCCGGCGCGCTCGAGGCGATCGCGCGCCACCGCGAGGCCGGGGACCGGCTGGTGCTGCTGTCGGCGAGCCCGGATCTCTACGTGCCGCGCATCGGGCAGCGGCTCGGCTTCCACGAGACAATATGCACCGGCGTCGCCTGGCGGGACGGCAGGCTGGACGGCGCGCTCACGACGGCGAACCGGCGCGGCGAGGAGAAGCGCCGCTGCATCGAGGAACTGCGCGCCCGGCACCCGGGCCGCCGTATCGCTGCCTATGCCAATTCGGCTTCCGACATCGCGCACCTGGCGGCGGTCGAGGAACCGCTGCTGGTCAACGCCAGCCGGCGCGCGCGCCGCAAAGCCGCATCCCGGGGCATTCCGGCCACGGACTGGTGAAACAAACCGGCATGAACTCCGGTCCGATAGGCATGAGCGGAGATTCGCGAATCCGGCCTTCCGAGATCACTCCCGAGCGCGCGGTCCTGGAGCGCCGCGGCTTCCTCGCCGGCCTGGCCGGGGCCGGGATCGCGGCCGCGGCGCCTCAGGTGCTGGCCCAGGTCATGAACGTGACGCTGGTGCCGCGGCTCGAGTTCCGCAGGAACGCGCGCTACTCGACTGCGGAAAAGGCGAACAGCTTCGCCGAGGTCACCGGCTACAACAATTTCTACGAGTTCGGCACCGGCAAGGAAGACCCGGCCGAGAACGCGCACACGCTGCGGCCGCGACCCTGGACGGTGACCGTGGACGGCGAATGCGAGAAACCCGGGCGCCTCGACCTCGACGACCTGCTCAAGCCGCATCCGCTGGAGGAGCGCATCTATCGCCTGCGTTGCGTCGAAGCCTGGTCCATGGTCATCCCCTGGATCGGTTTCCCACTGGGTGATCTCATCAAGCGCTTCCAGCCCACGTCCCGGGCGAAGTTCGTGGAACTCACGACGCTGCTCGACCCGAAGCAGATGCCGGGCCAGCGCTACGACGTCCTCCAGTGGCCCTATGTCGAGGGCCTGCGCATGGACGAGGCCATGCACCCGCTCGCGATCCTGGCGGTCGGCCTCTACGGGCGCGTGCTGCCGAACCAGAACGGCGCCCCGCTGCGCCTGGTCGTGCCGTGGAAGTACGGATTCAAGAGCGTGAAGTCGGTGGTGCGTATCCGCTTTATGGAGCGCATGCCGCGCACTTCCTGGGCGCTGGCGGCCCCGCGCGAGTATGGCTTCTACGCCAACGTGAACCCGGCCGTGGACCACCCGCGCTGGAGCCAGAAGAGCGAACGGCGGATCGGCGCCGGCTCGATCTTCTCGCGCCAGCCGACCCTGCCGTTCAACGGCTATGCCGGGGAGGTCGCGGACCTCTACCGCGGCATGGACCTCGCCCGCCACTTCTGAGGACCGATGAACGCCGACACGGTCACGCGGCGCGTCGCCAAGCCGCTGGTCTTCGGACTCTGCCTGCTGCCGCTCGCCTGGCTCGCGGCCGGCGTGCTGCAGTGGCCGGGCGCGGACCTCGGCGCGAACCCGGTCGAGAAAGTGCAGGACACGCTCGGCATCTGGGGGCTGCGCCTGCTGCTGTTGACGTTGATGGTGACGCCGCTGCGGGAGATCCTCGGCTGGCCGCGCCTGCTCGCGTTCCGGCGCATGCTGGGTCTGTTCGCCTTCGCCTACATCGCGCTGCACTTCCTCTGGTACCTGTTCGTGGACCAGGCCTTCGACTGGCGCCAGCTGCTCGTGGACATTGCCAAGCGCCCTTACGTGACCATCGGCTTCACGGCGCTGGTCCTGCTGGTGCCGCTGGCCTGGACTTCCACTAACCGCGCGATGCGCCGCATGGGCCGCCGCTGGCAGAAGCTGCACCGGCTGGTCTACCCCGCTGTGGTGCTCGGCTGCGTGCATTTCTGGTGGCAGGTCAAGGCGGACGTCCGCGAGCCGCTCGTGTACGCGGCGATCGCGGCACTGCTGCTGGGCTGGCGGCTGCAGCGTCACTGGCGACGCCGGGCCCTCGCCTCGCGCCCGTCAGGCGCGCCGCCCGGCCCCGGCCGCCAGGGCGATGCCGGCCAGGATCAGCGCGCCGCCGGCCGCGGTGCGCCAGCCCGGTTCCTCGCCGAGCAGCCACCAGCCCAATAGCGAAGCCAGCACCGGCTCGCCGACGAGCACGATGGCGACGAACAGTGGCGCGAGATGCCGGAGCGCCCAGTTGTAGCCGCCGTGGCCGATGAGTTGAGAGACCAAAGCCATGCCCGCCAGCGCCCACCAGGTGCCGGGCGCGTAACCGGATGCCTGGGTGTCGGTCGCGAGCATGGCGATCCACAGCAGCGCCGCCGCCGTCCCGTAGGCGATCCCGAGATAGGCGCGAAACGGCAACGCGGCCTGGGCCGCGCGCGACAGCAGCAGGTAAGCGGCCATGGCGATCGCGCCGGCAACTGCGAGCAGGTCGCCGGTGGAGGCGGTCCCGCCGAGCCGGTCGGAACCGACGATGAGCGCCCCGGTGATCGCCGCGGCGAGTGCGGCGAGCATCGCGCGCGCAGGAATGCCCCTGCCGAGCGCAGCCTCGATCAGGGCGACCCAGACCGGCGCCGTGCTGACGAACAATACGCTGCGCGCGATCGTCGTGTAGTCGAGCGAGGCGATCCAGGTCGCGAAATGCAGTGCGAGCATCGCGCCCGCGCAGGCGGCCAGCACGATCGCGCCCCCCGGCAGCGCCGCGGGGCGGGCCGCGGCGGCGACCGGCAGGACCACGAGGCAGGCGATGCCGAGCCGCCACGCGGCGATGGCGAGCGGCGCAGCGTCCGCGAGCCGCGCGAAGATCGCGCCGTGCGAGACTGCGAGCAGCGCGATCGCCAGCACCAGGTACGGTGCCGCGCGCGTGCCGCCCGGCTGGCGATCCTGCAAGCCCGCGCTCAGTGCAGGACCCAGGCCGGCACTTCGCGCCAGCCCAGCATCAGCGCGGCATCCAGTTCGCGCCAGCGCGGTTCGTGCCGGGCGACCAGCCCCCAGAAGCGCCGCGAATGGTTCATGTGGCGCGTATGCGCGAGCTCGTGGATCAGCAGGTAGTCCACGACCTGCGGCGGCTGGAACAGCAGGCAGGCATTCAGGCTGATCGTGCCGCTCCTGGAGCAGCTTCCCCAGCGCGTGCGCTGGCGGCGGATCTGCAGCCGGTGGTACGACAGCCCGGTGACCCCGGAAAGCTGCTGCAATCGCGGCGCGAGCACCGCGCGCGCCATGTGCATGGTGAAGCGCTGCAGCGCATGGCGCACGAGCGCAACGCGGCCGACGTCGCCGTGGACGACCAGCGCCTCCCCGGCCGGCTGCAGCCGCAAGCCGCCGTCGCCGGCCGCGTACTGGAGCCTGAAGGCTTGGCCGCTGGCCGCGAAACGGATGCTGTCCGGCAAGCGGTCCGCGGGCATCGCGTCCACCGGCCGGTATTGCTCCACCTTGTGCTCGATCCAGCGGCGGTGGCGCGCGACGAACTGCTGCACGGTGCGCGGTCGCGTGCCTTGCGGCACGACCACTTCCACGAAACCGCCGGGCAGCACGCGCACGGCGAGGCGCCTTGCCCGCTCGCTCGGCCGGACCTGCCAGGCCTCCGTGCCGGGCGCTGGGTCCAGCAGGGTCAGCTGGGCATTCGCGGCCGCCGGAGTCCTCACAGCGCCGCCGCCAGGCGCGAGCCTTCGTCGATCGCCCGCCGGGCGTCGAGCTCGGTGGCGAGCTTGGAGCCGCCGATCAGGTGCGCGCGGATGCCCGCCTGTGCGAGGCCGGCCTGCAATTCGCGCTGCGGTTCCTGGCCGGCGCAGATCACCACGTGGTCCACCTCGAGCAGCTCGGCCTTCTCACCGTGCAGGATCCACAGGCCGGCGTCGTCGATGCGCTGGTAGGAGACACCGGCCAGCATGCGCACGCCGCGGCGCTTGAGCGCCAGCCGGTGCACCCAGCCGGTGGTCTTGCCGAGGTCGCGGCCCGGCGGCGTGGGTTTCCTCTGCAGCAACCAGATGGTGCGCGGCACGGTGGGCGACGCTGCGCCGTCCGATGCGAGGCCGCCACGAGTCGAAAGTTCCATGTCGATGCCCCATTCCTTCATGAACGCCGGGATATCCTGGCTGCTCGGCGGATGCGCCGCATCATGACTCAGGAATTCGGCGACGTCGAAGCCGATGCCGCCGGCGCCGACGATCGCCACGCGCGCACCCACCGGGCGACCGTGCAACAGCACGTCCACGTAGGAGAGCACCTTCGGGTGGTCGAGCCCCCGGATCGTCGGCAGCCGCGGCACCACGCCAGTGGCCAGCACGACCTCGTCGAATCCGCCCGACGTGAGCGAGGCAAGGTCCACCCGCCGGGACAGCTCGAGCGTGACGCCGGTCAGCGCGATCTGGCGGCCGAAATACCGCAGCGTCTCGTGGAACTCCTCCTTGCCGGGAATCACCTTCGCCATGTTGAACTGGCCGCCGATGCGGTCGGCGGCCTCGAACAGGGTGACGTGATGCCCGCGCCCGGCTGCGACCGTCGCGCAGGCGAGGCCCGCCGGTCCCGCGCCCACGACCGCGACGCGCTTCGGCGACTGCACCGGCAGGTAATTGAGTTCCGTCTCGCGTCCCGCGCGCGGGTTCACCAGGCAGGTCGCGACCTCGTTCTGGAACACGAGATCGAGGCAGGCCTGGTTGCAGGCGATGCAGGTGTTGATCTCGTCGGCACGGTTGCCGGCCGCCTTCTCCACGAACTCCGGATCGGCGAGCAGCGGGCGCGCCATGGACACCATGTCGGCGTCGCCTCGCGCCAGCACCTGCTCGGCGACCGCCGGGTCGTTGATGCGGTTGCTGGTCACCAGCGGCACCTTCACGACCCCCTTGAGCCGGCGCGTGACCCAGGTGAAGGCGGCGCGCGGCACCATCGTCGCGATGGTCGGGATGCGGGCCTCGTGCCAGCCGATGCCGGTGTTGATGATGGTGGCGCCCGCCTGCTCGACCGCCTGCGCCAGTTCCACGACTTCCTGCCAGCTGCTGCCGCCTTCCACGAGGTCGAGCATCGAGAGCCGGTAGATCAGGATGAATTCGCGCCCCACGGCCGACCGCGTGCGCGCGACGATCTCCAGCGGCAGGCGCATGCGGTTCTGCCAGCTGCCGCCCCAGTGGTCGTGCCGGTGGTTGGTGCGGGCGGCGAGGAACTGGTTGATGAAGTAACCCTCCGAACCCATGATCTCGACCCCGTCGTATCCCGCCTGCTGCGCCAGCGCCGCCGCGCGCACGAAGGCGTCGACCTGGCGCAGCACGCCGCGCTCGGAGAGTTCCCGCGGCGGGAACGGGGCGATGGGCGCCTTCAGGCGCGAGGGCGCGACCGCCAGCGGGTGGTAGCCATAGCGGCCGGTGTGCAGGATCTGCATGCAGATCCGGCCCCGCTCGGCGTGCACCGCGTCGGTCACCAGCCGGTGACGCGCGAGATGGCGGCGTCCCGAGAGCGTGCCGGCGAATGGCTTGGTCCAGCCGGCGGCGTTCGGCGCGATGCCGCCGGTGACGATGAGGCCGACCCCGCCACGCGCACGCTCGGCGAAATAGGCGGCGAGCTTCGGGTAGTCTTCGCGCCGGTCCTCGAGGCCGGTGTGCATCGAGCCCATCAGCACGCGGTTGCGCAGCGTCGTGAACCCGAGGTCGAGCGGCGCCAGCAGGTGCGGGAACGGGTTCGGCGTCACGCGCGCAATCATATAGGATGCGCGTCTCCATGGAACCGGTCCTCGAAGTACGCAATCTCGTCAAGGACTATCCCGGCGTGCGCGCCGTGGACGGCGTGTCGTTCGCGATCGCCGAGGGCGTCTGCTTCGGGCTGCTCGGGCCGAATGGCGCCGGCAAGACCACCACGGTCGAAATCATGGAGGGTGTCACGACGGCGACCTCGGGCGAGGCGCTGTACCGCGGCGAGGCGCTGGGCGCGCGCTTCCGCGCCGAGGCCGGCATCCAGTTCCAGAAGACCGCGCTGCAGGATTTCCTGACGGTGCGTGAAACGCTCGCGATGTTCCGCGGACTCTATGCGCAGGGACGCGAGGTGGACGAGCTGATCCGCCTGTGCGCGCTCGAACAGGTCGCCGCGCGCGACAATCGCAAGCTGTCGGGCGGGCAGCTGCAACGGCTGCTGCTCGCCATCGCGCTGGTCAACGACCCGCAGGTGCTGTTCCTCGACGAGCCGACCACCGGGCTCGACCCGCAGGCGCGTCACAACTTCTGGGACCTGATCCGCGCGATCAAGGCCGAGGGGCGCACCGTGCTGCTGACGACGCACTACATGGAGGAAGCCTATTTCCTCTGCGACGTGGTCGCGATCATGGATCGCGGGCGCATCATCGCCCAGGGCCCGCCGTCGCGGCTGCTGAAGGAGCATTTCGACGACGTGGTGCTGGAACTGCCGCGCGAGGACTTTCCCGGCGACACGGCGGGATTTCCGCTGCCCCTCCTTCAGGCGGGCGACCGCCTCGAGATCTCGACCGGGGACGTCGAGGGCGCCCTGCGCGCCCTGCTCGAACGCGGTGTGCCGCTGCGGCACCTGCGCATCCGGCCCCGCAACCTCGAGGACCTGTTCCTGCAGCTGACCGGGCGGGAGCTGCGCACGTGAGCTGGCGGCGCCTGCTCGCAGTCTGGCACGCGCGCAACCTGGAGTTCCTGCGCGACCGCTCGACGCTGGTCTTCAACTTCCTGTTCCCGCTCGCGCTCGTGATCGCCTTCGCCGTGATCTTCGGCGGCCAGGCGCGGGCGGTCTTCAAGGTGGGCGTGCTGGCGCCGGCGGGCGTGGAACTCGAGGCTTCCCTGCATCCGTTCCTCGGCACGCGCCACGTCGACTTCTACCGGGTCGCGGAAGCCGGCCTGCCGGAGGCCGTGCGCAAGGTCGAGCGCCATCAGGCGGACCTGCTGGTGGACCTGCGCGGCGCGCCGCGCTACTGGGTCAACGCCGATTCGCCGAAGGGATACCTCGCCGAGAAGCTGCTGCTGCAGGCGGCCCCGGCCGCAGAGCGCCAGCCCGTCACCGGTGCGGCGGTGCGCTACGTGGACTGGCTGCTGCCCGGCATCCTCGGCATGAACATGATGTTCAGCTGCCTGTTCGGCGTGGGGTACGTGGTCGTGCGCTACCGCAAGTCGGGCTTCCTGCGCCGGCTCTCGGCGACGCCGGTGACGGCGCTCGAATTCGGCGCGGCGCAGATCCTGTCGCGCCTGTTGCTGACCGTCAGCGTGACCGCGATGGTCTATGCCGTGCTGGTCGCGCTGATGGACGTGCGCAACGACGGCAGCGCGCTGCTGCTGCTCCTGATCGCGGTCACCGGCGCGCTCGCGATGATCGCGCTCGGCTTCATGATGGCGGCGCGCTTCGTCAGCGAGGAACTGGCGAATGGCGTCATCAACCTGGCGTCCTGGCCCATGATGCTGCTCTCCGGGGTCTGGTTCTCGCTCGAGGGCGCGCCGGCCTGGCTGCGTGCCATCTCCGAGGCCCTGCCGCTGACCCAGATGCTGAATGCGGCCCGCGCCGTCATGCTGGACGGTGCGGGAATCGCCGACGTGCTGCCGCAGCTCGGCCTGCTCGCCGGTATGGCCGCGCTGTTCCTGGCGATTGCCGCGGCGGGGTTCCGCTGGCGCGCGACCTGAGGCGCCGGCGGGCGGGACGGCCTGCGTCTGTGGCAGAATCCGCCCTCCTGACTGCCTGATTCCGGACCCACCGCTTGGACAAATCCGAACTGCTCAAGCAGCTGCGCATCGATCGAGATGCCGGCGCCGAAGCCGCGGGCCCGCGGAGCCGGCTGTGGATCGGCGCAGCCGTGCTGCTCGCGCTGACGGTGGCTGCGGCCGCGTGGCTGCTGATGCGCGAGGAGGCGCTCGCAGTCGCGACCGAGCCGGCGCGTGCGATGGTGGCGGCCCCGGGCGGCGGCAGCGCTTCGGTGCTGGACGCCACCGGGTACGTGACCGCGCGCCGCCAGGCGACCGTGTCGGCGAAGATCACCGGCAAGGTGCGCGAGGTGCGCATCGAAGAAGGCCAGCAGGTGCGCGAGGGCGACATCCTGGCGACGCTCGATGACGCCGAGGCGCGCGCGGAGGCCGGATTGCGCCGCGCCCAGGTCGCCGCAGCCCGCGCCGCCGTCGTCGAGGTCGAGACCTCGCTGGCGAATGCCGAGCGCGAGTATCAGCGCCAGCTCGGCCTGGAGGCGCGCAAGCTGACCAGCGCCTCGGCACTCGACGCCGCACGCACCCAGGCGGAAGCGCTGCGCGCGCGCCTCGACAGCCAGCGCGAGTCGGTCCGGGTGGCCGAGGAAGGCCTGCGCGCGGCCCAGGTGCAGCTCGACAACACCGTCGTGCGTGCCCCCTTCTCCGGTGTGGTGACCGTCAAGGCGGCGCAGCCGGGCGAGATGATCTCCCCGATCTCCGCGGGCGGCGGCTCGATCCGCACCGGCATTGGCACGATCGTGGACATGGATTCGCTCGAAATCCAGGTGGACGTCAGCGAGGCCTACATCAACCGCGTGAAGTCCGGCCAACCGGTCGAGGCGGTATTGAACGCCTACCCGGACTGGCGCGTGCCGGCGGAGGTGATCGCGATCGTCCCGACGGCCGACCGCTCGAAAGCGACGGTCAAGGTGCGGATCGCGCTCGGGGTCAGGGATGCGCGCATCGTCCCCGAGATGGGCGTGCGCGTGTCGTTCCTCGAGGAACTTCCGGCCGGCGCGGAGGCTCCGAAGACGGCCGCACTGCGGGGCGCGCTGGTGCCGTCCGCAGCCATCCGGCAGGAGAACGGCGAGGACGTCGTCTACGTCGTCCGCGACGGTCGCGCCGAGCGGCGCCAGGTGACCCTGGGGGGCACCCAGGGCGAAGCACGGCGCGTGACGGACGGCGTATCGCCCGGCGAGCAGGTGATCGTGGACGCACCGGCGGCCCTGCGCGACGGCTCGGCGGTCGCGGTGGAACGAGAGGCAAGTACATGAGCGAAGCGATGATCCGGGTCAGGAACGTGCACAAGTCCTACGTGCGCGGCAAGCAGCAAGTGGAAGTCCTGCACGGGCTGACGCTCGACATCCCGAAGGGCGATTTCGTCGCCCTGATGGGCCCTTCCGGCTCGGGCAAGACGACACTGCTGAACCTGGTCGGCGGCCTCGACCGTCCCACGTCCGGCGAAATCGAGGTCGGCGGGGTGCGCATCGACCAGCTCGGCAGCGGGCAGCTCGCGAAGTGGCGAGCGCGCAATGTCGGCTTCGTGTTCCAGTTCTACAACCTGATGCCGGTCCTGACGGCCGAGCGCAACGTCGAGCTGCCGCTGCTCCTCACGGGCCTCTCGTCCGCGCAGCGTCGCAAGTCGGTGGCCGTGGCGCTGGAAATCGTGGGCCTGACCGATCGCGCGCGCCACAAGCCGAAGGAGCTGTCGGGCGGCCAGGAGCAACGCGTCGCCATCGCGCGCGCGCTGGTCTCGGACCCGACCGTGCTGATCTGCGACGAGCCGACGGGCGACCTCGACCGCAGGACGGCCGACGAGATCCTGGGCCTGCTGCAGCAGCTCAACCGGGAGCACGGCAAGACCATCGTCATGGTGACGCACGACCCCAAGGCGGCCGAGTTCGCCCGCCGCACGCTGCACCTCGAGAAGGGCCAGCTGCTCGAGCAGGCAGCCTGAGGTGGCGCCGTGACCCGTGCCGGCTTCGTGATGGCCAACCTCGGGCGCAGGAAGACGCGCACCATCCTGACGCTGCTGTCCATCGTCACCGCCTTCCTGCTGTTCGGCCTGCTGCAGTCGGTCAACGTGCTGTTCTCGGCCGGGGCCGATTTCGTCGGCGCCACCCGCCTGGTCACGCAGGCGCGCGTGTCGTTCACGAC
>CAZYPM010000012.1:10247-14590 GCA_964649205.1 uncultured Steroidobacteraceae bacterium
ATCGACGCGATGTTCGAGAATTCGCCCGACGAGACCAAGACCCAGACCGAGAAGGACTTCAACCTCGGCTTCTTCAAGCAGATCGGCGACATCGGCCTGATCGTGCGCTGGATCCTGTTCGCGGTGTTCTTCACGCTGCTGCTGGTGGTCGGCAACACCATCGCCCAGAGCGTGCGCGAGCGCATCCCGGAGCTCGCGATCCTGAAGACGCTCGGCTTCAGCAACGGCGCGGTGCTCGGATTCGTGCTGGCGGAGGCCGCGGTGCTCTGCGTCCTGGGCGGGCTCGCGGGCCTCGGCATCGCGACACTGATCGGGATCGCGGTCGGCGGCGGCAATTTCCCGATTGCGGTGGACCAGCGGGTCTGGGCCGCCGGCATCGCCGCCATCGTGCTGCTCGCGCTCGCCGTCGGCCTGCTGCCGGCACTCCGGGCCAGCCGGCTGACGATCGTGGACGCGCTGGCCGGGCGCTGAACGGAGGCCGCGGATGCTCAAGCAGACGATCGCCATGACCACGCTGGGGCTGCGCAGCATCCCGGAGCGCTGGGGTCCCTCGCTCGTGATCTTCGTCGGGCTGGCCGGGGTGGTCGCCGTGTTCACCGCCCTGCTGGCAATGGCGGAAGGATTCCGCTCGACACTGGAGGCCACCGGGCGCGCGGACGTCGCCCTGGTGACGCGCGGCGGCTCGAGCGCGGAACTCAATTCCGGGCTGTCGCGCGACCAGGGCGAGATTATCCGGCAGGCGCCCGGCGTGCTGGCAGGCCCGGACGGAAGGCCACTCGCCTCCGCCGAGATGATCGTGATCGCCGAGCTGTTCAAATCGGGCGAACAGACCGGGTCGAACATCACGGTACGCGGCGTCGAGCCCGCCGCCTTCGCGCTGCGGCCGCAGCTGCGCATCGTCGAGGGCCGCACATTCCAGCCCGGGCTGCGTGAGCTGATCGTGGGGCGCGGCGTCGCCGCGCAGTTCGAGGGCGTCGGCATCGGCGAGACGCTGCGCATGCGCGGCTCGGACTGGACCGTGGTCGGCGCATTCGAGTCCGGCGACGCCAACGAGAGCGAAATGTGGGCCGACGTCGAGGTGGCGCAGACCACGTTCAACCGCCGCGGCTACAGTTCGGTGCGCCTGGCGCTCGATGGCGCCGCGGGGCTGCAGACGGTCAAGGACGCGCTCGCGGCCGATCCCCGGGTCAACGTCGACGTCGAGACCGAGCAGCAGTACTACAGCGGGCAGACCCGGCAGTTCCGCGCCACGATCGGCATCCTCGCGGGGGTCGTGACCGCAATCATGGCACTCGGCGCGACCTTTGCGGCGCTCAATACGATGTACGCGGCGGTCGGCGCGCGCACGCGCGAGATCGCGACCCTGCGCGCGCTGGGCTTCGGCGGCGGTCCGGTGGTGCTGTCGGTGATGATCGAGTCGCTGCTGCTGGCCCTGGCCGGCGGGATCGCCGGCGCGCTGCTCGCCTTTGCGCTCTTCAACAACATGGCGGTCTCGACCCTGGGTTCGAACTTCACGCAGGTCGTGTTCCGGTTTTCCGTCACGCCGGAGCTGGTGCAGCGCGGGCTGGTGATCGCGCTTGCGATCGGCATGATCGGCGGGCTGCTGCCGGCCCTGCGGGCGGCGCGGCTGCCCGTGACGACCGCGTTGCGCGCGGCCTGAACCTGCGGCGGAGCATGGTCTCGCCCGTCCTCGTCGACATCGGCGCCAATCTCGCCCACGACAGCTTCGACCGGGATCGCGCCGCGGTCATCGAGCGCGCCGCGCAGGCCGGCGTCGCCGCGATGGTCGTCACCGGCAGCACGGTCGCCGACAGCGCGCGGGCACTCGCGCTCTGCCGCCAGTGGCCGCAACGGCTGCGCGCAACCGCGGGAGTGCACCCGCACCATGCTGCCGGCTTCGCGCAAGCCGACGTCGCGGAGCTCTCGGACCTGCTGGACGACCCGATGGCGGTGGCGGCAGGGGAATGCGGCCTCGACTACTTCCGGAACTTCTCGCCGCCCGCGGACCAGCGCCGCGCATTCGCCTTGCAGTTGCGCCTCGCCGCAGAGCGTGGGTGCCCGCTGTTCCTGCACCAGCGCGACGCCCACGCGGATTTCCTGGCGATGCTGCGCGAGTACCCGGGGCCCGCGTCGCGTGCGGTGCTGCATTGCTTCACCGGGGGGCCGGCGGAGCTGGAGGACTGCCTGGCGCTGGGGCTCTCAATCGGAGTGACCGGCTGGATCTGCGACGAGCGGCGCGGACAGGCACTGCGCGAGGCCGTGCCACGCATCCCGGATGACCGGCTCCTGATCGAGACCGATGCGCCCTACCTGCTGCCGCGCACCCTGTCGCCAAAGCCCGCGCACCGCCGCAACGAGCCGATGTATCTTCCAGTCGTGCTGGCCGAGACGGCGCGCTGCCGGGGCCAGCCGTCGGAGATGGTCGCGTCCTGCAGCACGGCGAATGCCTGCCGGTTATTCGAACTGACTTTCGATAGTGACGCTAACTTATTGATATAAAGGACATATCGTGGATTTCCAGCGCGCCTGCCGGAGCACCGCAACGATCTTCGAGAAGTCCATCGTCCCGAAGCTCTGCGAGTACATCCGCATCCCGAACAAGTCGCCGCTGTTCGATGCCGACTGGCAGCAGCACGGCTACATGGACCGCGCGGCCGAGCTGATGGCGGCCTGGTGCCGCGAACAGCCGATCCGCGGCCTGAAGGTGGACATCGTGCGCGCGCCCGGGCGCACGCCGGTGCTGTTCTGCGAGGTGCCGGGTGCGGGCGACGACACCGTGCTGCTCTACGGACACATGGACAAGCAGCCGGAGTTCACCGGCTGGGCGCCGGGGCTGTCGCCCTGGGAGCCGGTGCTGCGCGACGGCAAGCTCTATGGCCGCGGCGGTGCCGATGATGGTTACGCAATCTTCTCCTCGCTCACCGCGATCCGCCTGCTCCAGGAGCAGGGCATCGCGCATGCGCGCTGCGTGGTGCTGATCGAGGCCTGTGAGGAGAGCGGCAGTTACGACCTGCCCCACTACGTGGACGCGCTCGCGTCCCGCATCGGCACGCCGAGCCTGGTCGTCTGCCTCGATGCGGAGTGCGGCAACTACGACCAGCTGTGGTGCACGACCTCGCTGCGCGGCAATCTCGTCGGCAACCTCTCGGTCGAGGTGCTGACCGAGGGCGTGCATTCGGGCGCAGCCACCGGCATCGCGCCGTCGGCGTTCCGGATCGCGCGGGCGCTGCTCGACCGCGTCGAAGACCCGGTCACCGGCGACCTGCTCGTGGACGAGTTGATGGTCCCGATCCCCGCGGCCCGCATTGCGCAGGCGCGGGCGATGACCGCCGTGCTGGGCGAGGAAATCTCGAACAAGCTGCCGTTTGCGCCCGGCGTGCGCGCGCTCTCGGATTCGCCGCTCGAGCTCGCGATCAACAACACCTGGAAGCCGACGCTCGCCGTGACCGGGGCCGCCGGCCTGCCGGCGCTGGAGAACGCCGGCAACGTGCTGCTGCCGAGGCTCGACCTCAAGCTGTCGTTCCGCCTGCCGCCGAGCGCGGACGCCGCGGTGGCGGCCGCCGCGGTCAAACGCGCGCTGGAAGCAGACCCGCCCTACGGCGCGCGCGTGGAGTTCGACGTCGGTTCCTCGCTTGCCGGCTGGGACGCGCCGCCGGTTGCAGCGTGGCTGGAGCGGTCGATGCACGCGGGATCGCGCGCGACATTCGGCGGCGAGGCGATGTACAAGGGCACGGGCGGCAGCATTCCGTTCATCGGCATGCTGGGCGAGCGCTTCCCCGGCACGCAATTCCTGGTGACCGGGGTGCTGGGACCGCACGCGAATGCGCATGGGCCGAACGAGTTCCTGCATCTCGCCTGCGCGCAGAACGTGACCGTCTGTGTCGCCAAGGTGCTCGAGGACCACCGCGCGCGGGCGCGGGACTGAGCCTTCCCGCGCCGTCTCAGCGGCGGCCGAGCGGGCTGGCTTCGGTCTGGGCGACCAGCTCGGACCAGGCCTGGCGATAACGGTCCGCCGGATGCGACGTGGAACCGGGCTCCGGCGCGGGATACTCCGCTTCCAGCGACGCGAGCCGCAACACCCGCGGCGGGCGGCCTTTCGGGAACTGCGCCCGCTCGGTGAAGACGATGCGCCCATCGACGGGCACGTCGCCCGCCAGCGCCCGCACGGCGGCGACGCGGTCGTAGAGCGCCTCCAGCGGGTTCAGGAAGGTGGTGCGGCGGTGGCCATGCATGACCGCCCACTCGCGCATGTGCTCGCCGCCGAACACCACGCCCTCCACGTCGCGGAAGTCCACCACCAGGATTCCGCGGCCGGTCAGCAGCAGGAAGTCCACGTGCAGGTG
>CAZYPM010000012.1:14690-22034 GCA_964649205.1 uncultured Steroidobacteraceae bacterium
ACGGCAGGCGCAGCATCCAGAGCAGGATCCGCACCGCGAACCGGTCGGTGCCCGAGAGTGCAAACGAGCGATGCAGTGGCGCGTAGAGGCCCGGGCGCTCTTCGAGCACGTCGACGGCGCGTGCGCGAAACGCAAAATCACCTTCGCGACTGCGAAGATGCCAGCGGCCGGCCGTGCCGTCACCCAGGAATGGAGATTCAAGCGTGGCGCCGGTCAAGGCTGCGGGGAGTTCCGGACCGTCATAGCCCGAAATGACGATCCGCTGCCGGTCCCCATTCTCGCCTGCTCCCAGTACCAGGCGATTGCCCGGCCCGTGACGCTCCAGAATCTCGAACATTACGGGCATCGCTTCCTTGGCCATACACAGAATATAGACGGCGCGTCACGACTCAACCAGCCACTGCGGGATGCGGCATCATGTGCGCATGGCCGCACAGTCGCCTTTCGCACGGTTGCTCGCCTGCCCGGCGTGTGGTAGCGGCTTGACCGGCGACGCCTGTCTTGCCTGCCGCGTCGACTACCCCACGCTGGCGGGCATTCCGTGGCTGATGCCGGAGCCGCGCGCGTCCCTGATCGAGTGGCGCGGGCGATTGCACCACCTCCTGACGCACTACGGCGCAGAAGCGGGACGCTGGCGCGGCGCCTTCGGGCGTGCAGCCGTGGGCAGCCTGACGCGGCAACGGCTCGAGCGGGTGGCGGCGGCGTACGACGACCAGGCGGCACGCCTGCGCGAATTGATGCAGCCGCTCGGGCTGGAGCGGCGCCAGGAAGCCCATGCCGTGCACGTCGCGCTGGGGACCGAGTTGCCGTTGAGCCAGGGCCTTTCCAGCTATTACACCAACCTGCACCGCGACTGGTGCTGGGGCGACGCCGAGAACGAGGCGAGCCTGGCCGCCGTCACCGGCACGCTGCCGGACGGCGCGCGTCCACGCCGCGTGCTGGTGCTGGGCGCGGGCGCCGGGCGGCTCGCTTACGACCTGCATCGCGCGCTGGCGCCGCAGCTGACCCTGGCACTCGACTTCAACCCGCTGTTCGCGCTGGCCGCCGCGCGCATCGCCACCGGCAAGGCGCTGGAGCTCTACGAGTTCCCGATCGCGCCGCGCTCGATCGCGGACCACGCAGTGTTGCGCCGGCTCACGGCGCCCGAGCCGGCGCCGCCAGGCCTCGAGTTCGTGCTCGCCGACGCCACCGCGCCGCCATTCCTTGCGGCGAGCTTCGACCTGGTACTGACGCCCTGGCTGATCGACGTGCTGGGCGAGCCGATGGATCGCCAGCTTCAACGCATCAACGCGCTGCTCGCGCCGGGCGGGCTCTGGGTCAACCACGGCTCGCTCGCGTTCGCGGATGCCGATCCTTCCCAGGCCGTATCCCTGGAGGAGCTGCTGGAGATGCTGCCGGCAACGGGCTTCTCCCGGACCCGCGTGGCAGAGGCCCGGATGCCGTACCTGTCGTCGCCGGCCAGCCGGCATGCCCGCCAGGAGACGGTCATCACGTTCTGCGCGTGCAAGGAGCGCGACCTGCCCGCCCCGGCGCGCGGCCGGGCTTTGCCGGAGTGGCTGCGCCGCAGCGACCTGCCGGTGCCGCAGCTGGCGCAGTTCCGCGCGCAGGCGCTCGCGACCCGGGTCTACGCCTTCCTGCTCGCGATGATCGACGGCGAGCGCACCATCCGCGACATGGCGCGGCTCATGGAGCAGCAGAAGCTGATGACGGCCGAGGACGCGGAGCCCGCGATCCGCCGCTTCCTGGCGCGGGCGCTCGAGTCTTCCGGCGAGCGCCCGGCGTTCTGAACGCGCCGCGCCCGGTCAGCGGATCGAGCCGGGCTTGCGCAGCATCTTGCGGATGTCGGCGAGGTGCGCTTCCTCCGCCGCGATCTGCGCGCGCGCATACTCTTCGAGCATGATGCTCTTGCCGGCGACCAGGTCGAGCAGCTCGCGGTAGGCCGCGAGCCCCTCCTCCTCGTGCCCGAGGGCCTCGTTCAGGATCTCGTCCACGTTGTGCTTGTGGGTCTCGAGCAGCGCGCCGATGCGCAGCGACGGGTGCCCGCCCAGGCTCGTGATGTGCTCGCCGGCGAGCTCCGCGTGGGTGCGGGACTCGTCGGCCTGGGCGCGCAGCCAGGCCACGATCGGGATGCGGTTGTGGCCGAAGATCATGAAGCTGTAATGCAGGTAGCGCACGACCCCGGCCAGTTCGAGCTCGAGGATCTTGTTCAGTGCGGCGGCGGCGGCTTCGGCGAGGTCCTTGTTCAGCGGTTTGTCCATGGCGCGCTCCCCGGATTGGTGGGCCGTGGTGGGATCGAACCACCGACCAACTGGTTAAAAGCCAGATGCTCTACCACTGAGCTAACGGCCCGTTGCGGCGGCGCGCATCATAACCGATTAGGATTGCCCGGCGATGATCGAGTTCTACCCGCAGATGCGGTACCTGCATATCGCCGCCGTCATCGCGAGCGGCAGCCTGTTCCTGCTGCGCGGCCTGCTGGCCCGGGCGGGCCGCGCCGAGCTGGCGCTGCTGCCGCTGCCGCGCTACCTGAGCTTTGCGGTGGATACCGTGCTGCTGCTGTCCGCGCTCGCGCTGGTCGCGATCCTGCCTGCTGCGACCTTCGCGACCGGCTGGCTGTACGCCAAGCTGGCGCTGCTGCCTGTCTACATCGTCTTCGGATACGCCGCGCTCAGGAGCGCGGCGGGCAGCGCGCGCCAGCTCGTCTGCCTGGCCGCCGCCCTGCTCGCCTTCGGCGCGATGATCGCCATCGCCCGCACGCACGATCCGCTGGGTCCGCTGCGCATGCTGCTCGCAGGTTGATCCGCGGGCGCGGTCAACGGTAGCGGGTTGGATCGGCGACACCGGCTTGCTCGAATCCGGCACGGCGCAGGCGGCAGGAATCGCAGCGCCCACACGCGCGTCCGGCCGCGTCCGGCTGGTAGCAGGACACGGTGATCGAGTAGTCCACGCCGAGCGCATTGCCCCGGCGGATGATCTCGGCTTTCGACCATGTGATCAGGGGCGCGCGGATGTGCATCGGGCGGCCCTCGACCGCGGCCTTGGTCGCGAGGTTCGCCACCTTTTCGAAGGCGGCGATGAATTCCGGCCGGCAGTCGGGATAACCGGAATAGTCGACCGCGTTGACGCCGATGTAGATGTCGCCGGCGCCGACGACCTCGGCGAAGCCGAGCGCGCAGGCGAGGAACAGCGTGTTGCGTGCGGGCACATAGGTGACCGGGATGCCCTCGCCCGGCTGCTCCGGCACCGGGATGGACGCATCGGTGAGGGCCGAGTGCCCGAGTTCGCCGAGCGGCATCGGCAGGATCCGGTGCGCGGCGGCCCCCAGCGCCGCGGCGACGCGGCGCGCCGCGTCGAGCTCGGCGCCGTGACGCTGGCCGTAATCGAATGACAGGGCATGGCATTGGAAGCCGTCCGCACGCGCGATCGCGAGCGTGGTCGCCGAGTCGAGCCCGCCGGAGACGAGCACCACGGCGCGAGGCCGTGCCGCCTGCGGTTCAGCGGCCAGGGACGTCTCCCCACAGGATCTTGTGGAGCTGGACCTGGAACCGCACCGGCAGCCGGTCGGCGATGATCCAGTCCGCCAGCTCGCGCGCGGGCAGCTGCTGCCACGACGGGGAGAACAGCACCGGGCAGCGCGCATCCAGGCGCTCGCGGCGCACCCGCTCGCGGGCCCATTCGTAATCGGCGCGGTCGCAGATGACGAACTTGAGCTGGTCCGTGGGCCGCAGCCTCTGCTGCGCGAGGTCGAGGTTGCGCGCCGATTCTCCGGATCCCGGCGTCTTGACGTCCAGGATACGGACCACCCGGGCATCGACATCGCTCGCGTCGACGGCCCCGCTCGTCTCGAGCGACACCTCGAAGCCCGCGTCGCACAGCGCCGCCAGCAGCTCGCGGCACTTCCTCTGGGCGAGCGGTTCGCCGCCCGTGACGCAGACGTGGCGCACGCGGGAAGCGCGCGCGTCGTCGACCAGCGCGCCGATGCTCCGCCACTCGCCGCCCTCGAAGGCATAGGCGGTGTCGCAGTAGCGGCAGCGCAGCGGGCAGCCGGTCAGGCGGATGAAGAACGTCGGCCAGCCGACGGCGTCCGCCTCGCCCTGCAGCGAGAGGAACGTCTCCGTGATCCTGATTCGCGCCGCGGCGGGCAACGCGGCGGCTTCGGCGGACATCGGCCCCTCCTCAGCGCCCCTCGGATTTCATCCGCTCGAGGCGCGTCGCGGCCTCTGCGGCGGCCGGGGATTCCGGGAATTCCTGCGCGAGGCGCATGAGCGTGGCGCGGGCCGCATCATAGCGCTTGAGTTCGTACTGGCAGTAGCCGGCCTTCAGGAGCGCATCGGGCGTCTTGCGCGCGCCCGGATAGTCCTTCAGCACGCCGTCGAAGGCGGCCAGGGCCGCCTGGAAGTTGCGTTGCACGTAATGCGCCTCGCCGAGCCAGTAGAGCGCATTCGACGCGAGATCGTGATCGCGGTGCCGGGCGATGAATTCGCCGAGCGCGGCAGTCGCCTCCGGATACTTGCCGTCCTTCAGCAGGTTGAATGCCGCCTGGTACTCGGCCTCGGGCCCGGCCGCTGGCAGCGCGGACTGCGCCGCGGCCAGCGCCGCTTCGGCGGCGCGCAGCCGCGTGTCCAGGTCCACGTACTGGTCGCGCTGCTGCCCGCGATTGCGCTCGAGCTCGTGTTGCAGGCGCTCGACCTCGCCGCGCAGGCGGCGCAGCTCCGCGTCCTGGGATTCGAGCTGGCGGGCCATCTCGAGCAGTGCCTGGCTCTCGAGCTGGCGTTCGACCGCCTGCATGCGCGCCTCCAGCGACTCGATGCGCTCGCCTCGGGATTGCGCGGCGGCGGGTGTCGCCGCCGTGGTCGCGGCCAGCATGAGCGCCACCAGGCCGATTCCGCGTGCGCTCATGCGGTCACTGGCCGTAGACGATCTCGACGCGGCGGTTGCGCTCGTAGGCCGCCTCGTCGCTGCCCTCGGCGGCCGGGCGTTCTTCGCCGTAACTGACGGTCGTCAGCTGGCTGTCGCCGGCACCCTGGAGCATGAGGGCGCGCCGCACCGCCTGTGCCCGGCGCTCGCCGAGGGCGATGTTGTACTCGCGCGAACCGCGCTCGTCGGTGTGGCCCTCGAGGCGCACCCGCGTGCCCGTGGCCCCGGCGAGATGCCTGGCGTGGGCGTTGATCAGGCTCGTGAACTCGGGCCGGATGTCGCTGCGGTCGAAGTCGAAGTAGATGACCGTCGCCACGCCGGCAGGCGCAGCGCCGATCGCGGCACCCTCGGACGGCAGGTCGCGTGCTTGTCCCACCTGGCCCTCGCCGACGCCGGTGGTCGCACCGTCCTGCGGCGCCGTCTGGGTTTCTGCGCCGGATTCCGGCACGGTCGTCGGCTTCTTGGGGCAACCGGCCAGTCCGGCGGCAACCGCGACGATCAGCAAGGCAGGGATCAAACGCATCGTCCGTACTCCTTTGTCCGCGACCGGCCCGGGTGCGGGCCGGAGACTAAGTAACACAAGGGACCGCACCGCGTCACCGTCGTTCATCTCGGGAACGGCGACCACGCCGGCTCGCGCACCTCGCCGGCACTGGCGGCGAGACGTTGCTGGACGCGGCCGTCGCCGGAGACGATCGCCAGCACGCCGCGCCCGCCCTCGCGCGTGGCGTAGATGATGTCCGCGCCGTTCGGCGACCAGGACGGCGATTCGTCGAGCCGGCCGCCCGAGAGCACGCGCAGCGTGCCGCGCTCCGCGTCCACGGCCGCGATGCGGAAGGCGCCACGGTCCTGGGTGACGACCGCGAGCTCGCGCCCGTCGGGCGACACCCGCGGCCGCGCGTTGTAGCTGCCCTCGAAGGTGATGCGCCGCGGCCGTTCGCCCGGGGCGAGGCCGAGGCGATAGACCTGGGGCGCCCCCGCCCGGTCGGAGGTGAAGTAGAGCGAGCGCCCGTCCGGCGCCCAGGCGGGCTCGGTGTCGATCGAGGGGTCGTCGGTCAGCCGGCGCAGCTCCCGGGTGGCGAGCGTCAGCAGGTAGATGTCCACGTTGCCGTCGCGGCGCGACAGGGCGAGTGCCAGCTGGCTGCCGTCCGGCGAGTAACTCGGCGCGCCATTGATCCCCGAATACGCCGAAACCCGGGTCTGCTCGCCGGTCCGCAGTTCCTGGACGTAGATCGCGGGCAGTCCGCTGTGGAAGGACACGTAAGCCAGCTGGCGGCCGTCGGGAGACCAGGCTGGCGACAGGATCGGCTGCGGCGAGGCGAACACGACGCGCTCGTTCGCGCCGTCGGCATCCGCCACCACGAGCCGATAGCCACGCGCGGTCGCGGGCCCGTCGACCGCCACGTAGGCGATGCGGGTCGAGAAAGCCCCGCGTACGCCCAGGATGCGCTCATAGATGGCATCCGACACGCGATGACTCGCGAGCTTGAGCGCGGCGCGGTCAACGGGCAGCGTCGCCCCGAGCAGCCGCTCGCCGGTCGCGACCTGCACCAGTTCGTAGCGCAGTTCGAAGCGGCCGTCGGGAAGGGATGAGAGCCGGCCGACGACCACGTAGTCCACCTTGAGCATGCGCCAGTCGCCGGCGTCCACGGCAGTCGCCTCGTGAGGAAGTTCCAGCATCTGGCCGCGCGGCAATGGACGGAAGCGGCCGCTGCGTTCGAGGTCTGCGTGCACGGTCGCGGCAACGTCGTAGGGGGCGGCGCCGGAAGCATCCCAGCCCAATGGCACCACTGCGATCGGGACCGACTCGGCCATGCCGCGCAGGATCTGGACGGTCAGTTGCGCCTCGGCCCGCGGGATCGCGAGCGCCAGCAGCAGGACGGGCAGCCAGTGTGCAGGGCGGGTCACCGTGCGGTCTCCTTGGGCGTGAACACGAGGCGCACCTCGCGCTCGAACAGGCCGGGCTCCGGCGGCGCCGGCAGCGGCGAGGCATTCCTCACCGCGGTCTCGATCGAGCGCCGCATCGCCTCGCCGCCGTTGCAGGCACCGAAGCGCATGCCGACCACCTCTCCACCTGGAATCTGCATGACGTGCACGGTGCAACTCGCTCCCTGCCCGATGCCGGGCGGCTCGAACCAGCGCTGCTCGACGTGCGCCTGGATCGCGCGGACGTACTGCGCCTTGAGACCCTGGAACGCGGCGCCGGTTCGCTGCTCCTCCTCGGCGAGGCGCGCGCGCAGGTCCGCCTCGCGTTCCGTGCGCAGGCGGGCTTCCTCCGCCGCGCGCTTCTTCTCCGCGGCAGCCTTTGCCTGCGCCTGCTGCTCGGTCCTGCGCCTGGCCTCGGCATCCGCCCGGGCCTTCGCCTGTGCCGCCTGCTCGGCCTCGAGGCGGCGCTGTTCCTCGGCGCGGCGCTCGGCCAGCGCCTGT
>CAZYPM010000012.1:22134-24511 GCA_964649205.1 uncultured Steroidobacteraceae bacterium
AGCCCGAAGACCAGCAGCCCGGCGAATACCAGGTGCAGCGCCACGGACCAGGCGGCGGGCGCGAAAACCGGCCTGGCCGCCGCTGCGCTCATCGGCGACGCTCGAGTTCCTCGAGCGCGCGCATTGCCTTGGGATCGGTCAGGAAGCCGATCTTCGTCGCGCCCGCCTGCTGCAACAGCACCATGCCGCGCACCACGCTGCCGTAAGGCACCCGCTCGTCCGCCTTGACCAGCACCGGCACGGCGGCATCGCGTTCCAGCACCGCGGCGGCGCGGCGCGCGACTTCCGCCTCGCCGATCGGAGCATCCTCGTCGCCGCCGACATTCAGGTAATAGCGCCCGTCGCGATCCACCGACAGCACCAGCGGCTCGCGGTCCTTCAGCAGCTCCGGGTCGATCGGCTTCGCGTCCGCGTCGGGCAGCTCGACCTGCACGCCCTGGGTCAGCAGCGGCGCCGTGATCATGAAGATGATGAGCAGCACCAGCATCACGTCGATGTACGGCACGACGTTGATCTCGCCCATCAGCCGGCGCTTGCGCGCGTTGCCGCCCATGTCACGCGGTCCTGGGCGAGGCGTGCCGCTGCAACAGCGTCGAGAACTCGTCCATGAAGGCGTCGTAACGCAGTTCCAGCCGGTTCACCTTGTCGGCGTAACGGTTGTAGGCGACCACCGCCGGGATCGCGGCGAACAGGCCGGCAGCAGTCGCGATCAGCGCCTCCGCAATGCCGGGCGCGACCATCGCAAGCGTCGCCTGCTGCACGTTGCCGAGGCCCTGGAATGCCCCCATGATGCCCCAGACCGTGCCGAACAGGCCGACGTACGGGCTGGTCGAGCCCACGGTCGCGAGCGTGGCGAGGCTCTCCTCCAGCCGGTCGATCTCGCGCAGCTGGGCCACGCGCATCGCGCGCCGCACGCCTTCCAGCAATTCCGCTCCGGAGCCGCCGGCCTGGGCCCGCAGGCGCGAGAATTCGCCGAACCCCGCCTCGAAGATGCCCTCCATGCCGACCGCGGGCTCGCCGCGCGCCTCGATGGCGCGGTAGAGCTTGCCGAGGTCGCCGCCGGACCAGAATGCGCTTTCGAAACGGTTGGCCTCGACCTGCGCCTCGCGCAGCAGGCGCCGCTTGCGGAAGATGATGGTCCACGAGACCAGTGACGCGAGCAGCAGCAGCGCGATGATGGCCTGCACGACCGGGCCGGCCTGCAGCACGAGCTGGACGATGGAGTGTGATTCCGTCACATGCTGGTCCTCAGCTTGACGCGGTGAGCGCCGCAGGCAGCGGCCGGGGCCGCAGGTTGTCCGTGTCCACGCAGGCGGCGCGGATGGTGCCGCTTACCAGGAGCTCGCCGCCGGCGTCGCCGCGGCGGATCTCCTGCGCGAGCACGACCGACGCCCCGCGCGTCTCCTGGAGTTCGACCGAGACCCAGAGCATGTCGTCGTGGCGCGCAGCCTTGCGATAGCGGACCTGCGCTTCGACCACGACGAACTGGCGTCGTTCATCGCGCAGCAGCGCGGCCTGGTCCACGCCGAGCGAGCGCAGCCAGTCGCTGCGCGCGCGCTCCATGAAGCGCAGGTAGTTCGCGTAATACACGACGCCGCCGGCGTCCGTGTCCTCCCAGTAGACCCGCACCGGAATCGCGAACGAGGCCACCGCCTGCGGCCTAGCCGCGAAACAGCGGCAGGCTGCCGCCGGCCGGATCGGCGGCAGGAGGCGTCAGTCCGAAATGCCGCCACGCCGCCTGGGTCGCGACCCGCCCGCGCGCCGAGCGCAGCAGGAAACCTTGCTGGATCAGGAACGGCTCGACCACGTCCTCGAGCGTGTCGCGCTCCTCGCCGAGCGTGGCTGCGAGGCTGTCGATGCCGACCGGCCCGCCGCCGAACTTCTCGATGACGGTCAGCAGCAACCGGCGGTCGAGCAGGTCGAAGCCCTCGCGGTCCACTTCCAGCATGTCGAGCGCCGCCGCGGCCACGCCCGCGTCGATGCGCCCGGCCGCGCGCACTTCGGCGAAGTCGCGCACCCGGCGCAGCAGGCGGTTGGCGATGCGCGGCGTGCCGCGCGAGCGCTCCGCGAGGCCCTGCGCGCCCGCGGCGTCCACCTCGAGGCCGAGGATGCCGGCGGCGCGCACGACGATGCGCCGGATCTCGTCCTGCGCGTAATAGTCGAGGCGCTGCACGATGCCGAAGCGGTCGCGCAGCGGCGAGGTCAGGAGCCCGGCCCGGGTGGTCGCGCCGACCAGCGTGAACGGCGGCAGGTCGAGCTTGATCGAGCGCGCGGCGGGTCCCTCGCCGATCAGGATGTCGAGCTGGTAGTCCTCCATCGCGGGATAGAGGATCTCCTCCACCACCGGGCTCAGGCGGTGGATCTCGTCCACGAACAG
>CAZYPM010000013.1:0-13211 GCA_964649205.1 uncultured Steroidobacteraceae bacterium
TTCTCCAGCGTCCCGTCGAGGCCGCCGAGCGCCAGCGAGGCGAGGAACTCGGGCGCGTAGCGGCTGCGCCACGCCGAGGTGAGCAGACGCGCCATGCTGTCGGCGGAGATGCGCGCCTCGCGCGACAGGCCCGATCCATTGCCGATGACGAGTTCCGGGAACTCGAGTCCGCGGCCCGCGAGCCATTCGTGGATCGCGGCCTCGCCCGCGGCGGTCGACGCCGGCAGGCCATGCTTCTCGGCGGCGATCGCGAGCACCAGGGAGCGCGCCATCATGTTGCTGGAGAACTTGTTGGTGACGCGCACGATGTCGGCCAGCGGCTGCGACTCGTGGGTCAGCAGCAGGCGCGCCGTCGGCGGCGTCGGCGCGCGCAGCCAGCTGCCGCGGAACTCGCCGCCCTGTTCGCGCCAGAGCGTGACGAAGGTGCCGAAGGCGTACTGTGCGGGCTCCATGATCGCGAGCCGTTGCGTGCGCGGCGGGCAGGTCTTCGCGAGCCGGCCGCTGACCACCACGCGCCCGGGATCGGTCGGCGAGATCGTGTAGCCGACGCGACGGTTGCGGCCGACGCAGCGGCCCTCGGCGAGCACCACGCGGTTCTCGACGACCAGCCCCTCCGGGAACGGCTGCACGCGGATCTCGATGCCGTCGCCGTCGTCCGCCGGCCGGATGGTGAATTCCGAGGACTGCCAGTTGACCAGCATTGCGTCCGGCAGCACGTTGTAGGTGCGCCAGGGCCTGCCGTCGAAATCCTCCGGGCGCTCGTCCACTGCCACGAAGCGCGACTGGTCTACGACGATGTCGCCCTCGATCACGCGCAGCCCGGTCTGGCGCAGGTCCGCGACCAGCCGCCACCAGCGCTCGATCGTCAGCAGCGGATCGCCGCCGCCCTGGAGATACAGGTTGCCCCTCAGCACGCCGCGCTCGATGGGCGCATCGGCAAGGACGCGGGTCTTCCAGGTGTAGGCCGGGCCCAGCAGGTCGAGCGCCGCCCAGGTCGGCAGCAGCTTCATGGTCGAAGCCGGCGGCCGCGACACGGCGGAGTTCAGGTCCACCAGGCTCTCGCCGGTCGCGACGTCCCGCACCACGACGCTGACGTCGTCTTCGGGCACCAGCTGCTGGGCGAGCACGGCGCGCGGGCGCGCCGGCAAGTCGGCGGCGAGGCCCGGCGCGGAGGCGATCATCGCGGCCGCGACGGCGGCAATCATGCGGGACGGCATTTGATGCAATACTAATGTGCATGACTGCAACTTGCAGGCATCGCGCGAGTCTCAGGCCATCGTCAGGAATCCTTCACGGAGTACCGATGGAGATTGCGATGCGCTGGATATCGTCACTGGCCCTTTGCGCGCTGCTCGCGGGCTGCGGCGCCGAGGCGCCGCCGGCAGCCGGCACCGAGCCCGCGCCCGGGCAGGCAGCGGCGGCGGCCGCGCCGGCGCCGCAGGGCGACGTGATGGTGAGCGGTCTGCCCGATTTCGCGCCGCTGGTGGAGGCTTATGGCCGCGCGGTCGTCAACGTCACGACCGTAGCGCGGCGCCAGGCAAGCGAGGAGGGCGCACCGGAACTTTCACCCGACGATCCGCTCTATGAATTCTTCCGTCGCTTCGGGTTCGGCGTGCCGCGCCCGCAGCTCCCGCCCGCGCGCGGCGAGGGTTCCGGTTTCGTCATCAGCGCGGACGGCTACATCCTGACCAACGCCCACGTCGTGGACGGCGCGCGGGAAGTGACGGTGCGCATGACCGACCGGCGCGAGTACCGCGCCAGGGTCGTGGGCCAGGACGGCCGCACCGACGTCGCCGTGCTCAAGATCGACGCCAGCAACCTGCCGACCGTGCGCATCGGCAGCCCTGCGGGCCTCAGGGCCGGCGAATGGGTGATCGCGATCGGCTCGCCCTTCGGCTTCGACAACTCGGTCACGGCCGGCATCGTGAGCGCGACCGCGCGCACGCTGGCCGGCGACGCCTATACGCCTTTCATCCAGACCGACGTCGCGGTCAACCCGGGCAACTCGGGCGGACCGCTGTTCAACCTGCGCGGCGAGGTCATCGGCATCAATTCGCAGATCTACAGCCGCACCGGCGGCTACCAGGGCATCTCGTTCGCGATCCCGATCGACGTCGCGATGCACGTGAAGGACGAGCTGGTCGAGCATGGCCGCGTGCAGCGCGGGCGCATCGGCGTCGTGATCCAGGAAGTCAACCAGGCGCTCGCGGATTCCTTCAGGCTGTCGCGGCCGCGCGGCGCGCTGGTCGCCGAGGTGGACCAGGGCGGCCCGGCCGACAAGGCGGGCGTGAAAGCGGGCGACGTGATCCTGGCCGTGGACGGCCGCGCCATCGAGCGCTCCGGCGAACTGCCGGCGATCATCGCCGGCATCGCGCCGGGCAGCGAGGCGACGCTCACGATCTGGCGCGACAAGTCCGAGCGCAAGCTGCGTGTCAGGGTCGGCGAGCTCGAGGACGTGCCGCAGGTGGCCGCGCGCAGCGCCCAGGGCGACGAGGAGGGCGGCAAGCTCGGCCTCGCCGTGCGCCCGTTGACCGGCAGCGAGCGCCTGCGCCTGCGCACGCAGGGGCGGCTGGTGGTGGAGCGCGCGCTCGGCCCGGCGGCGGACGCCGGCGTGCAGCCGGGCGACGTGCTGATCGCCGTGAACGACGCCAGGGTCGAGTCCATGGCGCAGTTCCGCGCCGAAGTCGAGAAGTCCGGCGCGACGGTCGCGCTGCTGATCGAGCGCGGCGGGACGCAGACCTACGTGGCCGTGCGGATCGAGTCCTGAGGATGCGGATGCGACTCGCCGCCGCGGTGCTGCTGCTGCTGGCGGGTGTGCCGGCCGGCGCCGCGGAGTCGATGCGGCCGGCGGGCACCGTGTTCCGCAGCTGCGATGACTGCCCGGAGATGGTGGTGGTGCCGGCGGGGGCCTTCGTCATGGGCACGCCCGGCGCCGCCCCGGCAGCGGGCGCCGCGCGCGCCGAGTCGGACGCCATCGCGCTGCGCATCCCGCGCGCCTTCGCGATCGGCCGCTACGAGGTCACGCGCGCGCAGTACGCGAAGTTCATCGCCGACAGCGGCCATGAGCCGCAGCCCGGCTGCCGTAACTGGGATCCCGCGCTCGGGCGGCTGAGCGATGACGCGCGCCGCAGCTGGCGCGACCCGGCAACGCCGGCAGCGCCGCTGCCCGACCATCCGGTGACCTGCGTTTCGTTCGCGGACGCGCAGGCCTACGTGCAGTGGCTGGCGCGCGAGACCGGAGCGCGGTACCGGCTGCCTTCGGAGGCCGAGTGGGAGTACGCCGCGCGCGGCGGATCCGCGGCGCTGCGACCCTGGGGAGACGACGCGGCGGCGGGCTGCCTGCACGCCAACAGCTACGACTTGACCGCCGACGCGCTGTATCGCCTCGGCTGGGCGCCTGCGGCTTGCCGCGACGGCTTTGCCGATCTCGCCAGCGTCGGCCAGTTCCGCCCCAACGGGTTCGGCTTGCACGACGCGATCGGCAACGTGCGCGAATGGGTGCAGGATTGCGCGACCGGCAGCTACGTGGGACGGCCGACGGATGCGCGAGCCTGGGAATGGCTCGGCGGCTGCGGGCAGCGCGTGCTGCGCGGCGGCAGCTGGCGCACGCCGTCCGATGCCGCCCGTAGCGCGCATCGCGACGGCGCGCCCGCCGGGGGGCGCTCAGACGATGTGGGCTTTCGCGTTGCGCTCGATCTCGAAGGCCGCGCCGCCGCGGAGGACCGTTGATGCGTGCGAGTCCGGCAATCGTGGCATGGCTGCTGGCCTCGCCGGTGGCGCTGGCGCAGCAGCCGGCGGATGCGCCCGCGCGTGACTGCGAGGCCTGTCCCGAGCTGGCGGTGATTCCGCCGGGGCAGTTCCGCATGGGTTCCTCGCCGGACGCGCCGGAGCTCGATCCGGCCACGGGCGAATCGCCGTCCGTTGCGCTGTCGTTCACGCGACCTTTCCTGATGTCGCGCCGCGAAGTCACGGTGGGCGAGTTTCGCCGCTACGTCGAGGCGACCGGCGCGGAGCCGGCCGCCGGTTGCCGCGTCTGGCTGGGCGGCGGTTGGGTCGAGGAGCGCGATCGTGGCTGGCGCGACCCCGGCTATCCCCAGCCGCCGCACGATAACGACCCGGTGGTGTGCATCAGCTGGGAGGACGCGCGCGCTTACGCCGACTGGCTGTCGCAGCAGAGTGGCCAGCGCTACCGGCTGCCGTCGGAGGCGGAATGGGAGTATGCGGCGCGCGGCGGCACTTCGTTTCCGCGTTACTGGGGCGAGGACGATTCCCGCGAGGACGTCGCGCTGTCGCTCGCCTGCGACCACGCCAATGTCTACGACGCGTCGGCTGTCGAGACGCTGCGGCTGCCGTGGCCCAACGCGCGCTGCAACGATCGCGCGCCGCTGGTCGCGCCGGTCGGGCAGTACCGGCCGAACGCCTTCGGCATGTTCGACATCATCGGCAATGCGCGCGAGTGGGTGATGGACTGTTACACGGCGAGCTATCTCGGGCGGCCCGAGGATGCCCGTGCCTGGACCTGGCAGGGCGGTTGCGAGCGCCGCAGCGTGCGCGGCGGTTCCTGGGCCAGTCGCCCGCGCGACGCGCGCGCACCCGCGCGCGGCGCCGAGCCCGCCGCCCACCGTCAGTCCGACCTCGGCTTCCGCGTCGCCCGCGATTTTTAAAGGGGACGCGTCCCTTTACCTGAGTCCGCGGCCGGCGGTCCGACAGGGGCGACCAAAGGGTAAAGGGACGCGTCCCCTTTAAGAATCGCGGGCAATCCAGGCGTGCAGCTCGGCGGCGATCGCGAGCGCGATCGCCTCCGGCGTGCGGGCGCCGATGTCGAGCCCGACCGGCGCGTGCAGGCGCGGCGTGAGCGCAACGGCCGCGCGGCCGAGCGCACCCAGCAGGCGCGCGCGCCGGGCGGGCGGCCCCAGCAAGCCGACGTAGCCGACCTGCGGGCTCGCCGCGAGCAGCGTGAGCCAGGCCTGGTCGGACGGCAGGTGGTGGCTCATCACGATGGCCGCCTGGAACTGCGCCAGCTCGAGTTGCGCGGGGATTTCCGGCGGCGCGACGCAGCGCACCTCGCAGTGCGGAAACCGCTGTGCCACTGCGAGCGCCGGACGGTGGTCGCAGACCGTGACCGCGAAGCCGAGCGCGATGGCGAACCGCGCCAGCGGCACCGCGTCCGCGCCCGCGCCGCAGACCAGCAGTCCCGGGGGCAATCGCAGCGGCAACACCAGCACGCGCAGCGCATCGCCGCCGGCGCGGCACTCGAGCAGCCGCGTCATGCGCGCGGCGCGCGCGGTGGCGACCTCCGGCGGCTCCGGCCACGGCGCATCGCCGCCGTCCGTCCACCAGGCGCGTCCGGCGGCGGCGCCCGTGACGATGACGGCGAGTGATTCCTCGCGCCGGGAGCGCAGCACGTCCGCGGCCAGCGCGAGCGGCTGCCAGTCCTCGGCCGGTCCCAGCCGCTGCAGCAGGACCTCCATCGCGCCCTCGCAGCCGCTGCCGATGCCGAACAGCAGGTCGTCCTCGCCGCGCATGTCGTAGCTCGCGAGTTCGGCGCGGCCGCTCGCGAGCACGCGGCGGGCGCGCTCGACGAGGTCCACCTCCAGGCAGCCGCCCGACAGCAGGCCGCGCAACTCGGCCTGCGCCGTGATCAGCATCTGCGCGCCGCTCTTGCGGTAGGTGGAGCCTGCGGTCGCGACCACGGTCGCGAGGACGCAGGGCTCTCCCCGTGCGCGGAGTTCCAGGTAGTCGCGCACCAGCGGCGCGAGCGGCGCGTCGAGGGGATGGATCATGGGGTGCAAGCCTATCATCGGCTAGAATGCCGGCCCCAGCCGCAGGCGATGCGGCCCGGTGTACCAGGGAGGCGAACGTGGTCGAGACCGCGGGCGAAGGCGTCATCCGGACCGAGTGCGTCATCGTCGGCGCAGGGCCGATCGGGCTGTTCGCGGTATTCGAGCTGGGCCTGCTCGGCATCAAGTGCCAGATCGTGGACTCGCTCGCGCACCCGGGCGGCCAGTGCACCGAGCTCTACCCTGACAAGCCGATCTACGACATTCCCGCACTGCCGGTCTGCGGCGCACAGGAACTCATCGACCGCCTGCTCGAGCAGATCAAGCCGTTCCAGGCGGGCATGCACCTGGGCCAGGAGGTGGTGGAACTGCACCGCAGGGACGGCGGGCGATTCGAGATCGTCACCTCCGCCGGCACGCGTTTCGACGCCGGCGCGGTGATCATCGCCGCCGGGCTCGGCTCGTTCCAGCCGCGGCGGCTGATGGTGCCCGGCGTGGAGCGCTTCGAGGGCACGCAGGTCCACTACCGCGTGCAGAACGCCGCGGCGTTCCACGGCCAGGACGTGCTGGTCGCCGGCGGCGGCGACAGCGCGCTCGACTGGACGCTCGAGTTCTGCGGCAAGGCGCGCTCGGTGACGCTCGTGCATCGGCGCCCGGAGTTCCGCGCGGCGCCGGCCTCGGTCGCGCGCATGAAAGAGCTCGCCGCCGCCGGCAAGCTGCGCTATCTCGAGGGCACAATCCAGTCGCTGGTCGAGGAGGGCGGGCGCGTGACCGGCGCGGTGATCGTGGCGCGCGACAAGTCCACGACCGAGCTGCGCTGCACGCAGGTCCTGGCCTGCTTCGGCCTGCATCCGAAGCTCGGACCGGTTGCGAACTGGGGCCTTGCGCTCGAGAAGAAGGCGCTCGCGGTGGACACCGAGAAGTTCCAGACCAGCGAGCCCGGCATCTTCGCGATCGGCGACATCAACAGCTACCCCGGCAAGAAGAAGCTGATCCTCTCCGGCTTCCATGAGGCGGCGCTGGCGGCCTTCGGCGTGCAGCATCACCTCTACCCGGAGAAGCGCCAGTTCCTCCAGTACACCACGACCAGCCCGATCATGCGCGAGCGGCTCGGCGTCGCGCCGCCGGACTGAGCCTGCCGTGGAAGCGCGCCTCGCCGAGCTGCTGAAACTGCTCGATCTCGAGCGGCTGGAGGACAACCTGTTCCGCGGCCAGAGCCGCGACATCGGCGCGCCGCAGGTGTTCGGCGGGCAGGTGCTGGGGCAGGCGCTGGTCGCCGCCTCGCGCACGGTGGACGGGCGCCTGGTGCATTCGCTGCATGCCTACTTCCTGCGCCGCGGCGACGTCAACGCCCCCATCATCTTCGAGGTGGACCGCAGCCGCGACGGCGGCAGCTTCACCAGCCGGCGCGTGGTGGCGATCCAGCACGGCCAGCAGATCCTGACCATGTCGGCGTCGTTCCAGAACGTGGAGCAGGGCCTCGACCACCAGGCGCCAATGCCGCCGGCGCCGCCGCCCGAGGGCCTGCGCGACATCGGCGAGCTCAACGCCGCGATCGCCGATCGCGTGCCCGAGCGGCTGCAGTGCTTCTTCCGCCACCAGCGGCCGTTCGAGATACGGCCCGTGGATCCGCCGGACTACCTGAATCCCGTGAAGCGCGAGCCGCTGCGCCAGGTCTGGTTTCGTGCGGTTGCACGGCTGCCGGACGACCAGCCGCTGCATCGCTGCCTGCTGGCCTACGTCTCCGACTACCACCTGCTCGAAACCTCGACGCTGCCGCACGGCGTGTCGTTCCTGCAGCTGCAGATGGCCTCCATCGACCACGCCATCTGGTTCCACCGCGACCTGCGCGTGGACGACTGGTTGCTGTACGTGCTGGACAGCCCGAGCGCCTCGGGCGCGCGCGGCTTCGGCCGCGGCTCGGTCTACACCCGCGACGGCGTGCTGGTCGCGAGCGTCGCGCAGGAAGGCCTGATCCGGCAGCACAGCCGCTGGACCAGCCCGGCGGGCCAGCAGAAATAGCGCGCCGCGTCAGCGGTAGCGTTGCTTCCAGGCGAAGAAGATCGGGATCCCGAGCAGCGAGATCGCGACATTCAGCACGGCGATCCCCGGCGCGTGGATCAGCGCGTTGCCGAGCACGACCAGCACGGCGGCGACGTACAGCAGCAGGACCCAGGGATAGCCGAAAGTCCGGTAGGGCCGCTCGGCGTCGGGCCGCCTGCGCCGCAGCCTCCAAACGCCGAGGACGGCGAGCGCGTAAAAGGGCATCAGTCCTAGCACGAACGTCGCCGCGAGCTGCTCGAAGGTCCGCACCGAGGCGTAGGCGCAGGCGATGCCCATCATGAACAGGATCGCCACGTAAGGCGTCTCGAAACGCGGGTGGATGCGGCCGGTCGACAGGAAGAAATTCCGGTCCCGGCCCATCGCGAAGAACAGGCGCGGCTCGGTCATCATCAGTCCGGCCAGCGAGCCGAAGGTCGAGACCATCACCAGTCCCGCGATCAGGGCCGAGGCACCGGCGCCGAGCACCACTGCCGCAGCATCCGCGGCGACCAGCGGCGAGGTCTGGATCGCGGGCAGCGGCAGGATGTAGAGATAGGCGACGTTGACGGCCAGGTAGACCAGCATGACGCCGCCGACGCCCAGCATCAGCGCCCGCGGCACGTTGCGCTGCGGCTGCTTCACCTCGCCGGCCATGTTGCAGAACGAGGAAGCGCCCTCGTAGGCCCACAGCGCCGCCACCAGCGCCAGCAGGAATCCGGGCAGCGAGGCCGGCGTCCAGGACACCCCGGCGGCGAACGAGCCCGCGGCCGGGTCGCCGAGCGTCATCACGAAAATGGCGAGCGACACCAGCGCGACGACCTTGGCGAAGCTGAAAACGTTCTGGATGCCGGCCCCCAGCATGACCGAGCGGTAATTGGCCGCGCCGACCAGCAGCAGCAGGCTGACCGCGACCGCGCGGCGGCCCGATTCGTCCATCGGCACGAACTTGCCGAGGTACTCGGCAAACACCATCGCGATCGCCGCCTGCCCGGCGGGGTTGACCAGCAGGAAGGTCCAGCCGTACACGAAGGCGGCAAGCTCGCCGAAGGATTCGCGGATGAAGACGTACAGGCCGCCGGCGCGCGGGTACAGGGCGCCGAGCTCGGCCAGCAGCAGGGCAAAGCAGAGCGTCAGCAGCCCGCCCGCGATCCAGACCAGCAGCATGCCGCCCGCGCTGCCGGCTTGCGTCGCGACCTCGGCCGGGACCCGGAAGATCCCGCTGCCGATCGTGACCCCCGCAATGGTCGCGACCGAGGTCGCCAGGTTGAGCCGGCGCGGCAGCTGCCCGGGGGGCGTTTCGTTCACGCGCGGTCTTCCAGCACCTTGCCCGGGTTCATGATGCCGAGCGGATCGAAGGCGCGCTTGATCCGGTGCATCAACTCGAGCGCCGCCGGGTCCTCGTAGCGCGCCAGCTCGCCGGTCTTCAGCTGGCCGATGCCGTGCTCGGCGCTGAAGCTGCCGCGGTGCTGCGCCACCAGGTCGTGCACCGCGCGCCGGATCGCGGCGCCGGCGTCCTGCAGCGAGCGGCCGTCGTCGCCGATGGCCGGGCTGACGTTGAAGTGCAGGTTGCCGTCGCCGAGGTGGCCGTAGGCGACCAGCCGCGCCCCCGGCGCCAGGCGCGCGATCAGCGCGCGCCCTTCCTCGATGAAGCCGGGCAGCGCCGCCGGCGCCACCGAGATATCGTGCTTGAGGCTGGGGCCCTCGGCGCGCTGGCCCTCCGGCACCGCCTCGCGCAGTCGCCAGAACGCCTCGCGCTGCGCCTCCGAGGCGGCGGTCACGGCATCGGCCGCGATGCCCTGCTCGATGGCGGACGCCAGCGCTTCCTCGAAGCGCCCGGTCATGCCGTCATCGGCCTGCGGCAGGGAGGCCTCCGCCAGCACGTACCATGCGTGCGCCCGGTCGAAGGGATCGCGGCTGGCGGGCAGATGGCGGCAGACCATCTCGAGCGCAATGCGCGGCACCAGCTCGAAGGTGGTGATCGAGTCGCCGAGCGCCTCGCGCAGGCGCGCGAGCAGGGCGAGTGCCGCGGCCGGCGAAGCGAGCGCGACGAATGCGGTCGCGGTCGCCGCCGGGCGCGGGAACAGCCGCAGGCAGGCCGCGGTGACGATCCCGAGCGTGCCTTCGGCGCCGATGAACAGCTGCTTCACGTCGTAGCCGGTGTTGTCCTTGCGCAACCCGCGCAGCTGGTCGAGCACGCGCCCGTCGGCGAGCACGACTTCGAGCCCGAGCACGAGCTCGCGCATCATGCCGAAGCGCAGCACCGCGGTCCCGCCGGCGTTGGTCGAGACGATGCCGCCAAGCGTGGCGCTGCCTTCCGAACCGAGCGACATCGGCAGCCAGCGTCCGGCCGCCGCCGCGGCGTCCTGCAGGGTCGCGAGCACGCAGCCGGCGTCGGCGGTAAGCGCGTCGCTGGCCGGGTCCAGCGCGCGGATGCGGTTCATGCGCCTGAGCGACACCACGATGTCGCCGCCGTCCGGTCGCGGCGTCGCGCCGCCGCAGTAACTGGTGTTGCCGCCCTGTGGCACGATGCCGATGCGCCGCGCCGCGCAGAAGCGCACCAGTTCCGCGACCTGGGCGGTCGAGCCGGGCAGCGCGACCAGCGGCGTACGGCCGTGGCAGACGCCGCGATGGTCGGTCTCGAACGGCGCGCGGTCGGCGGCTGAGTCGAGAAACCCGCCCGGGCCCAGCAGTTTCCTGAGCGCCTGCAGGTCCGCGTCGGAAATCGCGCCCCCGGGCCGTTTCATGCCGGACATCTTACGCAGGGCGCTGCCGCCCTGCGTGGTCCCGCGTCAGACGCCGGGCGCCGCGCGCAGCGCCGCGATGCGCTCCTCGAGGGGCGGGTGGCTCATGAAGAGCTTCTTCAGCCCCTGGCCCATGCCGCCGCTGATGCCGAACGCGGCCATCTTGTCGGGCAGCGGCTGCCCGTGGCTGCGCTGCAGCGCCTGCAGCGCGCCGATCATGTGCTGGCGCCCGGCGAGGCGCGCGCCGCCGCTGTCGGCGCGGAACTCGCGCTGCCGCGAAAACCACATGACGATCATCGTCGCCAGGAAGGCGAGCACCAGCTCGGCGACCATGGTGGTGATCCAGAATGCGGGCCCGTGACCGCGCTCGTTGCGGAACACGACCTTGTCCACGATGTTGCCGATCAGGCGCGACAGCACGAACACGAAGGTGTTCACGACGCCCTGGATCAGCGTCAGCGTCACCATGTCGCCATTGGCGACGTGGCTGACCTCGTGACCGAGCACCGCCTCGACTTCCTGCCGGTCCATGCGCTGCAGCAGCCCGGTGCTGACCGCGACCAGCGCACTGTTGCGCCGCGCGCCGGTCGCGAAGGCGTTCGGCTCGGGCGAGTTGAAGACGCCGACCTCCGGCATGCCGATGCCAGCGAGCTGCGCCTGCCGGCGCACCGTCTCGACCAGCCAGGTCTCGGCCTCGTTGCGCGGCTGGTCAATGAGCTGCACGCCCATCATGCGCTTGGCGGTCCACTTGGAGATCGCGAGCGACACGAAGGCGCCGCCGAAACCGAGCACGGCGCCGAAGATCAGCAGCGAGGTGAAGTTGATGCCCTGCTGGTCGAGCCAGGGCTCGACGCCCAGCAGCCTGAGGGTCGCGCTGGCGACCAGCAGGATTGCGAAATTGGTGATGACGAAGAGCAGGATGCGTTTCATGGTCGTCCTGTGATGGGAGCGGGTGGCGGCGCTTTCAATCCCGGTCCTTGCCCGGTTTACCGTCCTCGTCCGCGCCGAGCAGCTGGTCCGCACGCGCCTTGGAGAGCCGCTCGAGCGCCGTGATGCGGCATTCCTCGCGGTGGTCGAAGCGCCGGAAGCTGATGCCGTCGCGGCCATAGCCGCAGATCTGGCCGTTCATGTCGCCGTCCACCGTGCCCAGCGTGGACTGCGATTCCACGTCGAAGCAGGCCGCGGCCAGCTCGGCGAGGTAGACCTCGCGCTGCCCAAATCCAAACAGCACCAGGTGCCGGTCGTCCAGCACGCGGAAGCTGCTGATGGACGACTGGAAGATGCAGTCATTGCTGCGCACCAACTTGCCGACGGGGCGGGACTGGCCCAGCGCCGGCAGCGCGGCGGCAGCGGTCAGCAGCGCGAGCGAAAGCAGCAGGGCTCTCATGGGCGTCATCCTGGGGTGTTCTCGCGCTTGGACCGGCAGGTCCTGGCCGGGTTCCGGCGCCGCGGCAGTCCGGGGCGGGGCGGGTCAATAGTCGTCGCGGTCGCCGTAGTCCTCGTCGTCCTCGTCATCGTCGTCGTCATCATCATCATCCCAGTCGTCGTCATCCTCGTCGAAGTCCTCGTCGTCCTCCTCGTCCTCATCGTCCGAGCCGGACCAGCCTTCCGGCTCCTCGGTCAGCTCGAGGTCGAGTTCCTGCCAGGTCTCGTAGTCGATCTCCTCGACGTCGCCATCCTCGTACTGGAGCTCGATCAGTTCCGAGTCCTCGTCCACCGAGAGGACCTGGAAGGTCTCCTCGTCCTCGAGGCTTTCGTACCATTGCCCGGGTACCGGGTTGTGATCGCGGCCCATGTTGCTCCCCTGCGCCGCCCCGGCCCGGCGCGGGACCCGGGGGCGGCCCGATATTACGGGCGCGGGCCGAATCAAGGCAACGCCGGCGCCGCCCTGCCGCGGGCCCGCCGCGCCCGGCGGCCTTGAGTTGGCGAAGGCCTGTCCCCATGCACCGGGCCATGGCCGGCTGCGGCCGAAGGAGGTTTGACATGACACTGATTCGCTGGGAACCGTTCCGGGAGATGGACGATTTCTTCGCGCGCTACAGCCCGTTCTTCGGTCGCGTGTCGGGCCCCCGCCCGGCTGCTGCCGCGGGTGAGCAGCCCGAGGCCGCGGTCTGGACGCCGGCCGCGAACATTTCCGAGACCGAGAACGAATACCTGATCAAGGCCGAGCTGCCCGAGGTCCGCAAGGAAGACGTGAAGGTCACGGTGGACGAGGGCGTGATCACGATCAGCGGCGAGCGCCGCCACGAGCTCGAGCACAAGGACGAGAAGGTGCACCGCATCGAGAGTTTCTACGGAAGCTTCACGCGCAGCTTCCGGCTGCCGGAGGATGCCGACGTCGCGGCGATCCAGGCCGAGAGCAGGAACGGCATCCTCAAGATCCGGGTGCCGAAGAAGCCCGCCGCCCGCGCCAGGACGGTCGAAGTACAGGTAAACTGACGGGACCCCGGGGGCGGTGGCCGATGGCCACCGCCCTGCCGTCAGAGGCGGGAGGTCCCATGGCGACGGATGTCGACGCGATCCGGCAGAAGCTCCTTGCCCACAAGCAGGAGCTGCTGACGCGCGCCGCCAAGGTCCGCGCCGACATCACGCGTTCCTCGGGTCCGCTCGAGAAGGACTTCGCGGAGCAGGTGGTGCAGATGGAGAA
>CAZYPM010000013.1:13311-23291 GCA_964649205.1 uncultured Steroidobacteraceae bacterium
GGCCCGGTCGGCGAGATGCTGGTGTCGGCCAACATGTCCTGGAAGCTCTACAGCGGCCTCACGGACAGCGCAGTGCTGTGCGTCGCGAAGCATGCGGACCCGCAACTGCGCGCGACCTACCTGCCGAAGCTGGTGAGCGGCGTGTGGAGCGGCACGATGGTGCTGACCGAGGGGCACGCCGGGACCGACCTCGGCCTGATGCGCACGCGCGCGGAGCCCGCGGGCGACGGCTCCTACCGGATCTCCGGCACCAAGATCTTCATCACCAGCGGCGAGCACGACCTGGCCGAGAACATCGTGCACATGGTGCTCGCGAAGCTGCCCGACGCGCCCGCGGGCAGCCGCGGCATCAGCCTGTTCCTGGTGCCGAAGCTGCTGCCGGACGCAGCGGGCAACCCGGGCGCGCCGAATGGCGTCAGCTGCGCGGGCATCGAGCACAAGCTCGGCATCCACGGCTCGGCGACCTGCGTGATGAATTTCGACAATGCGCGCGGCTGGCTGGTCGGCGAGCCGAATGGCGGCCTCAAGTGCATGTTCACCATGATGAACCACGCGCGCTTGTGGGTGGGCCTGCAGGGGCTCGCGCAATGCGAGCGCGCGTACCAGGCTGCGGTCGGCTACGCGCGCGAGCGGCGCCAGGGCCGCAGCTCCTCGGGCGGCGGCTCTGCGGCAGCCGACCCGATCATCGGGCACCCGGACGTGCGCCGCATGCTGCTGACGCAGAAGGCGCTGATCGAAGCCGGGCGCGTGCTGACCTATTTCGCGGGGATGCAGATGGACCGCGCGCTGCACCACCCCGATGCCGCCGAGCGCGAGCGCGCCGACGGCCTGCTCGCGATCCTGACACCCGTCGTCAAGGGCTTCGTCACCGACATGTCGCTCGAGTGCACGAGCCATGCGATCCAGGTGCACGGCGGCCACGGCTACGTGCGCGAGACCGGCGTCGAGCAATGCTTCCGCGACGCGCGCATCACCGCCATCTACGAAGGCACCAACGGCGTGCAGGCGATGGACCTGCTGGGCCGCAAGGTGCTGGGCTCGGGCGGCGCGCTGGCGCGGCTGCTCGGCGGCCTGATCGGCGGTTTCTGTGAGCGGCATGCGGGCTCTTCGCAGCTGGCGGAATTCGTCACGCGCCTGGCCGGCCTGCTGAAGGAGTGGAGCGAGGCGACCGAGCAGGTGGCCGCGCGCGCCGCGCGCGACCCCGACGAGATGGGCGCGGCCGCGATGGACTACCTCATGCTGACCGGTTACCTGTGCTTCGCCTGGTGCTGGGTGCGCATGGCGGCCGTGTCCAGCGCGGCGCTGGCGAAGGACGCGGAGGGCAGGGACTTCCACGAGGCCAAGCTGGCGACGGCGCGCTTCTATTTCGAGCGCGTCCTGCCGCGCGCCGAGGCGCATCTCGACGCGCTCGGGGCCGGCGCGAAGTCCGTGATGGAGCTCCCGGCGGACCGTTTCGCCTTCTGACGGCGCCGCTTACCGGCGGGTCTCGAGGCCGCCGGCCAGCGACCAGACGTTGCCGCGGCCCTGGGCGCGCAGCCATTCCGCGAGCGCCCGGCTGCGCACGCCGTGAGCGCAGACCAACAGGTAACGCGCCTCGGGGTCGAGCTCGACCGCGCCGCCCAGGAAGCGCCCCATCGGCACCGACTGCTGGCCCGCGACCGGCAGCGGCGCGCATGCGCATTCCTCCGGTTCGCGGATGTCGATGATCCGGAAGCCGCGCGCGGCGGCCTCGACGATCGGCAGGCTGACCTCGAGTGCCTCCGGCGCGCCGGCGTCGGCGGTTGCGAGGCGGACGCAGGCGCCCGCACAGTCCGGGTTGCGCGGCGCGGCGAGCCGGCGCTGGCTGCAGTCCAGCAGGTCCACCAGCAGCAACTCGTCCCGCAGCTGTCCCGGCAAGCCGAGCAGCAGCTTGAGCGTCTCCATCGCCTGCAGCTGGCCGAGCACGGCGGGCACCGGGCCGAGCACGCCACTCTGCTCGCAGTTGCCGACCAGGCCGTCGCGCGTCGCCTCCGGCCATTGGCAGCGCAGGCAGGACCCGCCGGCGTCCGCACGCACGACCTGCAGCTGCCCCTCGTACTGGTACACGCTCGCGAGCACCGCCGGACGGCCGGTGCGCAGGGCCGCGTCGTTGACCAGGAACTTGGCGGCGAAATTGTCGCTGCAGTCGACGATCACGTCGCACTGGGCTGCGATCGCATCCGCATTGCCGGCATCGAGCCGCAGCACGCGCGGCAGCACGCGCACCGACGGGTTGTAGGCGACGAGCCGGGCGGCGGCGGCCTCGGCCTTCGGCCGGCCGGCGTCCGCGAGTACATAGAGCGGCTGGCGATGCAGGTTGGCGGGCTCGACCAGGTCGTCGTCCACCACGACCAGCGTGCCGACGCCGGCGCCGGCGAGCGAGGCGAGTACCGCGCAGCCCAGGCCGCCGGCGCCGATCACGGCAACCGTCGCCTCGCCGAGCCTGCGCTGGCCTTCCGTGCCGACCTCGGGCAGCGCCACCTGGCGTGCGTAATCGAACGCCGGGGCCGGCGCCTGCGCGTGCTGCGCACAGCGCTCGCAGTTGACCCAGCCGCTGTCGCCGCCCTCGTAATGCTCATTCTTCCAGATCGGCAGCCGGTGCTTGATCTCGTCGATGATCTCGCGGCAGGCGGCGAAGGCCTCGGCGCGGTGGCGCGCGGCCACGCCCACCCACACCGCCACGTCGCCAACCGCCAGCGCGCCCAGGCGGTGCACGCACTGCGCGCTGAGCGCGTCGTGGCGGCGCACGGCTGCCGCGACGATGCGGGCGCCTTCCTCGAGCGCAAGCGCCTCGAAGGCCTCGTACTCGAGCCCGGTCACGCGCCGGCCCTCGTTGTGGTTGCGCACGCGTCCCTCGAAGGCGGCGAAGCCCCCGGCTTCCGGCAGCTCGATGCCGGCGGCGAGCGCGCCCGGGTCGATCGGCGCGAGCGTGAACCTGAACCCGTTCATCCGCCGGCCACCGGGGGAATGAAGACGACCTCGTCGCCGTCGGCGAGCGGCCGCTCCCAGTCGGCGAACGCCGAGTTGACCGCGACCTTGAGCTGCGATTGCGCGAGGCGGAAGCCGTGCCGGTTCACGAGTTCCGCGTACAGTTCCGCCGGCGTGCGCGCCCGCGATTCGACCGTCTCGGCGGCGTGGCCCGCCTGCTCGCGCAACAGAGCGTAGTAGCGCAGCTGCAGGCGTGGCATCAGGCCTGGCCCCCGGCGGCGAGCGCGGCGCGCACGCTGGCCGCGTCCTGCGGCGTGTTGGCATTGTCGAGCGCGCGCGGACGCGCGGCGTCGAGCAGGCGCGCGTCGTGATGCATCAGGAACCTGCGCGGGCAGGACTGCCCGGATGCCGCCCAGCGCGACAGCAAGGTGGCGCTGGCCGGTTCCCAGATCGCGCACAAGGGTTCCGGCAGGCCGTCGTGGGCGCTCCTGAAGGCCGTCGCGACCCGGGCCGGATCGCGGCCGGCAATGAGCTCGTCGAGCGTGGCACCGTCGAGCAGCGGCAGGTCGCAGGCGACCACCAGCCAGGCCGCGGCCGGATCGAAAGCCTGCGCCGCGAGGATGCCGGCGATCGGGCCCCGGCCCTCGCTGCCGTCCACGACCTGCGGGAAGCGCGCGCGCAGGGGCTCTTCGCGCTGGTCCATCCGCACCGAGACGAATGCGCGGCCCACTCGCGGCGCGACCAGCGCGTACGCCTCGGCGAGCTGCGGCTGCCGCCCGAAGACCAGCGTGGCCTTGTCCTCCTGCATGCGGCTCGAACGCCCGCCGGCAAGCACCAGCCCAGACAGCGGCGTCATGCCGGCGGCTCCGCGTGGAAGTCGCTCTTGCCGCCGCGCTTCTCGAGCAGGCGCGTGTCCTCGATGACGATGCCGTGCGACAGCGACTTGCACATGTCGTAGACCGCGAGCGCCGCGATGGCGGCACCGGTGAGCGCTTCCATCTCGACGCCGGTGCGGTGGTGTACCGCCGCCGTGCAGCGGACCTCGAGCGCATCTTCGCCCGCGGGCGCGATCTCCACGTCGCAGCGCTCGAGACCGAGCGGATGACAGAAGGGAATCAGCTCGTGCGTGCGCTTGGCGGCCATGGTGCCCGCGACGATCGCGGTCGCGATCACCGGTCCCTTGGCCGTTTCGAAGCCGGACGCCGCGAGGGCCGCGAAGGTCTCGCGCGGGAAGCGGACGCGCGCGCTGGCGGTCGCCACACGCAGCGTCGGCTGCTTGGCCGTCACGTCCACCATGGACGGGCGGCCTTCCTCGTCCACGTGGCTCAGCGCGCTGCCCCTGTCATCCGCCAATGTAGTACATCTCGATCTTGCGCGGCGCCGCGCCGCCGAGCGGCGCGCGCCGGAGCTCGCTGTAGCGGTCCTCGCGGCGCTGCCAGGCGCCGTGGATCAGGCCCAGCAGCTCCTCGTCCCCCGCGCCGGCGCGCAGCGGTGTGCGCAGGTCGAGCCCGCGCGTCGCGAACAGGCAGGTGTAAAAGGCGCCGTCGGACGACAGGCGCGCGCGCGTGCAGTCGCCGCAGAACGGCTCGCTGATGGAGGAGACGAATCCGATCTCGCCGGCGCCGTCCTGGTAGGCGTAGCGCTTGGCGACCTCGCCGCGGTGCGCGCCCGGCACCGGCCGCAGCGGATAGCGCGCCGCGATGGCGTCGCGGATCTCGCGCGACGGCACCACGAGTTCGGGCTTCCAGTCGTTGCGGTTGCCGACGTCCATGTACTCGATGAAGCGCACGACCACGCCGCTGCCCCGGAAGTGGCGCGCGAGCTCGACCGCATGGCCGTCGTTGACGCCGCGCTGGATCACGGCATTGACCTTGACCGGCGCGAGGCCCGCCTCCTGCGCTGCGCGGATGCCGTCGAGCACGCGCGCGAGCCCGTCGAAGCCGCCGCTCATCCGGCGGAAGGTCTCCGGGTCGAGCGTGTCGAGGCTCACGGTGACGCGCCTGAGGCCCTGCGCCGCGAGTTCCGCCGCGTGCTGCGCCAGCAGCACGCCATTGGTGGTCAGCGCGAGGTCCTCGATGCCGTCGATCGCGGACAATTCGCCGACCAGGTCGGGCAGGCCCGTGCGCAGCAGCGGCTCGCCGCCGGTCAGGCGCAGGCGGCGCACGCCGGCGCGCGCGAACAGCCGCGCCAGGCGGCTGATCTCCTCGAAGCCGAGCCGCTCGGGTGCCGCCAGGAACCGGTAGTGCTCGCCATAGGTGGCGCGCGGCATGCAGTACGGGCAGCGGAAATTGCACCGGTCCATGACGGAGATGCGCAGGTCCGCGAGCGGTCGTTGCAGTCGGTCTTCCATCGGCTACCAGCGAAAGAATGGCACCACGATGCCCGCCGGGTGAGCGGCGGGTCCCGGCGGCAGCTCCACGAAACCGTCCGTGCCGGCGAGCGAGATGAAGTCCCCGGAGCCGCCGGTGGGACGCGGCCTGGCGAGCGTCCGCTCCTGATCGTACTCCAGGCTCACCGGAAGGAAACAGCTGAGCGGCGCCGGGAACTCGAAGGCCTGCGCCAGGGCGACGCGGGGCTGCGGCAGGCGCGGCGCGCCCGAGACTGCGGCGAGCGCCGGCAGCACGTAGCGCGCCAGGCAGACCAGCACCGAGACCGGGTTGCCGGGCAGGGCGAATACCCGGGCGCCGCCCGGATGCTCCCCGAACCACAGCGGCCGGCCCGGGCGCTGCGACACCTGGTGGAAGACCTGGCGCACGCCGCAGGCCGCGAGCGCCGCGGGCACCAGGTCGTAGCGGCCTGCGGACACGCCGCCCGAGAGCACCAGCAGGTCGTGGCGCGCGAGCTCGCGGGCGAAGGCAGCGCGCAGTTCGTCCTCGCGGTCGGGCAGGTGCAGGTCGGTGGCCGGCGCGTAACCGGCGAGCGCCAGTGCGGCAGCGAGCCCGTAGGAGTTGGAGCGCCGCACCTGGTGCGGGAGCACGGGCCGGCCCGGCTCGATGAGCTCGTCGCCGGTCGAGATGACCGCAATGCGCGGCCGGCGCGATACGGCGAGCCGGGCGAGCCCGGCGGAGGCGGCGATCGCGAGCTCCGGAGCCGCGAGGCGCGTGCCGGGCGCGAGCAGCGTCGCGCCCGCGCGGGCGTCCGAGCCGCGCCGGTGGATGTGCATCCACGGCCGCGGCTCGTAGCCCGGTTCGAGCGCGGCCGCGCCATCCGTGAGCCGCACGCGCTCGACCGGCGCCACCGTGTCGCAGCCCGTGGGCAGCACGGCGCCCGTCATCACCTCGATGCAGTCGCCGGGCGAGCTGAGCGCGAGCGCCGGCGCGCCGGCGGGCTGCATGCCAGCGACGCGGAAATCGCGCCGCGGGCCGTGGGCGAATGCAATGCCGTCCATCGCCACGCGGTCGAAGGGGGGCGCGTCCCGTTCGGCGACGACCGGCTGCCGGAGCACGCGTCCGGCGCAGGCTGGCAACGGGAGTTCTTCGACGCCTGCCGGCTGCAGCGCCGCTGCGATCGCCGCATCGGCCTGCGCAGGCGTCAGCATGATGGCGCGGCCGTCAGTTCTGCTTGTCGCGCGCCTTGAAGATGCGCAGTTGCTCGTTGAACTGGTCCGCGATCGCCTGGACCTCGTCGACGGCGGCGTTGTTCTTCTTCGCCTGCATCAGGCGCAATTCCGCGAGGCGGTTCTCGTCGTACAGCCCGCTCTTCTCGTAGCTGGTCATCTCCATGTCGAGGCAGGCGTTGAAGGCATTGATGTCGTCGTTGAACTGTTTCACCGCCTTCTGCGCCGCCAGCATCTCCTCGTAGCTCGCGGTCCTGCCGTCCGGGATGCGGTCCGGCGCCCGCGGGTAGATGCAGGCGGCCTGCGCGGACCCCGTGGCCAGCAGGGCGAGAAGGGCGATCGTCGTACGTGTCATGTCGCGTGCCTCCCGGAGGCGTGGTCATGCCTGTGACAGCGCCCGCGCGGCTGGGTTCGCGGGGCCGGGCGATTCTAGCGCACACCGCCCGGCCGGCGGGCCTCAGTGCCGGCCGGCGACGGCGCCCAGCGGCAGCTGGGGCACGTTCTTGAGGGTCTCCAGCACCAGGCTCGAGCGCACGTCGCGCACGCCCGGCAGCTTCAGCAGATGGTGCAGCGTGAAGCGGCTCAATGCGTCGAGGTCGGGCACCACCACCTCGAGCAGGAAGTCCATCTCGCCGGTCATGGCGTGCGCCGACACGACTTCCGGACGCTCCTCGAGCGTGCGCCGGAAACGCTCGACCACGTCGTCGGTGTGGCGCTCGAGTTTGATCTGCACGTAGGCGAGCACGTTCTGCCCGACGCGCTTGGGATCGAGGATCGCGCTGTAGCCGCGGATGATCCCCTGCTTTTCGAGGCGCCGCACGCGGCGCGTGCAGGGCGTCGGCGACAGGCCGACGCGCTCGGCGAGATCGACGTGGCTGAGGCGCCCGTCGCGCTGCAGCAGCTCGAGAATGCGAACGTCGGTGCGATCCAGGGGAGGCATGGTGGAAGGATTCCCTCAGGCTGGCAGAATTTGGAGTTTATCACTCATTTCCGCATTCAAAGTCGCGAAATTAGCTAAAAACACCCCAGAGCAATAGCTACAGTGGCGTCTGGCCGCGACGGGCCCCGGGGGATTGTCGATGTCCATGAGCGCGCGCCGCATGCCAGACCCTCAAGCCATGACGCCGGTGGACTGGCGCCGCGTGCTGGCGACCACGTTCGCCTCGCGCGCACTGGATCGCCTCGAGGAGTCGCGCCTGGTTCCGCAGCGCAAGGTGCTCTACCAGTTCTCGGCGCGCGGCCACGACGTGACCCAGGCCTTGCTCGGGCTGCAACTCACCGGCCAGCGCGACGCCGTCGCGCCGTATTACCGCTCGCGTCCGCTCGCACTCGCGCTCGGTCTGCCGGTCGAGGAGGCGCTGGCCTCGACCATGATGCGCGCCGAGGGCATGTCCGCGGGCCGCGACATCGGCGTCGTGATCAACTGGCCAAATCGCTCCGGGCCCTGCCTGCTGCCCGCCTGCGGCGGCGTCGGTACGCAGTTCACCCCGGCCACCGGCTGGGCGCAGGCGCTCGTGTACCGCGCGCGCGTGCTTGGCGACGAGTCGGCGGCCGGCTGCCTCGCCGTCGCCCACGGCGGCGACGCCTCGACCGCGACCAACGGCTTCTGGGCCTCGCTCAACATCGCCACCACCGGGCGGCTGCCGCTGCTGTACTTCATCGAGGACAACGGTTACGGCATCTCGGTGCCGTCACGCTGCCAGACGCCGGGCGGCGACGTCGCGGCCAACCTCGCCTCGTTCCGCAACCTGCGCGTCCTGTCCGGCGACGGCGCGGATCCGCAGTCCGCCGCGGCGCTGATCGCCGAGGCGGTGGCGCAGGTCCGCGCCGGCGCCGGTCCGGTGTTCCTGCGCCTGACGGTGCCGCGCCTTTCGGGCCATTCCGGCCAGGACACCCAGGCCTACAAGGCGCCGGAGGAGATCGCCGCCGAGCAGGCGCGCGATCCGCTGCTCGCGCTGCGCCGGCGCCTGGTGCCGGACGTGCTCGCGGAATCGGAATGGTCGGAGATCGAAGCCGAGGCGGGACGGTCGATCGAGTCGGCGCTGGCGCGGATCGAGGCGCGCCCGGTGGTCTGGACCGCGCCGGTCACGGCCTGGAGCTTCACGGAACGCCGGGCCGACGGCACGATCGACGTGCAGCGCCAGGGCGGCCTGCTGGCGGAAGGGATCCAGCCGCCCGCGGGCTCGGCCAGCCCGCAGCCCGACGGGCCGCGCATCAACATGGTGAGTGCGATCAGGCGCACGCTCGAGCAGGAGCTCGCGCTGAATCCGCGCATGCTGGTGTTCGGCGAGGACGTCGGCCGCAAGGGCGGCGTGCACGCCGCAACGCTCGGGCTGCAGGAGCGCTTCGGCGACGAGCGCGTGTTCGACACCAGCCTTTCCGAGGAGGGCATCATCGGCCGCGCGGTCGGCATGGCGCTGGCCGGGCTCCTGCCGGTGCCCGAGATCCAGTTCCGCAAGTACGCGGAGCCCGCGGCGGAGCAGCTGCACGACTGCGGCACGATGCGCTGGCGCACCGCCAACCGTTTCGCGGCGCCGATCGTGGTGCGCATGCCGGGCGGCTTCTTCAAGTGCGGCGATCCCTGGCACAGCCAGTGCAACGAGGTCGAGTACCTGCACGCCACGGGGTGGCGCCTCGCCATGCCGTCGAACGCCGAGGACGCGGTCGGGCTGCTGCGCTCGGCGCTGCGCGGCAACGACCCCGTGATCTTCTTCGAGCACCGCTCGTTGATCGACGGCGCGGCGGCCCGCCGTCCCTGGCCCGGCGACGACTTTGTGCTGCCCTTCGGGGTCGCGCGCGTGCTGCAGAGCGGCACCGAGCTCACGGTCGTGAGCTGGGGTGCGATGGTCGAGCGCTGCGAGCAGGCGGCCGCCGAGTCGGGCGTCGACGTCGAACTCATCGACCTGCGCACCCTGTCGCCCTGGGACCGCGAGGCGGTGATGGCCTCGGTCGGGCGCACGCGCCGCTGCCTGATCGTCCACGAGGACAACCTGACGGCCGGGTTTGGCGCGGAAATCGCGGCGCAGTTGGCCGAGCACTGCTTCTTCAGCCTCGACGCGCCGGTCGAACGGCTCGCGATGCCGGATGTCCCGAGCCCGCACAACCCAGAGTTGCTGGACACGGTGGTGCCGTCGGTCGCTGCCATCGTCGCCGCGATGCGGCGCATTGCGAGCGTCTGAACCATGACGACCATCGACGTATTGCTGCCGGCCGACCAGGCGGAAGGGACCCGCTCCCAGGTGCTGCGCTGGCTGAAGGCCGTCGGCCAGCCGGTCGCGCTGCACGAGCCGCTGGTCGAGATCGAGACCGACAAGGTCACGATTGAAGTGCCGGCGCCCGCGGCTGGCGTGCTGGCCGAGATCGCGGCGGCCGAGGGGACGGACGTTGCGCCTGGCGCGCTGCTCGGGCGGCTGGCGCCCGCGGCGGCCGCGGCAGCGGCGGCGCCCAGGGCAGCTGCGGCACCGGCCGCCGGCGAGCG
>CAZYPM010000014.1:0-18365 GCA_964649205.1 uncultured Steroidobacteraceae bacterium
CGATCGCGATCGGCGCGGTCTGGCTCGGGCAGGCCGGACGCCTGGCGCGCGTCGCGCGTCCAGCCGGCCCACTGCCTGCGCAGCGAATAGGAGAAGGCATACTCGCGGGCGTGAAGCTCGCTTGCTGGCGTTCAACACCAATCTCGAAGCTGCGGAGGAAATTGCGCGCCAGCTGCGCCTGCGTGACCTCGGCGGCCTGATCGTCATCGACTTCATCGACATGGAGTCGAAGAAGAACCAGCAGGAAGTCGAGGAACGGCTGCGCGAGGCGGTGCGCTCGGACCGGGCCCGCATCCAGCTCGGCCGCATCTCGCGCTTCGGCCTCATGGAGATGTCGCGCCAGCGCTTGCGCCCGTCGCTGGGCGAGTCCACGCACATGGTCTGCCCGCGCTGCAGCGGCATGGGCACGATCCGCAGCGTCGAGTCGATGGCACTGGCGGTGCTGCGCCTGATCGGCGAGGAGGCCCGCAAGGAACGCACCACGCGGGTGGTGGCACAGCTGCCGGTGGACGTTGCGACCTTCCTGATCAACGAGAAGCGCGAGTGGCTGCACCGCCTCGAGAGCCAGCGCGAGGCCGCGATCGTGCTGGTGCCCGACCCCGAGATGCAGACGCCGAACTACTCCATTCGCCGCGTGCGCGACGACGAGATGGCGCTGCCGGAGAATGCGGCAGCGAGCTACCAGATCGCGCATCAGGGTCCGGTCGAGCTGGATTTCAAGTCGCAGGCGGAGAAGCATCCGCCAGCCGCCCCGCCCGCCGTGCAGGCGATCGCACCGCCGGCGCCGGCGCCGGCACCGGTCGCTCCGGCACCGCGCCGGGCGCAAGGCCCGGGGCTGTGGACCCGGCTGCTCGGCTGGGTCCATCGCGGCGATCGCGAGCCGCCGCAGGCCGAAGTGCGCGCGGCCGCGCCGCGGCGTGAAGAATCGCGCCACGGCCGCGACCGCTTCGAGGACCGGGGCCGCGGGCGCCACCGCGGTGACCGGGACCGTGACCGCGGCCGGGATCGCGGCCCGCGCCGCGACCGCGATCGTGACCGCGACCGGAATCGTGATCGTGATCGTGACCAGCAGCGCGAGCGCCATCGGGAGCAGAACCGCGATCGTCCGCGACCGGAGCGGCAGCGCGACGAAGGCGAACGGCAGCGCGATCGCGCAGCCGAGGCCCCGCCTCGTCCACAGCCCGCCATCGGCCCGGGCGCGGAGGCAGGCGCGGAGGGAGAGCCGCGCCGCCGCCGCCGCCGCCGTCGCCGTGGCCGCGGCGGTCGGGACCGGCAGGAAGGACGCATGCCGGGCGAGACGCCTGCGGCGACGCAGGGCAATGGCGAGCCCGGGTTCCGGGAACAGGCGCCGGCGCCGCTGACGCCTTCGGTGCCCGCGGCCGTGACGCCGCCGCCGCCGCCGGTCGAAGCGCCGACCGCGCCGCCTGCGCCGCAGGCCCAGCCGGAGAACTACAAGCCGGCGCAGACCTTCACGGTCTGGTCGTCGTCACCGGGGGAAGGGCACCACTTCGGCCCGAAGGAGTGAGTCACCCGGCCTGCCGCAGGGCCGCGAGCAGGCCGCGCGACGCCGCTTCGACCAGGTCGAGCACCTCCTCGAAACCGGTTTCGCCGCCGTAATAGGGATCCGGCACGTCGCGCCGGCCGAGATCGGGCGCGAACTCGAGGAACAGGCGAACACGCTGCCGGTACTCGGGCGGTGCGAGCCGGTGCAGCCGCCGCAAGTTCTGCTCGTCCATCGCCAGCACCAGGTCGAAGCGCTCGAAGTCGGCCGCTACCAGCATCCGTGCGCGCAGGTCGCTCATGTCGATGCCGCGCCGCGCGGCTGCCGCGACCGCCCGGGCATCCGGTGGCTCGCCCGCGTGGTAACCGTGCGTGCCGGCAGAGTCCACTTCCACCGCAAGCCCGGCCGCCTCGCGGCGCAGCAGCTCGCGGAACACGGCCTGCGCCGTCGGCGAGCGGCAGATGTTGCCGAGGCAGACGAACAGGACGCGCCGCGTCATGCCCGCCGGCGGCCCCGCAGCCAGCCCCCGAGCAGGGTCAGCGCCTGCTCCACTTCCGCGGTCGACACCGCGAATGAGAGCCGCACGAAGCGCCCGCCATGGACCGGGTCGAAATCGAGCCCGGTGTTCAGCGCGACTCCGGTGGCGTCCAGCAACTCCAGGCACCAGGCAAGGGAATCGTCCGTCAGCTGCCCGATGTCGGCATACACGTAGAAGGCGCCGTCGGCGGGCGCGAAACGCGCGATGCCGAGCGCGGGCAGCGCCTCGGTGAGCAGGCGCCGGTTCGCGGCGTAGGTCGCGACATGCGCCTCGAGCTCCGGGCGCGCGTCCATCGCGGCGAGCGCGACGTGCTGAGAGAGCGTCGGCGGCACCAGGAACAGGTTGCCGGCGAAGCGGCGCATGACGTCCACGAGCGGCGCGGGCACGACGGCCCAGCCGAGCCGCCAGCCGGTCATGCACCAGTACTTGGAGAAGCTGTTGACGATGACGGCATCGCGGTCCGACTCGAGCAGTGAATGCGCGCGCGGACCGTAGCTGATGCCGTGATAGGTCTCGTCGGAGATGATGCGGATTGCGCGCCGGCGGCAGACGTCCGCAATCGCGGCGAGCTCGGCCGGCGACAGCATCGTTCCGGTCGGGTTCGACGGGCTGGTGAGGATCATCCCGGCCGGCGCGGGATCGAGCGCCTCGATCATCGCAGCAGTCGGCTGGAACCGCGTGTCCTCACCGCAGGGCAGCTCGAGCACCTCGAGCCCGAGCGCCCGCAGCACATTCCGGTGCGCCGGGTATGCCGGGCGCGGCAATGCCACGCGGTCGCCGTGCCGGAACAGCACCGCGATCGCGAGCACGAGCGCGCCCGATGCCCCCGGCGTCAGCAGGATCCTGGCGGGATCGATGGCGAGGCCGTAGCTGTCGCGATAGTGCGCCGCGATGCGCTCCGCGAGCGCCCCGCTCTCCCAGTAGCCTTGCGGCTCGCTGGCGAGCGCGCGCAATCCCGCCTCGATCGCGGCGCGCGGCGCGCCTGCGGCGGGCTGGCCGACTTCCATGTGCACGACCGGCAGCCCGCGCCGCTCGCGCTCGTTGGCGAGCCGGTTGATCGCCATCGCATGGAACGGCGCGACCCCCGCCGCGGCCTCGTTCAAGGTCGGCGGCCTTCGCGCAGGAGACGCTCGACGTGGGCGAGGTCGTCGGCCGTGTCGACCCCGGGGCCGGGCCGCTCGGTTGCATCGCCCACCGCGATCGCGAGGCCCATCTGCAGCGCCCGCAGCTGCTCGAGGCTCTCCGCGCGCTCGAGCGACGAAGGCGGCGCCGCAGCCAGGCGGCCCAGCGCCTCGACACGATAGGCATAGATGCCGACGTGCCGACGGGCGCCCCGGAACCGCGTCTGGCTGGCGAGGCCCGCGCTGGCGCCGTCCCGGTGCCAGGGGATGGGCGCGCGGCTGAAGTAGAGCGCGCGTCCCGCGGAGCTGCTCACGACCTTGACCACGTTCGGGTCGAGGTATTCGCCCAGCGTCTCGACCGGCGCGGCGAGCGTCGCGATCGCGGCGCCGGCATCGCGCGCCAGCAGCTCGGCCGCCTGGCGGATCAGCCCGGGCGGCAGCATCGGCTCGTCGGCCTGCACGTTGACGACCACCGAGTCCCCGGGCCAGCCGCGCAACTTCACCAGTTCCGCGATCCGGTCCGTGCCGGAAGGCAGGCGCGGCGAGGTCATCTCGACATCGGCGCCCGCGGCGGTGCAGACGGCGCGGATGCGCTCGTCGTCGGTGGCGACCACGGTCTCCTGCGCGCCGGAGCGCAGCGCGAGACGGTGCACGTGCAGGATCATCGGCGTGCCGGCCAGCAGCGCGAGCGGCTTGCCGGGCAGGCGCGTGGATCCGTAGCGAGCCGGGATCACGACCCGAAACATTCAGCGTCCTGCCAGCAAGGGATCGTCGGGCGCCAGGCGCCGCGCCTGCTCGGGCAGCATCACCGGGATGCCGTCCTGCACCGGGTAGGCGAGCCGGTCCGCGCGGCACACGAACAGTTCCGGGTCGCGCTGCCATTGCAGCGGCCCCTTGCAGACCGGGCAGGCGAGAATGTCGGCGAGTTTTTCAGTCACGGTCAGCGTTACCTTGCGGCCGGGCCGCGGCGAGCGTGGCGATGCGATCGACCAGTCCGGTGGCGCCGGGTTCCTGCACGCGGGCCTCGACCTCGACGTACCAGGCGTCCTGCCAACGGTCACTGGCGCATTTTACGGCATCCTTCTCGGTCATCAGCAGCGGGCGGCCGCGGCGCTCCGGGAGCATTGCAGCGGTGATCGCGGCGTGATCCGGGAACGCACATTCCTCGGACTGCAGGCCGTGACTGCGCAGCATCGCGAAGAAGCGGGCGGGATTTCCGATCGCGGCGGCGGCAACGACCTCGCGTCCCGCAAAATCGCCGAGCCTGCGCCGCTCGCGCCCATCGAGCGACACGACCGCCACCGGTTCCAGCTCCATGCCGAGCGCCCCGGCCCGCGCGTACCCCGCGCCGTTGACGACCACCGCATCGACCTGGTCGAGGCGCGCGGCCGGCTCGCGCAGCGGCCCCGCAGGAAGCAGCTGGCCGTTGCCGAGCCCGCGTTCGCCGTCCACGACCGCGATCTCGAAGTCACGCGCGAGCGCATAGTGCTGCAGGCCGTCGTCGCAGAGGATCAGGTCGCAGTCGGGCTCCAGCACCCTGACCGCTCCCGCGCGCCGCGCCGCGACCGCCACCGGCAGGCCCCGGCGCGCCAGCAGGACGGCTTCGTCGCCGGCCGAGATCGCGGCATCGCCCGGTCGCAGCCGCCGCGCCTCGCGCGCGCTGCCGCGGTAACCGCGCAGCGCCACGCCGACACGGAGCCCGCGCGCCGCGAGCCGCCCGGCGAGCCAGGCCGTGAACGGCGTCTTGCCGGTGCCGCCGACGGTGAGATTGCCGACGACCACCACCGGCCGCGTGGCGCGGTAGCACGTCAGCCAGCCACGCGCGTACGCGGCGCGCCGCACACGGGCTGCCGCGCCGAACAGCCAGGACAGCGGCGCGAGCCAGCGCCAGCGTGCGCCCGCTCCGTACCAGGTCTCGAGCACCCAGTCGTGCATCAGACGTTGAACTGCATCCGGTGCAGGGCCGCGTAGACCCCGCCGGCGGCGAGCAAGGCCGCGTGCGTGCCCGACTCCACGATGCGGCCCTCGTCGAGCACGATGATGCGGTCGGCGTGCTCGATGGTGGACAGGCGGTGTGCGATGACGAGCGTGGTGCGCCCGCGCAAGAGCCCGGCCAGCGCCTCCTGGATGAACCGCTCGGACTCGGCGTCCAGCGCCGACATCGCCTCGTCCAGGATCAGGATCGGCGCGTTCTTGAGCAGCGCGCGCGCGATCGCGACGCGCTGGCGCTGGCCGCCCGACAACAGCGAGCCGCGTTCGCCGACGGTCGTGTCCAGGCCGCCCGGCAGCTCGCCGGCGAAGTCGAGCACGTGCGCCGCGCGCGCTGCCTGCTGGATCGCGGCCTCGTCCGCCTGCGGCATGCCGAAGGCGATGTTGTTCCGGATCGTGTCGTCCACCAGCATGATCTCCTGGCTGACCACGCTGATCTGGCGGCGCAAATCCTCGAGCCGGTATTCGCGCAGGTCGACGCCGTCCAGCAGGACCGCGCCGGTCTCGGGGTCGTGCAGCCGCGGCAGCAGGCTCACCAGCGTGGACTTGCCGCTGCCCGAGCGGCCGACGATGGCGACGGTCTGACCCGGTGACACGTGGACGCGGACGTCGCGCAGCACCTCGCCTTTCTCCGCCTCGTAAGTGAAGCCCACGTCGCGGTACTCGATCTCGCCCCGCGCGCGCGCGATCGCCCGGCTGCCGCCGGCGTCCTCGGCCGGCGTGTCGAGGATCTCGAAGGCGCTTTCGCCGGCCGCGATGCCCTGCTGCAGCGGGCTCACCATGTTGACGAGGCGGCGCAGCGGCGCGGTCATCAGCATCAAGGCCGCGAGGAATGCGGTGAACTCGCCGACCGTCAGCCGGTCGGCCAGCACGTCGCGGATCGCCACGTGCATGACGGCCGCGAGGCCGACCGCCGCGATCAGCTGGACCACCGGGTTCGATACCGCACGCACCGCGATCAGCTTCATGTAGCTGGCGCGATTGCGTTCGTTGACGCGCTCGAAGGCGGCGAGCTGCTGCCGCTCGGCATTGAACACCTTGATCATGCGCAGGCTCTCGAGCGACTCCTTGGCCACCCGGGTGACGTCGCCCATGGAGGCCTGGATGCGCGTGCTGTAGCGTCGCAGCAGCCGGCTGGTGACGCGGATCAGCACGATGATCGGCGGCGCCACCGCGAGCGCGAACGCGGTCAGCCGCCAGTTCAGCCACAGCAGCACGATCAGCAGTCCGATGATCGTCAGCGTGTCGCGGATCAGCGAAGTGATCGCCGTGGTCGCTGCTTCCGCGACCAGCTCGATGTTGTAGGTCAGCCGCGACAGCAGTGGCGCCACGCCGTGCCGGTCGAAGAACGTGGTCGGCAGTTCGAGGTAGCGCGCGAACACGTCGCGTCGCATCGCCTTGATGATCTGGCGCCCCACTCCGCCCAGCGCATAGACCGAGAGGTAATCGCCCACGCCGCGAATCACGAACAGCACGACGATGCCCGCCGGCACCAGCGCCAGCACGCGCGTGTCGCGCACCGTGAACGCGGCGTCCAGGAACTCCTTGGCCAGCAGGGGAAAGGCCGCGTCCACCGACGCGAACAGCAGCATGCCGAACACGCCCAGCGCGAACATGGCCCGCTGCGGGCGCGCATAGCCGAGCAGCCTGCGGTAGATGCCGAGCCCGCTCGCCGTCAGCGGCGGCAGCTGCGGGTCAGTCTTCTGCTTGCTGGCTGACGGTCGCAATGTTGACCTGCGTGAACCCGAGCCTTGCGGCCACGTCCATGGCCGTGACCACGGCCTGATGCGTCGCGCGCGCATCCGCGCGGATGGTGACCGGCTGCGACCGATCCTCGCCCGCGACCTGGCGCAGGCCCGCATGCAGCGTCGCGGGCAGGTTGTTGACCAGCGCCCGCTCGTCGATCCGGTAGCTGCCTTGCGCGGTGATGGTGATGACGATCGGCCGTTCGCGCGGCGGCGCGGCGGTGGTAGCCCCCGCCGCGGGCAGGGCCACCCGCAGCCGGCCCTCCTGCACGAATGTCGTCGACACCATGAAGAAGATCACCAGCAGCAGTACGACGTCGATCAGCGACGTCAGGTTGAGCTCGGGATCGTCGGCGCGCTTGGCCTGCAGCTTCACGGGGCGGCCTCGCGCCGCCGCGACCCGGGCGTCGACTGCGCCGTCATGCGGTCCATGGCCTGCACCAGCTTCATGGCCTCCTTCTCCATTTCGACTACCAGGAAGTCCACCAGTCCGCGCAGGTAGCGGTAGCCGATCAGCGCGGGGATCGCGACGATGAGTCCGGCCGCGGTCGTGATCAGCGCCTCGCCGATGCCGCCCGACAGCACCTGCGGGTCGCCCACGCCCTGCGAGGTGATCGCCTCGAATGCCTGGATCATGCCGGTGACGGTGCCGAGCAGGCCGAGCAGCGGTGAAATCGCCGCGATCGTGCCGAGCGGGTTCAGGAAGCGTTCGAGCTCGTGCACCACGTGCCGCCCGGTGTCCTCGATCACTTCCTTCATGATCTCGCGGCCCTGATTGCGGTTCGCGAGCCCGGCGGCCAGCACCCGACCCAGCGGCGAATTGCGCGCCAGCGCCTCGATGTGGCGGTCATTGAGCGTGCGTGTCTCGACCAGCTTCCACACCCGGTCGGTGAGCTCGCGCGGGATCACGCGCTTGCGCTGCAGCGTCCACAACCGCTCGAGGATGATCGCCGCGGCGATGACCGAGCACAGCATGATCGGCCACATGACGGGGCCGCCCGCGATGACGATTTCCCACATGGCGCGGCATGATACCGTGCGCGCCCGCCCCCTGCCCGCGCGCGTCAGGGCCCGGCGGCGGGCCGCCACCAGCGCCGTCGCGCGCGCTCGGTCGAGACTGCCGGGGCCGGACCGCCGAACTCGATCGTGACCGCGCCCGCGTCCGCGGTCGTGAGCACGGTGGTGCCGGCCGCACGCCAGCGCGCCACCACGGCCGGATCCGGCATTCCCCAGCGATTGCCGTAGCCCGCCGACGCGATCCCGAGCGAAGCCCCGACCGCGGCCACGAATGCCGGTGACGACGAACTGCGGCTGCCATGGTGCGGCAGCAACACCACGTCGGCCGCCGGCGCCTGCGCGAGCAGCATCGCCTCCGCGCGCGATTCGGGATCCGCCAGCAGCAGCGCGCTGCCGCCTGCGCTGCCGACCCGCAGCGCGCAGGAGCGGTCGTTGTCACTGGCCTGCAAGCCTGCTGGCGGGTGCAGCACCCGGAACTCCACGCCGTCCCAGCGCCAGCCTGCCCCGCGGCGGCAGCTCGCGCGCGCCGCGAGCGGCAAGGCCGCGCGCAGCACCGCCTCACCGCCCGCGTGATCCTGGTCCTGGTGGCTGACGATCAGCCGATCGATGCGGCGGACGCCGCGCGCGCGCAGGTATGGCAGCACCGTGACCTCGGCGGCGGCACCGCCGCCGCGCCAGCGCGGTCCGGTATCGAAGACGAGGGTATGACGATGCGTTTCGACCACGGCGGCGAGGCCCTGCCCGACGTCCAGGACGGTCAGTCGCCATGCGCCGGCCGCGGGCGTGGCTGGCGAGCCTGCTGCGATGGCCACCAGCATGGCCGCAGCCCCTGCGCGCAGTCCGGCGAGCGGCAGGCAGAGCGCTGTGAACGTGGCGAGGCCGGCGGCGGCGAGCAACAGGCCCGGCTGAGCCGCGGGCGCCCAGTCCGCGAACGGCCACCGTCCCATCGCGATCAACAACGGCCACAGTGGGTCCAGGATTGCCGCCAGCGCGCGCCAGACCGGGGCGCCGGTGCCGTTGCCGCCCAGATCGAGCACCGTCCCCAGCAGCACGGCCGGCAGCAGCACGAGACTGAAAAGCGGAATCGCCAGCGCATTCGCGAGTGGCGCGACCAGCGAGACGCGCCCGAAGGCTGCGGCCAGCACCGGCGCCAGCGTGGCGAGGATTGCTCCCTGTGCCCGTGCGAATGCCGCCAGGCGCCCCGCGAGCCCGATTTCCGCCTGGGCGACGGCGATCAGGCTGGCCGTGGCGACGAACGACAGCCAGAAGCCCGCGGCACTCACGGTCAGCGGATCGGCGGCGACCAGGCAGAGCGCCGCGACCGCGAGCGTCTCGTGCACCCGCCAGTTGCGCCGCGCGCAGCGCAGCGCCGCCGCGATCGCGACCATGGCAAGCGTCCGCAGGGCCGGCGCGGAAGCGCCGGCGAGCCAGGCGTAGCCCGCGGTGACCGCGAGCACGACGCCGGACTCGATGACCAGCCAGTGCGGCAGGCGCCGGAACCCCGGTAGCCGCCTGCAGAATCGCAGCAGCCACAGGGCGAACAGGGCGCAGCCGGTGACGTGCAGGCCCGAGATCGCCATGAGGTGTGCAGTGCCGGTCGCGGCGAAGGCGTCCCACAGCTCGTCGGGGACGCTGCCCCGCACTCCCACCGAGAGCCCCTGCAGCACCGCGACCGACGGGCCGGGTGGCAGGGCCGTGGCGATCGCGGCAGCGACCCGGGCCCGGAGCGCTTCCATTGGCGCCGTACCTGCGGCCTGCGGCAGCAGCGCCGGCGGTGCATCGGCGAGCACGTAGCCGGTCGCGCCAATGCCCTGCCGCAGCAGGTCGAGTTCGCGATCCGGCGCGCCGGGATTGGCAAAGCCCCGGCGGCAGCGCAGGCGCGCCGCGAGCGACCAGCGTTCCCCGGGCCGCGGGACGGCGGTCGCGTCGTACCACGCCAGCCGCACGCGCAGCGCCAGCGGCGCCGCGACCTGCAAGTCGAAATCGGTGCGGCCCGGACGCTGGATGGCGGGAGCGACGACCGTGCCTTCGAGCGCAACCGTGTCGCGATCGCGCGTGCAGGGCCAGTCCTGCCGGACTTGCGCCGACAGCAGCAATGCGCCCCAGGCGACACCGCAGCAGGCGGCGGCCAGGGCCGGCAGGCGCCTGCGGCAGGCGCCTGCCATCAGCAGGATGGACGGCAGCAGCGCCACCGGCGGCAACGCCGGCAGCAGTTGCAGCGCGGCGGCGCCGGCGCAGAAGGCCAGCACGGACAGGAGCATGGCGTTGGACCAGGGCCGACGGCCGCGCCATGTTGCCGCGGTCCGCGGATCGCGATGCGTCGGTCAGGCTGCGGCTTCGCGCAGTTTTCCGTCCTCGAGCACCAGCACGCGGTCCATGCGCGCGGCGAGCGCGTGGTCGTGGGTCACGATCACCAGGCTGGTGCCCAGTTCGCGATTCAGTTCAAGCATGAGCTCGAACACCTGGCGCGCATGCGCGCCGTCGAGGTTGCCGGTCGGCTCGTCGGCCAGCACGATGCGCGGCCGCGTGACCAGCGCGCGGGCGACCGCCGCGCGCTGCCGCTCCCCTCCCGACAGCTGCGCAGGCCGATGGCTGAGGCGCCCGGCGAGGCCGACTCGCGCCAGCAGGTCCGCGGCCTGGCGCCGCGCTTCGGCCTGCCGCATGCGCCGGATCAGCAGCGGCATGGCGACGTTCTCGAGCGCGGTGAACTCGGGTAGCAGGTGATGGAACTGGTATACGAAGCCCATCGCCTCGTTGCGCAGCCGGCCGCGCTCGGCGTCCGGCAGCGCCGACATTTCGCGGCCGTCGATCAGCACGCGGCCCGCCGTCGGCAGGTCGAGGCCGCCCAGCAGCTGCAGCAGCGTCGTCTTGCCGGAACCGGAGGCGCCCACCACGGCGGTGCGCTCGCCGCGCCGGATGTTGGCGTCGACGCCCGCGAGCACGCGCACGATCGCCGGCCCCTGCCGGAACTCCTTCACCAGGCCTTCGCAGGCCAGCACCGTCTCGCCGTGGATCGTCATCTAGACCTCGTGCCTCAGCGCCTCTGCGGGCTGCGTCGCGGCCGCGCGCAGCGCAGGATAGAGCGTCGCCGCGATGCCGAGCAGCAGCGCAGTCCCGGCCACCAGCAGCACGTCTCCCGCCTGCACGTCCGCCGGCAGCTCCGAGATGAAGTACACCTGCGGGTCCACCAGCGTCACGCCGGCGATCCGTTCCAGCGCGGCGACGATCGCGGTGATGTTGCCGGCGATCAGCAACCCGAGCGCGACGCCGGCGGCCGTGCCGAACACGCCGATCACCGCGCCCTGGGTCGCGAAGATGCGCAGCATGTCCCGCGGCGAGCCGCCGAGCGTGCGCAGGATGGCGATGTCCGCGCGCTTCTCCTGCACCACCATCACCAGCGTCGAGACGATGTTGAAGGCGGCGACCGCCACCACCAGCGACAGCACCACGAACATGATGGACTTCGTGACCTGGATCGAGCGGAAGAAATTCCCGTGCCGGCGGGTCCAGTCGCTGATCAGGTAGGAGCCGCCCAGCTCCTCGGCCAGCGCACGAATCCGGCGCGGGGCGGAATCGGCCTCGGCAAACGAGTAGCGCAGCCCGGTCACCGCATCGCCCAGGCGGTAGAGCTTCTGGGCATCGGCGAGGTGCAGCAGCGCGAGTCCCTGGTCGTACTCGTACATGCCTGCGTCGATGAAACCGGCGACCGTGAAACGGCGCATGCGCGGGGTCACGCCCGCGGGAGTCACGTTGCCCTGGGCGATCACCACCAGCACCGCGTCGCCGAGGCCGACGCCCAGTTTCTGCGCAAGTCCGCGGCCGACCAGGATCCGCCAGGCGCCGGGCTCGAGCTCGTCGAGGCCGCGGCCGCTCAGGTGGCGATGCAGCGCCGAGACGGCCCGTTCCTCGGCCGGCAGCACCGCGCGCAGCTCGGCCGCTGCCGAGCGTTCCCCCGCCACCAGCATGCCGCGGCCCTCGACGAAGGGCGCGATCGCGACCACGCCGGGCTTGGCCTGGGTGCGCTGCCGGGTCTCGCGCCAGGCCTCGAGGCGGCCGGAGTCGCCCTCGAGCGTCGCATGCGAGACCACGTCGAGGATGCGCTGCTGCAGGTCGCGCTCGAAGCCGTTCATGACCGAGAGCACGGCCAGCAGCGTCGCGACGCCGAGCGCGATTCCCGCCATGGAGATGCCGGAGATGAAGCTGACGAAGCGGTTATCCCGCCTGGCGCGCAGGTAGCGCAGCCCGATCCACCAGGTCCAGCGCCCGCTACTCATACCTGAGCGCCTCCGCAGGCTCGGTGGCGGCCGCGCGCCGCGCCGGGTAGATCGTCGCGAGCAGCGTCAGCGCGAAGGCGGCGCCCGCGACCAGCAGCACGTCAGCCGCCCGCAGCTCGGAGGGAATCTCGGTGATGTAGTAGACCTCGCTGTCGAAGATCTCGAATCCGAACACGGCCTCCAGCGTGGCGGCCACCGCGTCGACGTGAGTCGCCAGCAGGATCCCGAGCAGCGTGCCGGCGATTGCCCCGGCCCAGCCGATCACCGTCCCCTGCACCACGAAGGTCCCGACCACGCCGCCGCGGGAGAAGCCGAGCGTGCGCAGGATGGCGATGTCGTTGCGCTTGCCGGCGACGACCATGACCAGGCTCGCCACGATGTTGAAGGCGGCGACCGAGACGATCAGCAGCAGGATCACCGTCATCATGGTCTTCTCGATGCGGATCGCGCGGAAATAGGCCGCGTGCTCGGTGGTCCAGTCGCTCGCCGGGCGCGTGCCGAGCGCCGCAGCCGCGGCCGGCGCGAGCCGCGGGGCGTCGAAAGGGTCTGCGAACCAGAGCAGCAGGCCGGCGGGCGCCGCGGCCCCGGCAAACGCCGCCGCGTCCTCGAGCGCGACGAAGGCCAGCGTGGCGTCGTGGTCGGCCAGGCCCATCTCGAACAGGCCCGCAACTTCGAATGCGCCGATGCGCGGCGTCAATTCGCCATCCGCGCCGGTGGCGAGCAGCAGCAGCGTGACCTCGTCGCCGACCGCGGCGCCCAGTTGCTGCGCGAGTGCACGGCCGAGCACGATGCGCCGGCTGCCGGGCGTCAGCGCGGCGAGGCTGCCCTGCTGCATGGCCGCGCCGAGCGCAGTGTCCGCGCCGTGGTCCGCGGGCACGATGCCGCGCACGGCCGCGCCCGCGAACATCGGGCCGCGCGAAAGCAGGCCCTGGATTTCGGCATAGGCCTCCGCGCGGACCACGCCGGTCAGGCCGCGGGCCCGGCTGGCCAGGTCTTCGAGGGCCCGCGGCTCGGCCGGCGCCGGCACGGTGGCGTGGGCCGCGAGTGCGAGCAGGCGACCGCGCAGTTCCCCCTCGAAGCCGTTCATGACCGAGAGGATGGTGATCAGGGCGGCCACGCCCAGGCAGACGCCCGCGAGCGAAACCCAGCTGATGAAGGACACGAAATACTGGTGCTGCCGGGCCCGCACGTAGCGCAGGCCGATGCCCAGCGGCAGGGGAGTCAGCATGGACGGTCAATCATGCGATTTCGGGATGCCTATCAAGGAATTAGGGGGACAATCTCGATAGGTTCGGACCCGGTGCTACACTCGCCGGCGGAGGATTGACGATGCCTATCGTACGCACATTGCTGCTGCTCGCGCTTGCCGCCGTCCAACCGGCCCTGGCCCAGCCCCTCGGCATGGCGACCACTGACCCGACCGCCTCTGCCGACCGTCCGGCGCGCGGCAGTTCCATGTCCGCGGTGCAGAGCCGCTACGGTGAACCGACCAATCGCCATGCGGCGGTCGGCAATCCGCCGATCACGCGCTGGGACTACCCGCAGTTCTCGGTCTATTTCGAGCACGACCGCGTGCTGCACGCCGTGCTCGCCAAGGCTGCTCCCGCCGGCTGACGATTGCCTGCGCCGCGGGCGCAGGTATCCTGCCACCCCAGACCTCGCCGGGCCTGCCCGGAACGGGGTCTTGTGCCTGCAGGATGCCGATGAAGCCCGATCCCGCCGCAATGCTGCCGCTGCCGACTTCCGGCGTCATCCGCTGCGGCGAACTCTACGGCTCGAGCGCGGCCTGTCTGCTGGCGGAATCCGCGGCGCACGCGGCCGGTCCCTTGCTGGTGGTCACCGAGACCGGACGCGAGGCCGACCAGTTTCTCGCGGAGGCCACTTTCTTCGCCGCGGAAGGACTTGCGCTGCTCGCCTTTCCCGACCGCGAGACCCTCCCCTACGACCCCTTCTCGCCGCATCCAGACATCGTCTCGCAGCGGCTGCGCACGCTTGCCGCCCTGCCGCAGCTCGGCCGCGGCATCGTCGTCACCACCGTGGCGGCCCTGCTCGACCGGCTGCCGCCGTCCCGGTTCCTGGCAGCGCATGCGTTCGACCTGCGGACCGGGCAGCGGCTGGATCTGGCGGCGCTGCGACGACAGCTGACGGACGCCGGTTTCGTGCACGTGACGCAGGTGCTCTCGCCGGGCGAGTTCGCCGTGCGCGGCTCGGTTGTGGACCTGTTCCCCGCCGGAGCGGCCCAGCCCTTCCGGCTCGACCTTTTCGACGACGTCGTCGAGAGCATCCGCAGCTTCGATCCGGCGGACCAGCGTTCGGCCTCGAAACACGCGGCGGTCTCGCTGCTGCCGGCGCGCGAGTTCCCGACCTCGGGGGAGTCCGTCGCCGCATTCCGCACGCACTGGCGCGAGCGCTTCGAGGGCGACCCCCAGGAATGCCCCGTGTATCGGGCCGTCAGCGACGGCCACATGCCGGCTGGCATCGAAGCCTGGCTGCCGTTCTTCTTTCCGGCCACGAGCGCGCTGACCGATCACCTCCCTGCGGGAACCGTGATCGTGGACCTGGCCGGGGCGCCGCAGGCGCTGCCGCGCGCCTGGGCCGAGATCGAGTCACGTCATGAGCAGTTGCGCCACGACCGGCAGCGGCCGCTGCTGCCGCCCGACGAGGCCTTCACCGCCGCCGACCGCGTGCTGGACGCGTTCCAGCGCCTGCCTCGCCTGGAACTCGGCGCCGTCAAGGTTGAACCGATCGCCGCCACCCTGCCCTTCGTCAATGCAGGCACCGAGCCGCCGCCGGAACTGCGCGCCGATCCGCGCGCCGCGGAGCCGCTCGCCTCGCTCGCGGCATTCCTCGGCCGCTTCGCGGGCCGCGTGCTGATCGGCGCCGATTCCGCCGGCCGGCGCGAGCTGTTGCTGGGTCTGCTGCATCGCCAGTCGCTCGACCCGGTCGTGGTCCAGTCCTGGGCGGAGTTCACCGGCGGCACGGCAGCGCTCGGAATCGCGGTGGCCGCCGACGTGCGCGGCCTGGTCCTGCCCGCGCGCGGCCTGGCGCTGGTCGCGGAGGACCAGCTGTTCGGCGAGCGCGCGCGCCAGGAGCGCCGCCGCCGCCGCGCCGAGCGTGACCCGGACGCGATCCTGCGCGAGCTCGCCGCATTGGCACCCGGCGCCCCGGTCGTGCACGAGGAGTACGGCGTCGGCCGCTACCGCGGGCTGCGCGTCATGACGGTGGCCGGACAGCCGGCGGAGTTCCTGGTGCTCGAGTACGCCGGCGGGGACCTGCTGTACGTGCCGGTGCACGCGCTCGATCGCGTCACCCGCTACACCGGCGGATCGCCCGAGGCCGCGCCCTGGCACCGCCTCGGCACCGACCAGTGGGCGCGGGCGCGCCGGCGCGCGGCCGAGCGGGTGCGCGATGTCGCGGCGGAACTGCTCGACCTCTACTCGCGCCGCGCGGCGCGCGAGGGGCGTAGCGCCGCCTTCGACGAAGCCGGCTATCGCACGTTCGAGGCGGCATTCCCGTTCGAGGAGACGGTCGACCAGCACGACGCCATCGAGGCCGTGCTCGCCGACATGCGCTCTGGCAAGCCCATGGACCGCGTGGTCTGCGGCGACGTGGGCTTCGGCAAGACCGAAGTCGCGCTGCGCGCGGCCTTCGCCGCGGTCAGCGCGGGCCGCCAGGTCGCGGTGCTGGTGCCGACCACGCTGCTCGCCCAGCAGCACGCGCAGACCTTCGCCGACCGTTTCGCCGACTGGCCGGTGCGCGTCGAGAACCTGTCCCGCTTCCGGACCGCGGCCGAACAGAAGGCCGTGATCGGAGGCCTAGCGGCCGGCAGCGTGGATATCGTCATCGGCACACATCGCCTGCTGCAGCGCGACGTCGCCTTCCGCGACCTGGGACTGGTGATCGTGGACGAGGAGCATCGCTTCGGCGTCGGCCACAAGGAACGGCTGCGCCGGCTGCGCGCCGACGTCGACACGCTGACGCTGACCGCAACGCCCATCCCGCGCACGCTCAACATGGCGCTCGGCGGTCTGCGCGATCTCTCGCTGATGACCACGCCGCCGGCCGAGCGGGTGGCGATCGAGACGTTCGTGACCGAGTGGAGCGACACGCTGGTGCGCGAGGCCTGCCTGCGCGAGATCCGCCGCGGCGGCCAGGTCTACGTGGTCCACAACACGGTCGAGGACATCGAGGCCTTCGCGGACAGGCTGCGCCGCCTGGTGCCGGAAGCCAGCATCCGGGTCGGGCACGGGCAGATGCGCGAGCGCGACCTCGAGCGGCTGATGCTCGACTTCTACCACCGCCGGTTCCAGGTGCTCGTGTGCACGACCATCATCGAGTCCGGCATCGACGTGCCTACTGCGAATACGATCCTGATCGACCGTGCCGACCGCTTCGGCCTGGCGCAGCTGCACCAGCTGCGCGGTCGCGTCGGGCGCTCGCACCACCGCGCCTGGGCCTACCTGCTGGCGCCGCCCGCTTCCGCGCTGCCTGCCGACGCGCAGAAGCGCCTGGAGGCGATCGAGTCGCTGGAGGACCTGGGCGCCGGGTTCACGCTCGCGACGCACGACCTCGAGATCCGCGGCGCCGGCGAACTGCTGGGCGAGGAACAGAGCGGCCAGATCCAGGAGATCGGCATCGGCCTCTACCTCGAGCTGCTGGAGCGTGCAGTGGCCGCGCTGCGCGCAGGCCGCGAGCCCGACCTTGCGGCGCCGTTGCACGCCGGCTGCGAGATCGACTTGCAGCTGCCGGCGCTGCTGCCCGAGGACTACATGCCGGACGTGCACCTGCGGCTGCAGCTCTACAAGCGCCTGGCGGGCGCGGCCGACCAGCCACGTCTCGACGACCTGCAGGCGGAGATGATCGACCGCTTCGGGCCGCTGCCGCCACCTGCGCGCACGCTGTTCCAGGTACATCGACTGCGGCTGCGGGCCGGCGCCCTTGGGCTGCGGCGCCTCGAGATCGGCGCCCATGCCGGCAGCGTGGAGTTCGGTGCCGGCCACCGCGTCGACCCGCAGCGTATCGTGCGCCTGCTGCAACAGGATCCGGCCTACCGCCTGGACGGCCAGGACCGCCTGCGCGTGAAACTGGAGGCACGCGACGAACCGGCGCGCATCGCCGGGGCCGAGCGCGTGCTGGCGGCACTGGGCGCCTGAGCGGCGCCGAGGCGGCGCGGGATTACGCCGGCCGCCCGCCTTCGAGGCGCAGCGCCGGGCGTTCCGCGCAGTCGCGCGCCGCGGCGACCGCCGCCAGCCAGCGCGGGTCCTGCGCCAGCACCCTGCCTGCTCCATCGCGGCCGTGCAGGCGGGCGAGCCGCATGCGGCTCACCGGACTGACCGGGACCCGCAGGCTGTCCAGCAGCCGGATCACGGCCGCCCGGTCGTTGCAGACGGGCAGCACGTCGCACCCCGCGGCCAGCGCCTGTTCCGCGCGCGCCGTGATGTCGCCGAAGGATGCGGCGCCCGCCATCGACAGGTCGTCCGCGAACACCGCGCCCTGGAAGCCCAGTTCGCCGCGCAGGACGCCGTTGATCCAGCGCGGCGACAGGCTGGCCGGCAGCGGATCCACTTCCGGGTACACGACGTGCGCAACCATGACTGCGGGCAGTCCGTTCGCCATCAGCCGCCGGTATGGGGACAGGTCGGCCTCGATGTCGGCCCACGCGCGGCGGTCCACCGGCAGCGCGACGTGGGAGTCCGCCGCCACCGCGCCGTGGCCCGGAAAGTGCTTGGCGGTCGCTTCCATGCCCGCCTCCCTCATGCCAAGCATCCAGGCGACCGCCAGCTCGCCCACCGCCTGGGCGTCCGCATGCAGCGCGCGATCGCCAATGACCTGGCTCACGCCGTAGTCGAGGTCCACGCAAGGGGCGAAGGAAAGGTCGACGCCGGCGGCGCGAAGCTCGACCGCCATGAGCCAGGCGAGCTGGCGCGCGAGCGCGAGGCCTTCCGCCGGGCTCGCGCTGTACCGCCGCCCGATCTCGCGCGCCGGCGGCAGGCGCGTGAATCCCGCGCCAAAGCGCTGCACCCGGCCGCCTTCCTGGTCCACCGCCACCAGCAATGCCGGCGTGCGGATCGCATGGATCTCGGCCACCAGGCGGGACAGCTGCGGCACGCTCTCGTAGTTGCGCGTGAACAGGATGACGCTGCCGACCAGCGGATGCGCCAGCAGCTCGCGGTCCTGCGG
>CAZYPM010000014.1:18465-22324 GCA_964649205.1 uncultured Steroidobacteraceae bacterium
CGGGTATCGCGTATTCGAATTCCGCCCGCGACGGGCCCTGCTGCATCGCCTTGGCGGACAGCCAGCCCTGGCCGTTCGCGACACGCACCCGTAGCGAGCAACGGGCGGTATTCGCGAGATAGCCCTGGCGCAGCAGCGCGCTGCCGGACGCCTGCGCGCGCCAGCGTTGGTCGCGTACCAGGAACTTGCGCTCGATCTCGATGCTCATGCGGCCGGCTCGAACAGGGCGATGGACTCGACGTGCGCCGTGTGCGGAAACATGTCCATGATGCCCGCGGCGGCCAGCCGGAATCCATGTTCCTTCACCAGGATGCCCGCATCCCGCGCGAGCGTGCCGGCATGGCAGGACACGTAGGCGATGCGCCGCGGCCGGCCCGCGGCGATCGCCTGCAGCACTTCGCGGGCGCCGGCGCGCGGCGGGTCGAGCAGCACCAGGTCATGGGGGCCGGCCCAGCCGGCGCCGGCTTGCGGCGATGCCAGGTCGGCGGCCAGGAACCGCGCATTGGCGATCCCGTTGCGGTCCGCATTCTCCCGGGCCCGGTCAACCAGCGCCGCATCGCCCTCGACGCCCGTCACCGAGGCGACCCGCTGCGCCAGCGGCAGCGTGAAGTTGCCGAGTCCGCAATAGAGATCCAGTGCCCGGTCCGACGGCTGCGGCGACAGCAACTCGATCACGGTCGCGACCATGCGGCGGTTCATCTCGCCGTTGACCTGGATGAAGTCCGTGGGCGCGAAGCGGATCCCGGCCGGCAGGCCCGGCAGTTCGTAACGGAGCGGCGTTCCCGGCGGCGAGACCGGCGCCACGGTGTCGAGACCGCCGCTCTGCAGGTAGATCTCGACACCATGAGCGTGTTCGAAGGCCCGTAGCGCCTCGAGGTCGGCGGCGGCGGGCGCGTCCAGCACCCGCAGCACGAGCGCGGTGGCGTTGTCGCCGACTGCGACCTCGACCTGCGCTACGCGGCGCATGATGGTGAGACCGCCGATCAGCGCGGCCAGCGGCGCGATCAGCCTGCCGGCGTCGCCGGCCAGCACCTCGCAGCCGCGCAGGTCTGCAAGCAAGGGGCTCGAGCGCTCGCGGAATCCGACCAGCACCCGGCCCTTGCGCTCGACGTAACGGCAGCCGAGCCGCGCGCGGCGGCGATAGGACCATGCCGGCCCCGCCAGCGGCGGCAGCCAGCGATCCGGCATCACGCCGCCGAGACGCTCGAGCTGCTCGGCGACGATGCGGCCCTTGGCTTCGAGCTGCTTCCGGTAGTCGAGGTGCTGCAGCGAGCAGCCGCCGCAGACGCCGAAATGCGCGCAGCGCGGCATCACCCGATCCGGTGACGCGCGCAGCACTTCGATCACTCGCGCCTCGTCGTGCCGCCGCCGCCGTGCCGTGCGCTGCAGCCGCACCTCCTCGCCCGGCAGGGCGCCGTCCACGAACACGGCCTTGCCGCCGATGCGCGCGATGCCACGCCCTTCGTGGTCGAGCGCGGCGATCTCGGCGATCTCGGGCGGGGGCGGCGCCTTCAATCCTGCCGCCACGCCGCCAGGAACCGGCGCCAGTGCGCCTCGCGCCGCTCGCCCAGCCAGCCGCGCGCACGCTCGATCTCCTGCCCGTAGGCCTTCGCCGACAGCCGTCCCCGCACCAGCTCGAATCGCAGGTAGACGAGGTAGGTGTTCATCACGTCCGTTTCGCAGTAGTCGCGGATTTCGCCGATGCGCCCTTCCTGCCATGCGCCCCAGACCTGGTCGCCGGCCATGCCGAGCTTGCCCGGCAGCCCGAGCAGGAGCGCCACGTGCTCGAGGCTCGCGCGGCCGCGCGCCTGGTAGCCGGACAGCACGTCCATCAGGTCGATATGCCGCATGTGGAAGCGGTTCAGGTAGTTGTTCCACTTGAAGTCGCGGTCGAGCTCGCCGGTGTCCCAGTACACCGGCGAGGCGATGCCGTGCCGCAGCATGCGGTAGTGCAGCACCGGCAGGTCGAAGCCGGAGCCGTTCCAGGTGACGAGCGTCGGTTTGAGCTTGTCGATGCCGCTGAAAAACCGCCGCAACAGCTCGTCCTCGGGGCTGTCCGCCGCGCCCACGCTCCAGACCCGGAACTGGTCGCCGTTGCGCAGCAGCGCCGAGATCGCGACCACGCGGTGCTGCTCGTACGGCAGGAAGGTGCTGCCGGTCTCCTCGCTGCGCCGGGCGAACATCGCCTCCGCCACGGCCGCATCGTCTCCGCCGTCGATGCCGGGCAGGCGCCGTCCGAGCTCCACGTCCGGCACGGTCTCGAGGTCGAACACCAGGCAGTTGAGCGGCGTCATCATGCCCTCTTCATCAAGATGGCGACCGCGAACACCAGTCCCGCCTCGTCCGACAGGCTCACGTGGCCCTGGCCGGCGCCGAGCCGGTCGGCGACCGCGCGGCCACGGGCCGAGAAGCGCACTTCCGGCTTGCCCCGCGCGTCGGGCACGAAGCCGACGTCGCGGATCCACACGCCGTGGCCGAAGCCGGTGCCGAGCGCCTTGACGATGGCCTCCTTGGCCGCGAACCGCATCGCCAGGAAGCGCGTCGGGCGCAGGTTCGACTCGAACAATGCGAGTTCCTCCGGCATCAGCAGCCGCTCGACGAAATGGCGGCCGAAGCGCTGGTGGGCGGCGGCGATGCGTTCGATGCGCACCACGTCAGTGCCGATGCCAAAGATCATGCGCCGCGGGCTTCGCGCATCAGGCGCTTCATCTCCGCGACCGCCGCTCCGATGCCCGCGGTGACCGCGCGCGCGACGATGGCGTGGCCGATGTTGAGTTCCGCGAGCTCCGGCAGCGCGGCGACCGGCTGCACGTTGTGGTAATCGAGCCCGTGGCCGGCGTGCACGATGAGACCCGCCGCCGCGGCACGGCGCGCGGCATCGGCGAGCCTCGCGAGTTCGCGCCCGCGCGCCGGGCCCTCGGCCTCGGCGTACGCGCCGGTGTGCAGCTCGACTGCCGCGGCGCCCGCGCCGGCCGCGGCCTCGACCTGCGCCGGGTCGGGGTCGATGAAGAGCGAGACGCGGATGCCGGCCCCCGCGAGTCGCGCGCAGGCCGCGCGGATGGCGGACCGCTGCCCGGCCACGTCCAGGCCGCCCTCGGTGGTCAGTTCGGTGCGCTTCTCCGGCACCAGGCACGCGTCCTGCGGCAGCACGCGGGCGGCGATGCCGATCATCTCCTCGGTCGCCGCGAGCTCGAGGTTCATGCGGGTCTGGAGCGCGGCGCGCATCGCGACCACGTCGCGATCCTGGATGTGGCGGCGGTCCTCGCGCAGGTGCAGCGTGATGCTGTCGGCGCCCGACTGCTCCGCCACCAGCGCGGCCAGGAGCGGATCCGGCGAGCGGCCGCCGCGTGCCTGGCGCAGCGTCGCCACGTGGTCGATGTTGACGCCCAGCAGGATGGACTTCGCGCTCATTCCCCGTGCTCCCGCCGGCGCAGCGCCAGCATCACCTCGCGGCTGGCGAGGCCGCGCCCCTCCAGGCAGTGGGCGATCGCGGCGCCGTAGATGCGCCGCGCCGCGGCCAGCGCCTGCGGCGCGCCGAGCTCGCCACGGGCGACCGCCAGCAGCTCACGTCCCCGGTATGACCCGGCGCCCGCGTCCCGCACCGCCAGCAGCCCGCGTCCCGGCTCGAAATGATAGTACCGCTCCGGGTCGAGTGTTTCCCCGCCCGCGGCCACGGCCCCAAGCTCGAGGCCGTAGCCGAGTTCCTCCAGCAGCACCCGCTCGAACTCGCGCAGCGGCCGGTGCCCCTCGCTGTCGGCGATCCCGGCGAGCGCGAGGCCGTAGGCGTCGAACAGCCGCTCGTGCCGGTCCTCGCGCGGCAGCAGCTTCAGCAGCAGTTCGTTGAGGTAGAAGCCGGACA
>CAZYPM010000015.1:0-2549 GCA_964649205.1 uncultured Steroidobacteraceae bacterium
GCGGCGCCCGCCCGGTACCAGTCGACCTTGCGGGTCGCGTACATGACGAGCCCGAGGATCGCGAACAAGCCGATGGACCCGATCAGCAGGGCGTAGTCCTCGTTGACCAGCAGCACGTAAAGATAGGCATAGAGCAGCGCGACGACGGCGGCGACGGTCAGCGCCTTGCCGAGGCCGCCCAGCACCACGACCCCGTAGGCGGCGACCATGCCGACCACGGCGACGCTCGCGAGCGCATAGGCGAGCCCGAATGCCATGTGCTCCGAGAGCGCCAGCAGCAGCAGGTAGAACAGGCACAGGGCGCCGCCCAGCATCAGGAACTGGATCGGATGCACCCGCACCGCCGCCCGCACTTCGAACAGCCAGAGCGCCGCGAAAGTCAGCAGGATGAAGAGGCTCGCATACTTGATGCTGCGCTCCGCCATGCGGTAGTGATCCACGGGATCCAGGAAGTCGACGCCGAACTGCGATGCCTCGATCGGGCCGCTCAGGTCGTCCTTGTCGGTCCAAGCCTGCGGGAAGCTGCGCCCGAGGAACGGGATCGTCCATCGCGCCGTGAACCCGTCGTCCCTGACTTCGCGCTCGCCGGGCAGCCAGTTGCCCTGGAAGCTCGGGTGCGGATAGTTCGATGCCAGCTCGACCTGCGTGCCCTGCCCGAATGGCATGAAATACACGCCCTGGCTGCCGTGCAGCTCGAGCGGCAGCGTGAAGTCGACCGTGCCGGCCGCCTGCGGGAACGCGACCTTGGCGTGGATGCCCGCGGGCAGAGCGTCAAACGATGCGGTGCCGGGCAGGAACGCCACCGCCGCCCCGGCCCAGGTCACCGCGGTCTCGCGCTGGATTGCGCGCGTGTCCGAGATGCCGATCACCAGCTGCGCCCGCTCCCAGGCGATCGAATGCGGCTCCAGGCCCAGGCTGGCGAAATCCGGGCGCGCGAAGGTGCCCGACAAGGTCGCCTGCAGCCGGTACACGGTGACGGCGAAGATGCCGCGCCTGCGCTGCTCGGTCGCCACGTTTCCGCTCATCGCAAGCGTCTGCGGCAGAAAGTAGGCATTGCGCGTCTGCGTGGTGTGCGTGGTCCGGCCGGCGTCGTCGGTGACGCTCGAGCGCAGCGTGTACGGCACGACCAGCACCGGTCCGCCCAGCACCTGGCGCCTGCCCCACTTGGAGGACACCTCTTCCACCGCCTCATCGCCGCGCGACTGCCGTTCCGACACCTGCCCCCCGATCATCGACACCGGGATCTGCAGCAGGATGACCAGCAGGCCGACCGTCAGCAGCCGCAGCGTCTGCGAATGCCGCATCCTGGAAGAAATCTTCTCCATCATCTCGGACATGCGCGCTCCTCAGCCAGGCCACAGCAACAGGATCGCGGCGCCCGCGACCAGTGCCGCCCCGAACAGCATCGCGACGTGCTTCAGCAGCTCGCGGCTGCCGAGCACGGCCACCATGCCGGCCTTGAACGCCAGGTTGGCCATTGCGGCGACCAGGATCAGCCGCCAGCCGGTGCCGGTCTCGAGCCGGCCCTGGTTCGCGAGCTGGGAGGTCGAGAGCGTGATCGCGTCCATGTCGGTGAGGCCGGAGAGGACCGCGACGGCATAGAGCCCGCGCTCGCCGAACTCGTCCTTGGTTGCGGCGACGGCGAAGATGATCACGGCGTACATGAAGCCGAACATGATCGCCGTGCGCAGGTCGGCCGGATTCCCCTGCTCCGGCATCTCGCCTTTGTGCTCGCGCGTATGCCAGTACATCCAGAGGGAGATCAGCACGCAGGCGCCCAGCATCGCGCCGATCGGAGCCGCGAGCGCGGCGAAGTGCTCCGGCGCGACGATCGCGATCTCGGTCAGTACACGGACGAAGACCGTGCTCGCCGCGATCACGATCACGAGCGCCGCGAATGCACCGTGGCCCGGCGCCTCGGCGCTGCGGCGCGCGTAACTCACGGTGGTCGCGGTGCTCGAGATCAGGCCGCCGAGCAGGCCGCCCAGCAGCGCGCCCGCGCGCGCGCCGAACAGCTTGTAGGCGAAATAGCCCGCAAGGCCGATGCCGACGATCAGCGCGACCATCAGCCAGACCTGGAACGGATTGAGGACCTGGTAGGGCCCGTAGGTCCGGTCCGGCAGCACCGGCAGGATCACCAGCGTGACCAGTACGAACTGCATGATCGCGGTGACGTCGCGCTCGCCGATCTTCGATGCGAACGCGTGCAGCAGCTCCTTGTAGTGCAACAGCAGCGCGATCGCGCCGCCGAGCGCGACCGCGACTGCGGTCTCGCCGATCACGAGGTAGGCGCCGATGCCGTACAGCAACAGGGCCGCGATCTCGGTCGTCTGCCCGGCATCCACGTCGCCGCGCTTCGCCAGCATGAAGTTGCTGACCACCAGCAGCGCCGCGAGCGCGATCAGGCCGGCCGCAATGATCCAGCCTCCGTGTTCGAGCGCGAGCCAGCCGCAGAGCGTGCCGAACGCCGTGATCAGCGGGAACGTGCGGATGCCGCCGACCGACGACTCCGTGCGCTGGCGCTGCAGCCCGACCAGCAAGCCGAGCAG
>CAZYPM010000015.1:2649-8417 GCA_964649205.1 uncultured Steroidobacteraceae bacterium
GCGCTGCTGCTGCTCGAACGGCTGTTCCAGCATCGCCTGAGGCCGAGCGAGCAGTGGCTCGTGCTGACCGCAGCGCCGCTCGTGATCTCTCTCGCTTTCTGGATCGCGCTGCCGGAACTGATCTGGTACCGCGGCCTGTCCGGCGTGCTGCACGCTTTCTATTTCGCGGGCTGCGTGACCTGGCTGGCGACGGCCGCGGGACACGCGCGCTGGCTTCCGGGCGCGGCGCTTGCCGGCGGCGTGATCAAGGTGCTGCTGGAGCAGCCCTGGGACGCCACGTTTCCCTTCCAGGACTGGCTGGGCGCCGCGGTCGTCCCGCAGGCGCACCTGGCCGGCGCGCTAGCGGGTGTTGCGGCGGGAATGCTGTTCGCGGCGCGCCGCAAGCGCCAGCAGACCCAGCAGGCCGAGCCCAGCGAATCCTGACGCGCCGCCCCCGCCCCCGCCTCCGCCGGGCGCAACCACCGCGTCGTCGTTTGTGATGGTGACATCAAGCGTGACCGAGCCGTCGATCCCGGCGCCGCCGGTCGCATTCGATAGCGTGATCCGGAACGTTTCGTTCGGCTCGTTCTGCGTGTCGTTGATGAGCGGTACGTTGATCACGCGCTCGCCCAGGTCGCCGGCACCCCAGCTGAGCGTGCCTGCGGTCGCCGTGTAGTCGGCGCCCGCCGTCGCCGTCCCGTCGCTGGTCGCATAGTCGACGCCCACCGCGCCGGCGAAGCCGTTGTTGCGCCGCAGCGCGACGCGTGCGGTGCCTGCATTCTCGCTGACGCTGGCCGACAGGCCGGCGAAGCCCAGCTGGCCCGCGCTCTGTGACAGGCCCGCCGCGCGGTCGCGCAGCACGAACAGGCCGTTGGTGATGTCGCTGATCAGGATGGTGCCGGAGGGCAGGAACGGGTAGACGCCCCAGGCTCCGTCAAAGCCGGCCGTATTGGCCGCCGGCGCGATGAAGGTGTCGAAATGGCCGATCTCGCGCAGCTGCATCGGGTCGGAGGCGTCGAAGATCACCAGCCCGCGGCGATAGTGCGACACGTACAGCAGGCCACCCTTCACGTAACCGTTGTGGTCGGTGGTCGTGTCCGGGCCCTGCCAGCTCGCGACGATGAACGGGTTGCGCAGGTCGTCCACGTTCATCGTGTAGATCTGCGTGAACAACCCGCGGCGGATCTCCTCCAGCTCGTCGTGGACGAAGATATGGCGCTGGTCAGCGGTCGGCCAGCCCGAATGCGTGTAGTTCGCGTTGGAATACGTCGTGGAGGACAGCCGCACCGGGGCGGCCTTGTCGGTCACGTCCCACAGGTCCACGGTGGTTTCGTTGAAGTCCACGTAGACTTCACAGGGATCGTGACCCGGCGCGCACTGCGCAGTGCGCGCATCGGTGATCAGCAGGCTGGTGGCGTCGTGCACGTAGCCCGCGCCCGGCGCCTGGCGGATGAACTGGGGCTGCGCCGCATTGGCAAGGCTGTACACGCGCCAGGAGCCGCCGCCGACGTTGCTGCCGGCGAGCCACAGGAAAGCCTGCGCGCCCGGCAGCGCCATGTTGGTCGCGTAATCGATGTTCGACACGTAGTCGGTGTGCTGACTGCCGGTGTCCGCGAGCGTCGTGGCGAGGGAAACGGAGTTCGGCAGCCCGCCGAGGTTGATCACCTGCAGGCCGGCGCCGTTGGCCTCGGTCGTGACGTAGGCAAAGGCGCGAAACCGGTTGGTCGGCGCGTGGAACTCCTGGTAGATCTTGACCTCGCGCCAGGAAGACGTGTTGCCAGGCACCGTGCCGACCTCGCGCGGATTGGCCGGGTCGGTCACGTCCACGACCGCGGTGCCGTTGCTGAGGCCGATGACCGCGTACTCGCGGTTGTCGTTCAGGTCCACGAAGCCCCAGACGTTGGCGGCGGAAACCGGGCGGCTGGAGAATGCGTTGAGCGCGATCTGCGCCTGGAAATCGACGTTGCGGCAGGGGAACTGGCCGGCGCTTCCCTGCACGCAGTTCGCCGGCACGAGCGCCGTTGCCTGCAGGGCGGGCGCCGGGCTGTCATCCACGATGCCCTGCTGTGCCGAAGCCAGGTCCGCGGCCCAGCGGAAGCCGTGGCGCATGGCGACTTGCCGGTAGCGCGGGTCCAGGCCGACCAGGATCGTCGGCCAGCGCTCCGGGTCCTGCTCGTCGAAATGCCCGCCCGGCTCGTAGCCGCCCTTGGCGTGATTCGCGCCGAACAGGAAGGACTCCGGGTCCATGCCGCCGACGAAATAGATGCCCGCGGAAACCTTGATCGTGTTGCCCGGCTCGGCCCGGGCCAGCGCGTACTGCAGGCTGCGGCAGGGATCGTGGTGGTCGAGGCAGTCTTCGGCGTTGATGCCGCCGCCGTCCACGTAGCGGGCGCCGATGGTGTCGTCATGGCTGGATGCCGGGCCACCCAGCGCCGCCAGTGCTGCCAGCAACGGCAGCCGCACAGGGACCCTCGCTGCTTTCATTTCAGCCACCCACCCTGATACCTCGCTGGATCATAGGCCACTGGCAGGTCGGGAAGTTCAGCGCATTGGCGAGCGCGCGGGATCAGCGCGCCGGGACCCCCTCCACGAGCACCAGGCTCGAGATCGATGCGCCCTGCCGCAGCGCCCGGGGCCCGCGGTAATCCTCCGACTCATACCAGTCCTTCGCGCGCTCGTAACTGTCGAATTCCACGATGGCGATGCGCCGGCCGGTCAGGCGCCCTTCCAGCGCCTCCGACTTGCCCCCGCGGGCGAGGTAGCGCCCGCCAAAGCGCGCGATGGTCGCCGGCACCTGCTTGACGTATTCGGCGTAGCGGTCCGGGTCCGTGATCTCGATCTGCGCGATGATGTAGGCACTCATGGGTCATCCTCCGTCGCTGCGACGGATTATCGGGCAGGCCGGCCCGCCGGGCATCAACGCGGGCGGATGCGTTCGGCGGTCACGCCGCCGTCTGACTCGAGCGTGCCGCGCACCTCGACGTAATCCCCCGGCCGCGGACCCTTGTCGAGGCGGGTGCCGGGTTCCACCTGGAGAGCGAGACCGTCGAGGCGCCACCCCGGCTCGAGCCGGCCGTGCAGCCGCAGTTCTGCACCGACAGGCACGGCGGCGGGCCGGCCCTCCGCATCGCGCGCCCCTTGAGCGATCCAGTCGGCAATCAAGCGGATTTCGCCGCCGGTGAGGAACGGGGGCCCGTCGAACGGCATGCGCGGCCGCGCCTGGCCGCGGATGCGCCTCATCAGTTCGCTCGCATCCGGATTCCCGGGCACGATGCGGGCCCGTTCGTCCGCCGCCAGCGCGTCCTGGTAGCTCGTCAACAGGAAACCCTCCGGTGCCGGTCCCATGATTCCCTGTTGTGCGTGGCACTTGGTGCAGCGTGCCGCGAAGATCGGCGCAACCTCGGCCCAGGTCGGCGGCCCTTCCTGCGGGCGTGGTGCCGCCGGCGCAGCGGCAACCACCGGCTGAGCTGCAGGGCGGGCGCCATCGGCGATCCAGCGCTCGAACAACGCAATCTCGCCCGCCGACAGAAATGGCGGGCCGGTCAGGGGCATGCGCGGCTGGCTTTCGCCCTTGAGCCGGCGGATGAGTTCGCTGCCCGCGGGGTTGCCGGCCTTCACCACCGGGCCTTTCGAGCTGCCCTTCATCAGCGCTGCGTGGCTGTCCAGTCGCAGTCCGAGCGGCGCGGCCTCGCCCGCGTGGCACATCACGCAGCGCTCGGCGAGAATCGGCTGCACGTTCGAGAAATCCGCCGTCGGCGCCGTCTGCGCCGCGGCGTCCAGCATGAATGAGGCCAGGGTCAGTGCCGCCAGCCGCATCGAAGTCGCTCTGCTGTACATCGGGGAATCTCCGGGTAACCGTAGCACGCAGCCTGCCGGGCCCAAGCTGAACGGCGACGGAACGAAACGTGGATCCGATCCCGTTGAAAGTCGAGACTTCCGATCGCTACCCGCTGGCGGCGCGCCTGCACGCCGCCCCCGGCCCGGCCCGCGCCGTGGCGCTGGTGGTGCCCGCGATGGCGGTGCCCAAGGAATTCTATGCACCCTTCGGCGGCTGGCTCGCCGGGCGTGGCCTCGACGTGCTGACCTTCGACCTGCGGGGCATGGGCGAATCGGCGCCGGCGTCGCTGCGCGGGTTCGAGACGGACATCCTGACCTGGGCGCGCCAGGATTGCGCCGCGATGCTGGCGGCGGCGCGTGCGCGGGCCGCGGGACGGCCCGTCCTCTGGATCGGCCACAGCCTGGGCGGGCAGGTCCTCGCGATGACGCCCGGTCACGAGGATCTTGCCGCAGCCGTCACGGTCGCGAGCGGCGTCGGTTATTGGCGCGAAAACGCCTATCCGCTGCGCCTCTATTCGTGGTTCCTGTGGTTCGTCGCAGCACCGGTCGCCACCGCGGTCTGCGGATACTTTCCGGGCCGAAAGCTCGGCATGGTCGGCGACCTCCCCAGGGGCGTCATCGAACAGTGGTCGCGCTGGTGCCGCCATCCCGAATACGCGGTCGGCGTCGAGGGCGAGGCCATGCGGGAACGGTATCGGCAGGTCAGGCTGCCGCTGTTGTCGCTGTCGTTCACCGACGACGAATACATGTCCGCGCGCAATGTCGGGGTGCTGCACGGCTTCTACGAGAATGCACGCCGCGACATGCGCCGCATTGCCCCGCGCGAACTCGGCTTGTCCCGCATCGGGCATTTCGGCTTCTTCCGCCGGCGCGCGGGCGAGCGGCTCTGGCCAGCGCTGCTCGACTGGATCGAGCGCGCGCTCAGCGCGGGCCGCGCGAAAAGCTGAGTTCGACCGGCAGCGTTTCCGAGGGGTACGGCGGCTCGAGCGTGGCCGGCGCGTGCAGGCAGAACTCGGGCGTGGGCCCGAGCGTCATGCGCCGGCCCCATAGGCAGCAGCCGCGCGCGATGAAGGGCTGCATCGATGCATCGAATTCCGCGTAACTCATGCCCGCGGGCTTCGACATCCAGCAGGCGACAGCCGGCTGCATCAGCGAGCCGAGCCGCAGGCCATACAGGCCGGCCGTGCCGGCCGCGGCCTGCGCCGCAATCCGATCGTGCGGCAGGCGGCGCGCGCTGGTGACGGCCGCCTCGTTGAGGCCATCCAGCGCCGCCGAATCGGCGATCAGGTGCCAGTCCTCGTACCCCGGGCCCGGCGGCGACAGCCACGGGATCCGTGCCAGGCGATGCACGCGCAGGGCCAGCAGGCCAGGCAGCGGCGAGTGCCAGAGCGCGTCGTGGAATGCCTGGTGCAGGAGCTCATAGTCCCGCGCCCGGACGTCCGGACGCGGGATGTGCCAGAAAACGTAGGCGAGCAACCTAGAGCAGGCCTTTCTGGCGCTTCTTCTCGCGCTTGATTGCCCGTTTCTCCGCCAGCGTGTGCTGCGGCTTCTTCTTGCCTTCCTTTTTCTGGTCCATGCCCTTGCTCATGGTCGTCTCCTGGTCAGGGAATCCGCAGCGACTGCCACGAGCGCAGCCGCCATCGTCCGTCCTGCAGTCCGTATACCGCGAGATAGCGGATTTGCAAGTCGAGCGGCACGCCGTTCGCGGCCACCTGGAAGCGCCCGCGGCCGCGCACGAGGGCCGCGTCGGACGCCAGGCGCACGACCTCGCGCTCGGCAGGTGTCACCGCCACGTACTTCGCCCGCCCCGAGGCGATCGAGTCGATCAGCTGCGTGCGATCCTCTACCAGCCCGGTCGAGTGTACGTACCGGAGGTCGTCGGCGAACCAGATTGCCATGGCGGCCGCATCCGCGGAAACCATCGCCGCAAATCGCGCGTCCTCGTCCGCGAG
>CAZYPM010000015.1:8517-10845 GCA_964649205.1 uncultured Steroidobacteraceae bacterium
TGCGGAACCCAGACCAGCACGTCGCCCGCCGTGTGCGCCGGGCCCAGCATGTGCAGCTCGACCGGCTTGTCGCCGACCGCCAGGTCGAGACGCTTCTCGAAGGTCCGCGTCGGCGCGCGCCCGCGTGCGCCCGCGAAATCGAAGGGCGCGAAGATCTCCGCAAAATAGGTCCCCGCCTCGCCGAGCGCGCCCGTGGCGCCACCCGCCTTGAGCTTCGCCACCAGTGCCGGTGGATACTCCGCCATCTCGCGTGCGGCAGCCGCCGAGGCAATGACTTCGGCATTCGCCACCAGTGCATTGCCGTGGGTGTGGTCGCCGTTGGCGTGCGTGTTGACGAGTCTCCGGATCCGGCCGGGCGCGATGCCGGTCGCGCGCTCGAAGGCCTGCAGCATGACGGCCGTCAGCGGTTCGTCGAACAGCGTATCCACGAGCAGCGAATCGTCGCCGTCGCGCACGAAGCCGGCATTGGACCAGCCCCAGCCGCCGTCGGGCTGCATCCAGGCGAACAGGCCGTCGCCGAGTTCCTCCAGGCCGCGGCGAAACGGACGCGCACCCGTCACGACGACGGTCCGCCGCGCACCACGCGGTTGGCGAGCACGCCGATCGGCGGGATCTCGACTTCCACCAGGTCCCCGTCCTCGAGGAACCGGAGATGCTCGAGTCCGCAGCCGTCGCCGACCGTGCCGCTGCCCAGGATCTCGCCTGGGTGCAGCGTTTCGCCCTGGCTGACGTAGGCGATGACATCCTCGAACTTCCAGTGCATGTCGCGCGAGCTGCCGCGCGAGCGCTCCTGCCCGTTCACGCGCACGATCATCTCGAGGCCGTACGGATCGGGGATCTCGTCGGCGGTCACGATGCAGGGGCCGAAGGCGTTGGCGCCGTCGAAGTCCTTGCCCTTGGCCGGGCCGAGCCCGCCCGCCATTTCCGCACCCTGGGCGTCGCGCGCGCTGAAGTCGTTGAAGATCGTGTAGCCGAAGACGTGCTCCCGCGCGCGTTCGCGCGGGATGTCGACGCCGGGCCGGCCGATGACGCAGGCCAGTTCGCACTCGTAGTCCATCAGCCGGCTGTATGCGGGCCAGCGGATCGCGTCGCCGGGCCCGCTGACGGAGAACCGGTTTGCCTTGTAGTACAGCGGCCGCTCGTACCATACGGTCGGCGGCCGGTATGCCTCGGCCTGTGCCAGCAGCGCCGATTTCTCCTCCGCCGTCGCGGCCCGCGTGGCGCGCATGCGGAAGGCCGCGCCGAAGGCCTGGATCACGTGTTTCTCGAAGCACATGAAATCGCGGATCTGCGGAGGACTCGGCATCGGTGCCAGCAGTGCGTAGGTCCCCGCGGCGTACACGCCGCTTCCAGGGCGACGCCCAACCAGTGCCCGCGCCTCCTGCCACGCCTGCGGCCCCGCCTCGATCAGCGCCAGCATCGACCCGCAGGCCGCGGCGCCGCCCGACGCCTGCGCGAGGTCGAGCACGGCGCCGTCGGCAAGCTGCGCCCCCAGCGCCGGCGGTCCCCCGGACGCCAGCCTGAACGTCACCAGTCGCATCGAGTCCGCCTCATCGTACCGGGAAAATAAAAGGCCCCGGCCCGCCGTCCGGGCCGGGGCCCTGTCATGCCTCGTTCAGAACCTCACGGTGCCCTGGATCGCCACCGTGCGGCCCGGCTCGACGAAGCGCCAGGCGCTGAAGGCGCCGAAGGTGCGCCCGGCGAGCGGCGTGTCGTTGCCGTAGGGCAGGATCTGCTCGTCGAAGATGTTCTTGCCGATCAGCGACACGTCCCAGGAGCCGCTCTGGGATCCCACGCCGACCCGGCCGTTCACCTTGTAGTAGGACTCCTGCATCTGCCGCGCGTCCAGCGTCGGGGCGACGAAGTACTGGTCCGAGTAATACACGTCGGCCCCGATGTGCAGCGCCAGGCTCGAGCCGATCGGCCGCCGGTACTGGCTGCCCAGCGTGATCACCCAGGGCGCGACGAACTCGTTGGTCTTGCCCCGGTAGTTGCAGTTGAGCCCGTCGCCGGCATCGGACGGCTGTCCGAAGGCGCACTGGCCGATGTAGTCCAGGAACTCGAAGTCGGTGTACGCCATGCTGCTGCTGAACGCCAGGTGCTCCGTGGCCTGCCAGCGCATGTCGAGCTCGAGCCCCTTGATCTCGGCCTCGCCCGCGTTTCTCACGTTGAAGCCGAGCACGCCGTCGAAGGTGCTGACCTGCAGGTCCTCGAAGTCCGTCATGTAGAGCGCCGCGTTCATCTCGAACGAGCCGCCGATGCGCAGCTTGGCGCCGAGTTCGAGGTTGGTCGCGCGCTCGTTGTCGAACTCGAAGGTGCCGATGCCCG
>CAZYPM010000015.1:10945-21658 GCA_964649205.1 uncultured Steroidobacteraceae bacterium
GCCAGCAGCGACTGCGGCGGCGCCAGCGGCACGCCGTTGATGTCCGTGATGATCAGACTACGCGAGGCGTCCTTCTCCTCCTTCGTGTAGCGCATGCCGAGGGTCGAGCGGAATTCGTCGGACATGTTCCAGCTGAACTGCGCGAAGGCCGAGTAGCTCTTCGCGTCCTGATCGAACACGCGTGGCGTGCCGGTATTGGCGATCATCGTGCCCGCGATGCCCTGCAGCGGCGTGCCGTTGAAGGCCGGGTTCGCGTTCAGCAGCGGCACCAGCACGCTGTTGGCCGGGGCCAGGATGGTGTCGCCGAACGTGAGGTCGGAGGTCTCGTAGTACGCGCCCAGGATGTACTCCAGCTTGCCGCCCGTCGGCGACGTCAGCCGGATCTCCTGGCTGGTCTGGTCGAAGTCCTCGAGCATCGACACTGCGAACACGTTGCCGCCGGTGAAGTCGCAGTCGCACAGTTCGTCGAACTCGTACTTCGAGTAGGCCGTGATCAGGGTCAGCGTGTTCTCGCCGAGCTGCCAGTCGACCTGAAGCACGTACTCCTCGGTATCGTTGTTGCTGAAGTCGCCGTTGGAGGAACGGATGAAGTCCGGCGTGTTGTTCAGCACGCTCGGGTGCTGCCCGAGCGCCGCCAGGATCTGCGAATAGGTGGCGCCGGCGAACGGGCCGGCGACCGCCGGCAGCTCCTGCGCGATCTCGATCTGGCGGCCGGTCACGTCGAACTCGCCCATCTCGGCTTTCAGCGAGACGGTCACGTTGTCGCTGGCATCCCATTCGAGCCAGGCCCGGGCCGTGGTCTCCTCGCGGCTCGGGTCGTCGGTGCCGAGCGTCGCGTTCTGCAGGTGGCCCTCGACCTCTCGATAGCGCGCCGCCAGGCGGCCGCGCAAGCGGTCGGTGAACGGCCCGGAAATCGAGGCCGTGAATTCCTGCTCGTCGTATTCCGGTTCGTACAGGGCCGACACCATCGCCTCGAATTCCTCGGTCGGGCGCGCGGTCGTGATGTTGAGCGCGCCGCCGACGCTGTTCTTGCCGAACAGGATCGACTGCGGGCCGCGCAGCACCTCGACGCGCTCGAGGTCGAGGAACGGCGCGCGGGTCTGCTGCGGCCGGCCGCGATAGACGCCGTCGACGTAGGTGCCCACCGACTGCTCGAAACCCGGGTTGACGCCCGAGAAGATGCCGCGGATGGAGATGTTGTTGCCGATCGCCGTCTCCGTCATGAACAGCGTCGGCACGTAGTTCTTGAGATCCTCGATCTTCATGATGCCGGCTTCGGCGATCTTGGCGCCCGAGACGGCGCTGACGGCCAGCGGCACGTCCTGCAACGATTCGGCGCGCTTCTGCGCCGTCACGATGATTTCGCCGAGGCTGCTTGAATCCTGCGCGGCCGCGGCGGCGCCGGCCAGGGCCAGCAGCACGCCGGTCGCGACGGCGCTACGGCGAATGCGATGCTCAGTCATTGCGGACTCCTTTGGGTGGGAGCCTTCTTGGGTTCCTGAAACAAACGGGCGAGGCCCCCCTCACGTTTGTTGTGCGCAAGCGTATCACCTGCCATGGGTAGCGCAAAATTCAATCGGATCATGGGCATCCGGCGGTATCATAGTTGTATGAATCCGGCATCCCCCGGCCTGCGGCTGCGGCAGGCGGCAGACCAGGAACGGCCCCTGCAGGTCGTCGGGACCATCAACGCCTACTCCGCCCTGCTCGCGTCACGGTCGGGATTCCGCGCCATCTACCTCTCGGGGGCCGGGGTCGCCAACGCCTCGTTTGGCCTGCCCGATCTCGGCATCACCAGCCTGAACGACGTATGCGAAGACGTGCGCCGCATCGCCGGCGCCTGCGAGCTGCCGTTGCTGGTGGATGCGGACACCGGCTGGGGTGCGGCATTCTCGATCGCGCGCACGGCGCGCGACCTGGTCCGGGCGGGCGCCGCGGGCATGCATCTCGAGGACCAGGTCCAGGCCAAGCGTTGCGGTCACCGGCCGGGCAAGGCGTTGGTCAGCGCCGAAGAGATGTCCGACCGGATCCGCGCGGCGGTGGATGCCCGCAGCGACGACCAGTTCGTGGTGATGGCGCGCACCGACGCCCATGCGGTCGAGGGTCAGCAGGCGGCGATCGCGCGCGCCGCGGCTTACGTCGAGGCCGGCGCCGACATGATCTTTGCGGAGGCGCTGACGACGCTCGACGAGTACCGCGAATTCACGCGCGCGCTGCCGGTGCCGGTGCTCGCGAACATCACCGAGTTCGGGCGCACGCCGCTGTTCACCACGGCCGAGCTGGGTGCAGCCGGCGTGCGGCTCGTGCTTTATCCGCTCTCCGCGTTCCGTGCCATGAGCCAGGCGGCGCTCGAGGTCTACGGCGCGATCCGCCGCGACGGCGGGCAACGCGCCGTAATCGACCTGATGCAGACGCGTGCCGAGCTGTACGAGGTGCTCGGCTACCAGGCTTACGAGCGGAAGCTCGACGAATTGTTCAGTCGCGACCAGGAGCGGTGAGGATGGCAGCACCCGGGGAAGTCGCCGGATTCCGGCCCAAGAAGTCGGTCGCCCTTTCCGGCGTCACGGCGGGCAACACCGCGCTGTGCACGGTCGGCACCAGCGGCAACGACCTGCACTACCGCGGCTACGACATCCTCGACATCGCCGAGAGCTGCGAGTTCGAGGAGATCGCCCACCTGCTGGTGCACGGCAAGCTGCCGAACCTGGCCGAGCTCGCGGCCTACAAGGCGCGGCTCGCCGGCCTGCGCGGGCTGTCGCCGCGGATGCGCGCTGCGCTCGAGCTGCTGCCGGCGACCGCGCACCCGATGGACGTGCTGCGCACCGCCGTGTCGGTCGCCGGCTGCGAGACGCCGGAAGTCCCCGGCCACGATCCAGCCGGCGCGCGGGCGATCATCGACCGGCTGATCGCCTCGCTTGGCTCGATGCTGTGTTACTGGCACCACTTCGCGAACGGCGGCCGGCGCATCGAGGTCGAGACCTCCGACGACTCGATCGGCGGGCACTTCCTGCACCTGCTGCACGGGCGCGAGCCGCCCCGCTCCTGGGTCCGCGCGATGCACACCTCGCTGATCCTCTATGCCGAGCATGAATTCAACGCCTCCACCTTCACGGCGCGCGTGATCGCCGGCACCGCCTCCGACATGCATTCCTGCATCGTGGGTGCGATCGGCGCACTGCGCGGCCCCAAGCACGGCGGGGCCAACGAAGTCGCCTTCGAGATCCAGCGGCGCTACCGGGATGCCGACGACGCGGAGGGCGACATCCGCCGCCGGGTCGCCGCGCGCGAGGTCGTCATCGGCTTCGGCCACCCGGTCTACACGGTCGCGGATCCGCGCAACGAGGTGATCAAGCGCGTCGCGCGCGGCCTCGCCGAGGAGGCCGGCGACCTCGGCCGGTTCCGCATCGCGGAACGCATCGAGGCGGTGATGCGCGAGACCAAGAACATGTTCGCGAACCTCGACTGGTACAGCGCGGTTTCCTACCACCTGATGGGCGTGCCGACCGCGATGTTCACGCCGCTGTTCGTGATCTCGCGCACCACCGGCTGGGGCGCGCACGTGATCGAGCAGCGCGAGGACGGCAAGATCATCCGCCCGAGCGCGAACTACACCGGCCCGGGACCGCGCAAGGTGCCCCCGGCCGGTCAACGCTGAGGACCTGAGCCCGCCATGAGCCACCCTGACATCCGCTCCGCCGAGCGGCCCGCCCCGGATCGCGTGCTGGTCGAGATCGCCAGCTATGCCCGCGACGCCCGCATCACCAGCGACGTGGCGTACGAGACCGCACGCTACTGCCTGATGGACACGCTGGCCTGCGGCTTCCAGGCACTCGCTTTCCCCGCCTGCACCAGGCTGCTCGGGCCCGTCGTGCCGGGCGCGACCATGGCCGGCGGCGCACGCGTGCCGGGCACGAGCTACGAGCTCGATCCGGTGCAGGCCGCGTTCAACATCGGCGCCATGATCCGCTGGCTCGATTTCAACGACACCTGGCTGGCCGCCGAGTGGGGCCACCCGTCCGACAACCTGGGTGGCATCCTCGCGGTCGCCGACTGGCTGTCGCGCGGCGCCACTGCCACCGGGCGCGAGCCACTGGTGGTGCGCGACCTGCTGACCGCCATGATCAAGGCGCACGAGATCCAGGGCGTGACCGCGCTCGAGAACGCCTACAACCGCGTCGGCCTCGACCACGTCATCCTGGTGCGCGTCGCCAGCACGGCCGTGGTCACGGCGATGCTGGGCGGCACGCTCGAGCAGGTGATCAACGCGGTTTCCAATGCCTGGCTGGACGGCGGCGCGCTGCGCACCTACCGCCACGCGCCCAATACCGGCTCGCGCAAGAGCTGGGCCGCCGGCGATGCGACCAGCCGCGGCGTGCGCCACGCACTGCTGGCGATGGCCGGCGAGATGGGCTACCCATCGGCCCTGTCCGCGCCGAAATGGGGCTTCTACGACGTGCTGTTCCGCGGCCAGCCGTTCAAGTACATGCAGCCCTTCGGCAGCTACGTGATGGAGAACGTGCTGTTCAAGATCAGCTTTCCGGCGGAGTTCCATGCGCAGACGGCGGTCGAATGCGCGATGCAGCTGCACGCCGCAGTGCGCGGGCGCCTCGACCAGGTCGAGCGCATCGTCATCGAGACGCAGGAACCGGGCGTGCGCATCATCGACAAGACCGGGCCGCTCGCGAACCCGGCCGACCGCGACCACTGCATCCAGTACATGGTCGCCGTGCCGCTGATCTTCGGCCGGCTGACCGCGGCGGACTACGAGGACGAGGTGGCCCGCGACCCGCGCGTGGATGCGCTGCGCGCGCGCATGGAGGTGCGCGAGAACCCGGACTTCACCCGCGACTACTACGCCCCGGACAAGCGTTACATCGGCAACGCCATCCAGGTGCACTTCAGGGATGGCAGCAGCACGGCGCGCGTCGCCATCGACACGCCGATCGGCCATCGCCGGCGGCGCGCCGAGGGATACCCGGTGCTGCTGCGCAAGTTCGAGGCCTCGCTGGCCGGGGTCTTCCCGGACAAGCAGCGACGCAAGATCGAAGGCCTGTTCGCGGACCCGGCCCGGCTCGACGCCATGCCGGTGGATCAGTTGGTCGCGCACCTCGTGCGCAACTGATCAGGCCCCAGGGGGGCTCAGTCCCCGAAGATCGAGAGCTGGCCGCGGTCCGTACCACGGACCGGCTTCGGTCTGCGCGCGGCCGACGGCGTCGGCTTTCGGGGTTTACCAGCCTGCCCCTCCCCGGCCAGGCTGGCGAGGTAGCGGGCCAGGTCCTCGAGCGTCTCGCGCTGCAGCACATAGATCACGAACCTTCCCCGCGGCCTGCCTTCCAGCAGGCCGGTACGGCTCAGCTCCTTCAGGTGGAAGGACAGGGTCGAGGCCGGACAGCGGACCGACCGCGCAATATCCCCGGCGGCCACCCCCCTGGTCCCGGCCTCGGCTACCCGGGCCAGGATCTGCAGGCGCGTGGCCTGGGCCAGCGCCGCAAGGACGGGAACCTGCTTCTGGGCCATGGATTCAGGCATCGAGTGACCGGTTTGGGACGATTATTTTGGAACTATAGAACGAAAAATCTTGACGGGCCGCAAGAAACCCAGGGTCCAGGCTCTTCCCATCGGCGGAAATCGCGCTATATTCGGGCCGTATCGATTTGATGTAACGGGGAATATCGAATCGATATACGGCGAATCGTGACAGGGGCCTTGGTTCGTTTCTACTAACGTCGAAATGAGTTCAACAGAGGGAGTAATCGACGCCGTGAGTGTTGCCGCCTGGGAGAGTCTGCACAAGGCCACGCTCGAGCTGGCCAAGTCATCGGGATTGAAGCAGCGGCTGGCTGATGCCTGGTCGCATTACCTGGAGGACCTGTCGGTCTCGGAGATTCCCGGCGAACTTCGCCAGGAATTCGAGGCCTTGCGCCTCTCCATGAACAGCGTGCGCCCGTTCCCGGGCGAGAGCGCGGTCGTGGCCACGGTGCGGAAGATGTCCATGGGCGAGGCCGATGCCTGCGCCCAGCGCATCGTGGCGCTACTGGATGCCCTGCACCGGGCGGCCACGGCACCCCCCGCGCGGGCCAACGGCCAGGCGCATGTCCGCCCTGCCGTGGCCAAGGAATCGCCGACGGTGCGGATCCCGACGCTGATCAGCGTCAATCGAGCTTGAATTCGATCGTGTCCCAGCGCGTCGTGTCTTCGTGACGCGCCTGGCGGCGAATCGCGTCCGCCATCTCCCGGCCATTCCACGGCACGACCTCATCCGCCATCTCGCGGAGCTTGGCCGGCACGGCTTCGGTCGTGCCGAAGGGTTCCATGACGACCAGCGGCTTGTCGCAGGACTGGGCATAGAGCCCCTGGTACTCGATCAGGACCGGGTCGCGCGGGTGCAGCGACGACAGCAGCACGACGACCTCGGCATCCGCCATCTGCCGGCGCAGGTCCTCGCGGATCGCCTCCTTCTCCTTGCTGCGCGGCGGCTTCTCGGGCGTCGCGAGGTTGGTGTAGAAGAAATTCGGCTGGCTCTCGAGGTACTCGAAGACGCGGAAGTACGCCTCGTCCGGTGCGAAGAGGTGGGTCACGAAGAGCCGGATCGGGTTGTTTTCCGTCATGGTTGGCGTCCCGGACGCTGCCCTTTGCCTAGAATACGTCTTTTGCCGGAACCCGGATACGCCTGCTGATGCGCCTGCTGCTCTACAACATCCGCTACGCCACCGGCACCGGCCCGTCGTTTCACCTGCCGGTGCCCGGCGCCGGCTACCTGCGCAGCAGCCGCCAGGTGTTGGAGCGGATCACGGACTTCATTTCCAGCCGCGACCCGGACATCGTCGGGCTGATCGAGGTGGACACGGGGTCGATCCGCAGCGGCATGATCAACCAGGCCGAGTTCATCGCCAGCCACCTGTCCCATTTCTCGACCTACCAGTGCAAGTACGGCGAGGATTCGATCAACCAGTTCATGCCGATCGTGCGCAAGCAGGCGAACGCCTTCCTGGCGGCACCGCGCGTGCGCGGCGAGCGGTTCCACTACTTCGAGACCGGCATCAAGAAACTCATCATCGAACTCGAACTCGAGGACGTTGCCGTCTTCCTCGTGCATCTCTCGCTGAAGTTCCGGCACCGCCACTACCAGCTGCGCCACCTGCACCAGCTGGTGCGGCGCCAGACCAAGCCGGTGATCGTCGCCGGGGACTTCAACACGTTCTGGGGCGAGCACGAGATCTACCTGTTCATGCAGGCGGCGGGGCTGCGCAGCGCCAACATCGCGGGCCTGCCGTCGTATCCGAGCCGCTGGCCCCGCAAGGAGCTCGACTTCATCCTGTACGGCCAGGGCATCCGGCCCAAGGGCTTTGACATCCCGGCCGTGCCGCTGTCCGACCACCTGCCACTGGTGTTCGACTTCGAGCTCGAACCACGGCGCGTGCGCGCCGCCGACGCGGCCGAGTCCGCGGGAGCGTGACCCGGCGGCGGCGTGCATAATCGTGTTTCCGGCCCACGGGAGCACCGAATCCATGTCGAACTCGCAGGCACACTGGCGCCTGGAAACGGACCCAGACGGCGTCGCCTGGCTCACGCTCGACCAGCAGGCTGCGAGCGCCAACACGCTGGGCAGCGCCGTCATGCGCGAGCTCAACGAGCGGCTTGCCGAGGTCGAGTCGGCCAGGCCCAGGGCGCTGGTGATCCGCTCGGCCAAGGACAGCGGTTTCATCGCCGGCGCGGACATCACCGAGTTCACCGGCCTCACCGACCTCGAACAGGCTTACCGCCTGGTGCGGACCGGCCAGCAGGTGTTCGACCGCATCGAAACGCTGCCGATGCCGACCGCAGCCGCGATCCACGGCTTCGCCCTCGGCGGCGGACTCGAGCTCGCGCTCGCTTGCGATTACCGCGTCGGCGCGGACGACGGCCGGCTCAATCTCGGCCTGCCCGAGGTCATGCTCGGCATCCACCCCGGCTTCGGCGGCACGGTGCGCACGCCGCAGATCATCGGCGCGCCGGCGGCGCTCGACCTGATGCTGACCGGCAGGTCGCTGCGCGGCGAGGCCGCCCTGAAGGCGGGCCTGATTGACCGCCTCGTGCCACGCGCGGGGCTGGATGCCGCCGCCAGGGACATCGCGCTCGCCGCGCCGAAACGCCGGCGCGCCCCGTTGGGCCAGCGGATGCTGGCGTGGCCACTGATCCGCCACGTGGTCGCCTCGCAGACCCGCAAGCAGGTCGCGCGGCGCGCCAACCCGGCGCACTACCCCGCCCCCTATGCGATCGTCGACCTGTTCGCGCGCCACGGCGCCGCCGGCGCGGCGGCCTACGAGGCCGAAGCGCGCTCGATCGCGAAGCTGTTCCTCTCGGAGCAGTCGCGCAACCTGGTGCGCGTGTTCTTCCTGCAGAACCGGCTCAAGAGCCTGGGCGGGAAGAGCGCACGCAAGTTCGGCCACGTGCACGTCGTCGGCGCCGGCGTCATGGGCGGCGACATCGCCGCCTGGTGCGCCGCGCGCGGCCTGACCGTGACGCTGCAGGACCGCGAGATGAAGTACGTGGAGCCCGCGCTGAAGCGCGCGCAGGAGTTCTTCGGGAAACGCGCGCGCGACCCGGCAAAGGCCGCCGAGATGGCCGCCCGGCTCACCGCGGACGTGGACGGCGCGGGCGTGCCGCGCGCCGACATCGTGATCGAGGCGATCTTCGAGAATGCCGACGCCAAGCGCGGCCTCTATGCGAAGCTCGAGCCGCGCATGAAGCCCGGCGCGCTGCTCGCGACCAACACCTCCAGCATCGTGCTCGAGGAGCTCGCGCAGGGGCTGGCCGATCCGGGGCGGCTGTTCGGCCTGCACTTCTTCAATCCGGTCGCCAAGATGATGCTGGTCGAGATCATCCGCTCGAAGCTGACGCGCCCGGAGATCATCGAGGACGCGCTGGCCTTCACGCGCAAGCTCGACAAGCTGCCGCTGCCCTGCCGGAGCTCGCCGGGCTTCGTCGTGAACCGCATCCTGATGCCGTACATGACCGAGGCGATGCTGGCCGCCGACGAGGGCGTGCCGCTGGCGCTCATCGACCGGACCGCCGTGAAGTTCGGCATGCCGATGGGCCCGATCGAGCTCGCCGATACCGTCGGGCTCGACGTCGCAGCCCACGTCGGCAGGATCCTCGCAGACGCCTTCGGCATGCCGGTGCCGAAAGGCACGGCGCAGCTGCTCGCCGACGGCCACCTGGGCCGCAAGAGCGGGCGTGGTTACTACGAATGGCGCGACGGGAAGCCGGTCAAACCCGAGGCCCAGGGCCGGGCCCCGGACGACCTCGAGGACCGGCTCGTGCTGCAGTACCTCAACGAGGCGGTCGCGTGCCTGCGCGAGGGCGTGGTCGAGGACGCCGACCTGCTGGACGCCGGCATGATCTTCGGCACGGGATTCGCGCCGTTCCGCGGCGGCCCCTTGCACTACGCGCGCGCCCGCGGCACCACGGCCATCGTCGCGCGCCTCGAGCAGCTCGCCGCGCAGCACGGGCCGCGCTTCAGGCCCGACGCGGGCTGGGCCGCGCTCGGCGCGGCCCGCTGATTGCTATGCTAGCGGCCATGAGCAGCCCGATGGACGCACCGACGCCCGTGGACCGCCGGCATGGATGAGCACAAGCCCGTCGACATCGAGGTCCTCAAGGGCTTCAGCCCGCTCGACGGGCTCAAGCGCGAGAATCTCCACGCGCTGTCGCGCAAGACGCGGCTCCAGGAACTCGATTCCGGCCGCGTGCTGTTCAAGGAGGGCGAGTCGGACCGGCGCACGATCTACCTGGTGAGCGGCGAGGTCGAGCTGCGCGTCGGCGACCGCACCGTGTCGATGCTGCGCGCCGGCACGCCCGAGGCCCGCATCGCGATCGGGCCGGGCCAGCCGCGGCGGTTCACCGCGCGCGCCCTGTCCGACATCACCTTCATCGCGATGGACTCGGACCTGCTCGACGTCCTGATCACCTGGGACCAGACCGGCACCTACGAGGTCAGCGAGATCTCGGGCGGGGCGGTCGCGGACGCCGACGACTGGATGACCGTGCTGCTGCAGACCAAGGCCTTCCACCGTATCCCTCCGGCGAACCTGCAGGCGCTGTTCATGCGCATGCAGCACGTGGCCTGCAAGGCCGGCGAGACGGTCATCAAGCAGGGCGCCGAAGGCGACTATTTCTACGTCATCACCAAGGGCACGGCGGTCGTCACGCGCGAGACGCCGATGAACCGCGACGGGCTCAAGCTCGCGGAGCTGGGGGTCGGCGAGTCATTCGGCGAGGAGGCGCTGATCTCGGACGGCAAGCGCAACGCCACCATCACGATGCTGACCGACGGCGCACTGGTCCGGCTCGGCAAGGACGACTTCAAGGAGCTGCTCAACGAGCCGCTGCTGCACTGGGTGGACCTGGAGCACGCGCGCGAACTGATCACGCGCGGCGCGCGCTGGCTGGACGTGCGCCTGCCCTCGGAGTTCGAGGCCTTCCACCTGGACGGGGCGATCAGCGTCCCGCTCTACTTCATCCGGCTGAAGGTGAAGACGCTCGACCCCAAGGTGCCCTATGTGGTGGTCTGCGATACCGGGCGGCGCAGCTCGGCCGCGGCTTTCCTGCTGTCGGAGCGCGGCTTCGACGCCTACTGCCTGCAGGGCGGCCTCTCGGGCAACCGGCTCGGCCCGGAATGAACGTTAAAGGGGACGCGTCCCTTTATCGGTGACCGATAAAGGGACGCGTCCC
>CAZYPM010000016.1:0-15256 GCA_964649205.1 uncultured Steroidobacteraceae bacterium
GCAGCGGCCGGCCGAGCGTGACCGCGGCGTTGACGGCGAGCATCAGCTCGCCGGTGGCGACATAGCGGTCGGAGCCGGTGAAGCGGGCCGGCTGCGTCACGTGCCCTTTGCCGGCGCGGCGGGCGCCGCGAGCTGCTTCAGGTCGGCAAGCACCAGCTCGGAGTGACCCTTCGGGTCCACCTTCACGTAGTGCTTCGCGATGTTGCCCTTCGGGTCGATGATGAAAGTGTCGCGCCGGGCGAGTTCCGTGATGCCCAGGTACTTGGTCAGCGTGCCGTAGGCGGTCGCGGTCGCCTTTTCCGCATCCGCGAGGATCGGGAAGGGCAGGCTGTGCTTCTCCGCGAAGTCCTTGTGCGAGGCGACGTCGTCCACGCTGACGCCGAGGATCACGGCGCCGACGTCGCGATAGGCGAAGATGTTGTCGCGGAACTCGCAGGCCTGGGTGGTGCAGCCGGGCGTGTCGTCTTTCGGGTAGAAGTACAGCACCACCCACTTGCCGCGGTAGTCCTTCAGCTGGTGCCATTTGCCGGACTGGTCCTGGAGCCGGAACTCCGGGGCGGCGGCGCCGACCGCCGGGGGATCGGCGGCAGATGCCGTGGCGGCGAAGGCAAGGGTCGCGAGGGCGCTGGTGAACAGACGCATCATGGCCGGAACTCCCAGGGTGTCGGGTGGCATAGTATCTCGGGCAACGCTGCTATGACCATGACGCGCATCCCGGGTTCCTGGCCATGAACCAGCCGGCGGCCGCCGCGGCGCGCAAGCCGCGGATTGCGCTGGTGTTGCCGGGCGGCGGCGCGCGCGCAGCCTACCAGGTGGGCGTGCTGCAGGCGATCGCGGGCTGGTGCCCGCCGGGAACGCCGCTGCCTTTCGACGTGCTCTGCGGCACCTCCGCCGGGGCCATCAACGCCGCCGTGATCGCCGCGCGCGCGGGGGACGTGCAGCAGGCGGCGGCCGACCTCGCCGCGGTATGGAGCCAGTTCCACGTCGAGCAGGTGTTCCGCACCGGCACGCTCGACATGATGCGCTCGGGCCTGCACCTGCTGTTCGCGCTGGTCTCCGGAGGCTTCCTGCTGCCGATGCCGCGCGCGCTGTTCAACAACCTGCCGCTGCGCGCGCTGCTGCAGCGGAGCGTGGACTTCGACGCGCTGGCACGCGCCGTCGAGGCCGGCCGGCCCGATACGGTCGTGGTGACGGCGACCTCGGTCACCAGCGGCGACTCGGTGGCCTTCGTGCAGTCCTCGCGCCCATTCAGGCCCTGGGACCGCGCCGGCAGGCGGGGCGTGGCCGCCGTGCTCTCGCTCGAGCACCTGATGGCGAGCTCCGCGATCCCGCTGCTGTTCCCGACGGTGGCGATGGACGGGCAGCATTTCGGCGACGGCGCGATGCGCCAGGCGACGCCGCTGGCGCCCGCGCTGCACCTCGGGGCCGACCGGATCCTCGTGATCGGCTCGCGGCAGCCGGACCGCCCCGCGGTCGCGCAGGCACCGGAGCCGAATCTCGCCGACCATTTCGGCTTCATGCTGGATTCCCTGTTCATGGAGGGGCTGCAGTCCGACCTCGAGCGCCTGTCACGCGTCAACTCGCTGATCGCCAGCTACCCGCCGGGCACCGCGCCATTCGGCCTGCGCCACGTGGAAACGCTGCTGATACTGCCGCGGCGCGATCCGGCCGAGATCGCGCTCGCGCATCGCATGGCGATACCGGCGACCCTGCGCGCTTTCCTGCGCATCCTCGGCGCGACCGGCGTGCGCGGCGGGCGGCTGCTCTCGTTCCTGCTGTTCGAGTCGCGTTTCACGCGCGAGCTGATCCGCCTCGGCGAGCGCGATGCCGAGGCCCGGCGTGCGGAGATCGGCGCGTTCCTGGGTCTCGGGTGCTGAGCATCCCTAGGCCAGGAACGCCGCGCCCAGGCCCAGCAGCGCCGCGAATCCGACCACGTCGGTCACGGTCGTCAGGATCACGCCTCCCGCGAGCGCCGGATCGATGCGCATGCGCTTGAGCGCGAGCGGGATCGCGACCCCGGCGATCGCGGCCGCGACCAGGTTGATGACGATCGCGACGAAGATGACGGCCGCGACGTCCCAGGTGCCGAACCAGAGCCAGGTCGCGCCGGCGACGGCGCCGGCCCAGACCAGGCCGTTGACGGCGCCGACCGCGAGCTCCTTGAAGAACAGCCAGCGCGCATTCGAGGGCTGCACCTGCCCGAGCGCGATGCCGCGGATGATGAGCGTGACGGTTTGCGTGCCGGCGATGCCGCCCATGCTCGCGACCACCGGCATCAGCACCGCGAGTGCGACCACCTTCTCGATGGTCGCCTCGAACAGGCCCACGACCCAGGCCGCGAGCAGCGCCGTCAGCAGGTTGATGCCGAGCCACAGCGCGCGCCGGCGCGCGCTCTTGCGCACGCCCGCGAACACGTCGTCCTCGCCCTCGAGGCCGGCCGCGGCCAGGGCCGGGTGCTCGGCCTGCTCGCGCACCACGTCCACGACGTCGTCCACGGTGATGCGGCCGAGCAGCCGGCGCTCGTCGCCGACCACCGCGGCGGAGAGCAGGTCGCGCGACTCGAACAGCCGGGCGACGTCCGCGGCGGTCGTCTCCGGGGCGATGGGCGCGACCTCGGCGTCCATCTCGCCGCTCACGAGCCGCGCCGGGTCGGCGGTGAGCAGGCGCGTGACCGGCAGCGCGCCGAGGTAGCGGTCGTGCCGGTCCACCACGAACAGGCAGTCGGTGCGCTCCGGCAGCTCGCCGCGCATGCGCAGGTAGCGCATCACCACGTCGAGCGTCACGTCCGGCCGCACCGTGACCGTGTCCGTGTTCATGAGGCCGCCGGCCGTGTCCTCCGGGAACGCGAGCACTGCCGACAGGCGCACGCGGTCCTGGTGGTCCATCGAGCGCAGCACCTGCTGCGTGACCGCCTCGGGCAGTTCCGCGAGCAGGTCCGCGAGGTCGTCGAGGTCCAGGCCCTCGGCGGCCGCGACCACCTCGTCCGGCTTCATCTCCGCGAGCAGCTCGCTGCGCACCTCCTCGGACAGCTCGACCAGCACCTCGCCCTGCGCCTCCGGGTTCACCAGCTCCCAGGCCAGCGCGCGCTGCGCGGGCGGCAGCGACTCGAGCAGCAGCGCGGTCTCCGCGGGGTGCAGCGCGTCCACCATGCGGTCCGCGCCGCGCAGGCGGCCGGCGGCGAGCGCCGCCTGGATGGCCGCGAGCCGGGAACCGCGGTCGCCGCGCACCGGTGCCGCGTCGCTCACTTCGGCAGCGCGTTGTGGCGCACGAGCAGCTGGGGATACCGCCCGCGGAAGTGCGCGGCGAGGCGTTCGACCAGGTACACGGAGCGGTGCTGGCCGCCCGTGCAGCCGAGCGCCACCGTGAGGTAGCCGCGGTTCGCGGCCTCGTATTCGGGCAGGCGCGCCTCGAGGAAGCGCACCATGTCGTCGGCCATCCGCTGCACCTGCGGACTCGCCTCGAGGAAGGCGATGACGGGGCCGTCGCGGCCGGTCAGCGGCTTGAGCGTGGGCTCCCAGTAGGGATTCGGCAGCGTGCGCGTGTCGAACACGAAGTCCGCGTCGCCGGGGACGCCGTGCTTGAAGCCGAACGACTCGAACAGGATCGACAGCCGCGCCGGCCCCTGCGACTCGATGCGCCGCCCCAACAGGTCGCGCAGCTCGTGCACGCTCATGCGCGAGGTGTCGATCACGAGGTTGGAGCGGTCGATCAGCGGGTGCAGCAGCCGCCGCTCCTCGGCGATCGCGTCCGCCAGGCTGCGGTCGTCGCCCGCCAGCGGGTGCCGGCGGTGGGTCTCCGCATAGCGGCGCAGCAGCACCTCGTCGTCCGCGTGCAGGTACACGATCTCGCAGCGCAGGCCGGTGCGGGCGAGGCCGTCGAGCAGGGCAGGGATCGCGGCCAGGTCGTCCGGGCGGTTGCGGGCGTCGAGCCCGACCGCGAGCCGCCGGTAGGCCGGCTCCCCGGTCTGCACCGAGTGCGAGACGACTGCCTGCACCAGCCCGGCCGGGATGTTGTCGATGCAGTACCAGCCGAGGTCCTCGAGCATGTTGAGCGCGACGCTCTTGCCCGAGCCGGACAGGCCGCTGACGACCACGAGCCGGGACATGGGAGCGGTCGCCGCCGCCTCAGGAGAGGCGGCCGCGCGCCACCTCGGCCGCGCGGTGGTCGCCCAGCTTCTCCTTGTGCTTGCGCACGCGCCGGTCCAGCTTGTCCGCGAGCGCGTCGATGGCGGCATACATGTCGCCGTGGATCGCATCCGCGTGGATCACGGCGCCGCTGACCCCGATCGTCGCCTCGGCCCGGTGCTCGAGCTTCTCGACCGTCAGCACGCAGTGCACGTCGATGACGTGGTCGAAGTGACGCACCACGCGGTCGAGCTTCTTCTCGACATAGCCGCGCAGCGCCGGGGTGACGTCGACATGGTGGCCGGTCAGCTTCAGCTGCATGGTCTGCTCCTCCTGCGTTCGCTCGATGGCGGTATCCCCAGCGCTTCGCGGTACTTGGCGACCGTGCGCCGCGCGACCGGGATCCCGTCGCCGGACAGCATCCCGGCGATCTGGTGGTCGGACAGCGGCCGGCCCGGCGGCTCCTGCGCGATCAGCTTGCGGATCTTCGCGCGGATCGCGGTGGACGATACGCCCGTTCCGTCCTCGGCAGGCACGTGGCTGGAGAAGAAATAGCGGAACTCGTACACGCCGCGCGGCGTGTGCATGTACTTGCCGGTCGTCACGCGCGAGATCGTGGACTCGTGCATTTCGACGGCCTCGGCGACGTCCTTGAGGATCATCGGCTGCATCGCCTCGTCGCCGCTTTCGAGGAAGGCGTGCTGGCGCTCGACGATCGAGCGCGCGACGCGCAGCATGGTGTCGTTCCTGATCTCGAGGCTGCGCAGCAGCCAGCGTGCCTCCTGCAGCTGCGTGCGCAGCACGGCGTGGTCCGGCGCCCGCGTGATCATGTTCGCGTACGAGTCATTGAGCCGCACGCGCGGCAGCGCGCCGGCGTTGAGCTCGACCGACCATCCCAGCGGCGTGCGCCGCACGAACACGTCCGGCACCACGTACTCGGTGCGGCCCGCCTGGAAGGCGGCGCCCGGGCGCGGGTGGCAGCTGCGCACCAGCGCGAGCGCGACGTCGAGCTCCTCGTGGCTGCAGTGCATCTGCCGCTGCAGCAGCGAGAACTGCTGGCCGGCGACCAGGTCGAGGTGCTGGTGCGCGAGCGAACGCGCAGCGGCGAGACCCGGTGTCGCGGGATCGAGCTGCGCGAGCTGCAGCTCGATGCACTCCGCGACCGAGCGCGCGCCGACACCCGCCGGGTCGAACTGCTGGACGATCGCGAGCACGGCCTCGACGCCCGCGGCATCGGTCCTGACGCCGGGGGCGACCGCGGCGGCGATCGCCTCGGCGGTTTCGGTCAGGTAGCCGTCGTCATTGATGGCGTCCACGATCGCGCGCCCGATCTCGAGCTGGTCGGGCGGCAGGTGTGCCAGTTCGAGCTGCCAGCCGAGGTGGTCCTGCAGCGTGTGGCCGGACTCGTCGGCGAGCTCCGCGTCGCCCTCGCCGGAGCGCGACCAGGGCGTCTCGGACTCGGCCGCGGTCGGCTCGGACCATTCCTCGCCGATCTCGACGACCACCCCGTCCTCGGGAGCCTCGCCCGCCGCGGCGTCCTCGCGGCGCTCGCCCGACAGGGCCTCGAGCGTGGTGGTCGGCTCGAATTCCTCCTCGAGCTCCAGCAGGACATTGCTCTCGAGCGCCTGCTGGACCTGCGCCTGCAGCTCGGCGGTCGGCAGCTGCAGCAGCCGGATGGCTTGCTGCAGCTGCGGCGTCATCGCCAGCTGCTGGCCGATCCGTAACTGCAGGCTGGGTTTCATCATGCGGCGGGTGGAGCCTCGCGAGCCGGTCCCCGGGCCGGCGGCGAGCGCCGCGCGGTCAGAGCCGGAAATCCTGTCCCAAGTAGACCTTGCGCACCTCCGGATTGGCAAGGATTTCGTCGGCAGTTCCGGAGGCCAGCACCGCGCCCTGGTTGACGATGTAGGCGCGGCCGCAAATTCCCAATGTTTCCCGGACGTTATGATCGGTGATCAGCACGCCGATGCCGCGCTCCGCGAGATGCCGGGCGATGCGCTGGATGTCGTGCACCGAGAGCGGGTCGACGCCCGCGAACGGCTCGTCGAGCAGGATGAAGGCCGGGTCCGCTGCCAGTGCGCGCGCGATCTCGACCCGCCGCCGCTCGCCGCCCGACAGGCTCATGCCGAGGTGGTCGCGCAGATGGCCGACGTGCAATTCCTCGAGCAGCCGCTCGAGCGCCTCCTCGCGCTGGGCCTGGTCGAGTCCGTCGCGCGTCTCGAGGATCGCCAGGATGTTGTCGGCGACCGACAGGCGCCGGAACACGGAAGCCTCCTGCGGCAGGTAGCCGAGGCCGCGCCGCGCACGCGCGTGCATCGGCAGCCGCGTGATGTCCTCGCCGTCCAGTTCGATGCGCCCGCCGTCGCAGGGCACCAGACCGACGATCATGTAGAAGGCGGTGGTCTTGCCGGCGCCATTCGGCCCGAGCAGGCCGACGACCTCGCCGCTCGAGATGGTGAGCGACAGCGAGTTGACGACCTGGCGCTTCTTGTAGCTCTTCTCGAGCCCTGTCGCGACGAGGAGGCTCATCCGGGCGGCTTTGGCTCGGCCGGCGCAGGCGTGCCTGCCGGCTCGGCTTCGGGCGCCGACCCGCGCGGCTGGATGGTGAAGGTCACGGGCTCGCGCGAGATGACGCGCTGGTTGACGGTGCTGTAGACCAGCGTCGAGCTGGTGATCTCGTTGCGCCCGTCGGTCAGCCAGGCGTCGCCCGCCAGCTCCACCGTGCCGCGGCCGAGATCGTAGTCGATGCGGTTGGCACGGCCCTGCGCCAGCTGCGCGTCCCGCTGCTGCTCGAACGAGGCCGGCGCGCCGGTCACGGTGGCGCTGTGGATCTGGCCGCCCGAGAAGCGCACGCGCGCCGAGTCGCTTGCCAGGTTCGAGTCCGTCATCGCGATGCGCACGCTGCCGCTGAACTCCCAGCTGCTGTCCTCGAAGTTGAGCCCGCTCGCGCGCGCGCTGGCGGCGGTGATGCGGACGTCGCCCTGCGAGATCGTGATGTCGTTGAACACCAGCACGCTCGCCTGGTAGTCGAAGTCCGACGAGCGCGCCTCGACCTTGATCGGCAGCTGGCTGCGGTCCTGCGCCCCGGCCGCGGACGCGGCGAGCGCGAGTGCCAGCGCCGCCCTAGGGAGTGAACAGGCCATGGACATCGGATTCTAGCCGCAGGCTGCCGGCCTTCAAGTCGGCGCGCATGCCCTGCGCGCTGATGCGGTGCCGGCCGAACGCGAGTTCGACCTGGCTCCTGGTCTGCGCCAGCTCCGCGTCGGTGTCGAGCAGCATGCGCGCGGTGCGCAGTTCCGCGCTCGCGACGCCACCCGCCGGCGTACCCGCGAGCAGCACGTCGCCCTCGAACTCGACCATGCGCCCGCCCTGCGGCACCCGCGCCTCGTTGGCGGTCAGCACCCAGAACTGCCCGGTGGGCGAGTGGTAGTTCACGGCCACGTCGGACAGGCGCACGATGCCGCTCATGGCGTCCTCGTCGGCGCGCGCGGACTGCAGGCCGATGCGCAGCCGGCCGTCACTGCCGAACTCCTCGAGGTCGACGCCGGTCAGGTAGTAGCCGGGGCGGACCGGCGGCTCCGCGGACGCCGGCGCCTCGCGACCGAGCAGGCGCCATTGCACGATCACCGCGAACAGCGCGGCGGCCGCGGCGAACAGCAGCAGCCGGGCGCTCATCGCCTGGCGTCCCTTGCCGCGAGCAGCCAGTCGCAGAACTCGCGCACCGCGCCGCGCCCGCCGGGTGCGCGCGTCACGTGCCGCGCCGCCGTCAGCACGGCCGGGTGGGCGTCCGCGACCGCCGCGGGCAGGCCGACCGCGGCCATCAGGCCGAGGTCCGGGGTGTCGTCGACCAGGCAGGCTGCATGCCGGGATTCGATGCGCTCGCGCCGCAGGAGTTCGGCGAGCGCCTGTGCCTTGTCGGCGACGCCCTGCGCCACGTCCTTGACGCCGAGCTCCCGCATGCGGGCGTCGACGGCGCCGGAACGCCGGCCGGAGATGACGGCCACGCGGATGCCGGCCTCGAGCAGGCGCTTGATGCCGTGGCCGTCGCGCACGTCGAACACCTTGAACTGCTCGCCTTCGGGCCCGAACCAGAGGCGGCCGTCGGTCAGCACGCCGTCCACGTCGAGCACGACCAGCGCGACTTCGGACGGGGAGGTCACATGACTCCTGCGCGCAGCAGGTCGTGGACGTTGAGCGCGCCGATCAGGCGGCCCTGTTCGTCCTTCACGAGCAGCGCGTTGATGGCGTGCTTTTCCATCATGAGCACGGCCTCTGCCGCGAGTTCGTGCGGGCCGATCGAGCGGCCGCCGAGCGTCATGACGTCGTCCATGCGGCTCGCCTGGATGTCCACCCGGCGGTCGAGCGCGCGGCGCAGGTCGCCGTCGGTGAAGATGCCGAGCACCCGGTCCGAGGCGTCCACGATGGCGGTCATGCCGAGACGCTTGCGCGACATCTCGAGCAGGCCTTCCGGCAGCGGCGTCTCCGGCCGCACCTTCGGCAGGTCGGCGCCGGTGCGCATCACGTCGCTCACGTGCAGCAGCAGCCGCCGGCCGAGCGCGCCGCCGGGGTGCGAGCGCGCGAAGTCGGCCTCGGTGAAGCCGCGCTCGCCGAGCAGCGCCACCGCGAGCGCGTCGCCCATGGCGAGCGTCGCCGTGGTGCTGGCGGTCGGCGCGAGGTTGAGCGGGCAGGCCTCGGCCGGCACGCTGACGTCCAGGTGCACGTCGGCTTCGCGCGCCAGCGTGGACTGGGCGTTGCCCGTCATCGCGACCAGCGGCAGGTCCATGCGCTTGATGAGCGGCAGGATGGTCAGCAGCTCCGTCGTCTCGCCGGAGTTGGAGATCGTGAGCACCACGTCGCCTTTGGCCAGCATGCCGAAGTCGCCGTGGCTCGCCTCGGCGGGATGCAGGAAGAAGGAGGGCGTGCCGGTCGAGGCCAGCGTGGCCGAGATCTTGTGGCCGACGTGGCCCGACTTGCCCATGCCGGAGACCACGACGCGGCCGCGGCAGGCCAGCAGCAGCCGGCACGCGGCGGCAAACTCGCCGCCCAGGCGCTCCACCAGCGCGGCGACCGCCCGCGCCTCGATCCGGAGCGCCTCGCGGCCCCGGTCGACCAGGCGCTGGCTGTCGGCGGCGTCGTTCATGCAGCCGCGATCATATGCCAATTAGAATGTGCGGGTGACGCCGGACGAGGTCAGGAATCGGATCGAGGCGGCCCTGCCGGGCGCGCAGGTCGAGGTGCGCTCGGAGGACAACGTGCACTTCGCGGCGCTGGTGGTGGCGCCCCAGTTCGACGGCCGGCGCACCATGCAGCGCCACCAGATGGTCTATGCGGCGCTCGGCGCCGTGGTCGGGCGCGAGATCCATGCGCTCTCGCTCGACACGCCGACGCCCGGCGAGTGGGCGCAGCGCGCCGGCGGCTGAACCCGGGGGTTGCTTGGAGAAACTGCAGATCACGGGCGGCCGGCGGCTCTCCGGCGAGATCCGCGCCTCGGGCGCGAAGAACGCGGCGCTGCCGATCCTCGCGGCCGGCCTGCTGGCGGACGCGCCCGTGACGATCGGCAACGTCCCGCACCTGCACGACGTCACCACCATGATCGGGCTGCTCGCAGGCATGGGGGTCGCGGTCACGGTCGGCGACCGCATGCGCGTCGAGGTCGACGCGCGCGGCCTGACCACGCCGGTCGCGCCCTACGAGATGGTCAAGACCATGCGTGCCTCGATCCTGGTGCTCGGGCCGCTGCTGGCGCGCCACGGCGAGGCGCGCGTCTCGCTGCCCGGCGGCTGCGCGATCGGCGCGCGGCCGGTGAACCTGCACGTCGCCGGTCTCGAGGCGATGGGCGCGGAGATCGCGATCGAGGGCGGCTACATCCACGCCCAGGCAGGCCGCCTGCGCGGCGCGCGCATCGTGCTCGAGACGGTCACCGTCACCGGCACCGAGAACCTCATGATGGCGGCCTCGCTCGCCGAGGGGCGCACGATCATCGAGAACGCGGCGCGCGAGCCCGAGGTCGTGGACCTCGCCGGATTCCTGACCGCGATGGGCGCGTCGATCGCGGGCGCCGGCACCGATACGATCGTCATCGAGGGACGCGAGCGGCTCGGCGGCTGCGAGTACGAGGTGCTGCCGGATCGCATCGAGACCGGCACTTTCCTGGTCGCGGGCGCGATCACCGGCGGGCGCGTGCGGGTGCGCGGCGCGCGCGCCGACCACCTGGACGCCGTGCTCGCCAAGCTGCGGGAGGCCGGCGCCAGGGTCGAAGTCGGGCCGGACTGGATCGCCGCCGACATGCAGGGCCGCCGGCCGGCGGCCGTGGACATCCGCACCGCGCCGCATCCCGGTTTCCCGACCGACATGCAGGCGCAGTTCGCGGCGCTCGACTGCGTCGCCGACGGGGTCGGCACCATCGTCGAGACGATCTTCGAGAACCGCTACATGCACATGCTCGAGCTGCGCCGCCTCGGCGCCGACATCCGCATCGAGGGCCATACCGCCGTGATCCAGGGCGTGCCCCGGCTCTCGGGCGCGCCGGTCATGGCCACCGACCTGCGCGCGTCGGCCTCGCTCGTGATCGCGGGACTGGTCGCCGAGGGCGTGACCGACGTGCAGCGCATCTACCACATCGACCGCGGCTACGAGTGCATCGAGGAGAAGCTGCGCCAGCTGGGCGCGGACATCCGCCGCCTGCCCGGGCCGCGGACCTGAGCGGCGCGCGCCGGATCAGGACGAGCCGGCCCGGATCGCCTGCGGCGGCCGCTCGGCGACATCGATGCGCACGTTGTGCTCGTGCACCTCGGGCTGGACCGGCGGGCCACGCCAGATCCGGAGGCGCGCGCCCTGGCCCGGCTTCAGCATGGCGACCCTGGAGAGCAGGTCCTGCGCGCCGCGCAGCGGCTGGCCGTTGAACTGCGTGATCACGTCGCCGGGCGCGACGCCCTGTGACCCGGCCGGACTGTCGCGGTAGACCTGGCGCACCAGCACCGACCCTTCCGGCATGCCGTACTGCGCGAATTCGGCCGCCGTGAGGTCGCGCGGGATCACGCCGATCCAGCCGCGCACGACGCGGCCATCGCGCAGGATCGCGTCCACGACTCCGCGCACCAGCTCCGAGGGAATGGCGAAGCCGATGCCCTCGATGCCGGCCTGGCGGCCCGCGATCGCGCTGTTGAGGCCGATCATGCGGCCCTGCGCATCCACCAGCGCGCCGCCCGAGTTGCCGAAGTTGATGGCGGCATCGGTCTGGATGAAGTTCTCGAAGGTCGTGACCCCGAGCTGGCCGCGGCCGGTCGCGCTGACGATGCCCTGCGTGACGGTCTGGCCGAGCCCGAGCGGGTTGCCGATCGCCAGCACCGGGTCGCCCACCCGCAGGCGGCTCGAGCGCCCGAAGGTCATGATCGGCAGCGTCTTGAGGTCGATCTTGAGCACGGCCAGGTCCGTATCGGGGTCCGTGCCCACCAGCGCCGCCGCGGCCTGCCGGCCGTCCTGCAGCTGGACGTTGATCTGGGTCGCCTGTGCGATCACGTGGTAGTTCGTGACCACGTGGCCCTTGACGTCGTAGATGATGCCGGAGCCGAGGCTGCGCTCGACGCGCTCGCGGTACTCCGGCCAGACGTCGCCGAACAGCTGGCCGAACTGCGCCGGCATGGGATTGCGCACCACCACACGGCGCTCGGTGAAGATATTGACGACCGCGGGCGCGGCGAGCGTCACCGCGTCGGCGTAGCTCGGCAAGGGAACCGTCGCCGCAGCGGCCTCCGGTTCCGGCGCCGCGGGCGCCGCCGCCTCGGTCGCGGCGGGGGCGGGGGCGGGCTCGGGCGGTGCGGCCTCGCGCGCCGGGCGCAGCAGCACGATCACGAGCGCCGCCGCGAGACCGAGCGCGACCCAGGGCGAAATCCAGCGCAGCCAGCCCCATTTCCCCGTCATCGGCGTCGGCAACCTCCGTGCGGCGTCTGTATAATGCGGCAACTCCCGCCACGAACGAAAACGGAACCGATGGGCGAAGCAGTTGACCGCGGCCGGCGACAGTTGTTGACCGCCGCCACGACTTTGACCGGAGCTGTCGGTGTCGCGTTCGCCGCCGTGCCCTTCCTGGCCTCCTGGAAGCCGAGTGCGCGGGCCAAGGCGCTCGGCGCGCCGGTCGAGATCGACATCAGCAAGCTCGAGCCGGGCGCCATGCTCAAGATCGAGTGGCGCGGCAAGCCGGTCTGGGTGGTGCGGCGCACGCCCGAGATGATCGGCAGGCTGCCATCGGTCGAGGGCTTCCTGTCGGACCCGAAGTCCGACCGCTCGCGGCAGCCGGACTACGCGAAGAACGACGCCCGTGCGGTCAACCCCGAGTATTTCGTCGTGCTCGGCGTCTGCACCCACCTCGGCTGCGCGCCGATGGGTCGTTTCGAGCCCGGGGACGCGGAGCTCACGACCTCCAGCCCGGGCGACTGGCCGGGCGGTTTCTACTGCCCCTGCCACGGCTCCAAGTTCGACCTCTCCGGCCGCGTGTTCCGCGGCGTCCCTGCGCCGACCAACCTCGAGGTGCCGCCGTACACCTTCGTCGACAGCGGACACATCGTCATCGGCGTGGACCAGGGGAGCTTTGCCTGATGGCCGGGAAAACGGCCCCTGCGGGGCCAGGCAAGCTTGCCGCCTTCGGCGCCTGGATCGACGCGCGCTTTCCGATGTCGTCGCTCTGGAAGGAGCACATGTCGGAGTACATGGCGCCGAAGAACTTCAACGTCTGGTACTACTTCGGCTCCATCGCGCTGTTCGTGCTGGCGCTGCAGATCGTCACCGGCATCTTCCTGACGATGAGCTACAAGCCGTCCGCGACCGAGGCCTTCGGCTCGGTCGAGTACATCATGCGCGACGTCGAGTGGGGCTGGCTGATCCGCTACCTGCACTCGACCGGGGCCTCGGCGTTCTTCATCGTGGTCTACCTGCACATGTTCCGCGCGCTGCTGTACGGCTCGCACCGCAAGCCGCGGGAACTGCTGTGGATCTTCGGCGTGCTGATCTACCTGGCGCTGATGGCCGAGGCCTTCTTCGGCTACCTGCTGCCCTGGGGCAACATGTCCTACTGGGGCGCCCAGGTGATCGTCTCGCTGTTCGGCTCGTTCCCGGTGATCGGCGATGCGCTGGTCGAGTGGATCCGCGGCGACTACTTCATCTCGGACATCACGCTGAACCGCTTCTTCGCGCTGCACGTCGTCGCGCTGCCGCTGGTGCTGATCTTCCTGGTGGTCGCGCACCTGCTGGCGCTGCACGAGGTCGGCTCGAACAACCCGGACGGCATCGAGATCAAGAAGAACAAGGGAGCGGACGGCCGGCCGCTCGACGGCGTGGCCATGCACCCGTACTACACGGTCAAGGACATCTTCGGGCTCGGCGTCTTCCTGGTGCTGTTCGCCGCGGTCGTGTTCTTCGCGCCGGAGATGGGCGGCCTGTTCCTCGAGGCGCCGAACTTCGAGCCGGCCAACCCGCTGCTGACGCCCGAGCACATCGCACCGGTGTGGTACTTCACCCCGTACTACGCGATGCTGCGCGCGGTCCCCGCGTTCGCCGGCACGCAGGTCTGGGGCGTGCTGGTGATGTTCGCGGCGATCCTGCTGCTGTTCTTCCTGCCCTGGCTCGACCGCGCGCCGGTCAAGTCGATCCGCTACCGCGGACCGCTGTACAAGGCCGCGCTGCTGCTGTTCGCGGCGACCTTCATCATGCTCGGCTACTGCGGCCTGAAGCCCGCGGTCGAGCCGTTCAAGACCATGTCCGTCGCCGGCACGATCTATTACTTCGTGTTCTTCCTGGCGATGCCCTGGTACACGCGCATCGACAGCCACAAGCCCGAGCCCACGCGGGTGACGAAGTGAACGCCGCCGGCCGCCTGCTGGCGCTGCTCGCGCTTGGCTGCGCCGCCGCGGCGAATGCCGCGACCACGGGCTGGCCACTCGCCAAGGCGCACACGGACGTCGGCAGCCTGGCCTCGCTGCAGCGCGGCGCGCGCAACTTCGTCAACTACTGCCTCGGCTGCCATTCGCTGCAGTACATGCGCTACAGCCAGCTCGCGGACGACCTGGCGCTGACCGAGAAGGAGCTGCGCGACAACCTGATGTTCACCGGCGAGCGCGTCTTCGACCCGATGCGCTCGGCCATGCCGACGGAGAAGGCGCGCGTCTGGTTCGGCAACGCGCCGCCCGACCTGTCGCTGATCGCGCGCAGCCGCGGCGTCGACTACGTGTACACCTTCCTGAAGTCGTTCTACGCGGACCCGTCGCGGCCGACCGGGGCGAACAACGCGTTGCTCGCCAACACGGTCATGCCGAACGTGCTGGCGGTGCGCCAGGGCGAGCAGCTGCCGCGCTACGAGGATCGCCCGGGCGCGGACGGCAAGCCCGCACCGCACCTGGTCGCGCTCGAGCCCGGCGCGCCCGGCGAGATGACGGCCGAGGAGTTCGACGGCTTCGTGCGCGACACCGTCGCGTTCCTCGAGTACGTTTCCGAGCCCGCCAAGGCGCAGCGCAAGGCGCTCGGCGTGTGGGTGGTGCTGTTCCTGCTGATGTTCACGGGCTTCGCGTATTTCCTCTACAAGGAATACTGGAAGGACGTGAAGTGACGCCTCGCGCGCCGCGCAGGGCCTGAGCCGTGGCCGCACAGCAGACCTCGCGGCGGCCGTACCTGGTCCGCGCGATGCACGAGTGGATGACCGACAACCGCCAGACGCCGCACCTGGTCGTGGACGCGGGCGTCGCCGGCGCCGAGGTGCCGAAGGCCTACGTGCGTGACGGTCGCATCACACTCAACGTGAGCTGGCAGGCGACCCAGGACCTCAAGCTCGGCAACGACTGGATCGAGTTCTCCGCGCGCTTCGGCGGCGTGCCGCAGCAGGTGCGGCTGCCGCTCGCGGCCGTGCTCGGGATCTACGCGCGCGAGACCGGCCAGGGCATGCTGTTCCAGGACGACAGCGACGCGCCGCCCCCTGTGCCCGGCCCCGATGACACCGGCTCCCGCCCGAAGCTTCGCGTCGTCAAGTAGCACGAAAAAGGTGTCTGACACCTTTTTCTAAAGTCGGAAGGCTTCGCGGATCAGGCGGCAGGCGAGCGCGTCGGCGGGACCGGTGACCTCGACGACGTCGAAGCGTGCGGGCAGTCGCG
>CAZYPM010000016.1:15356-20365 GCA_964649205.1 uncultured Steroidobacteraceae bacterium
AGCGCGTCGGCGGGACCGGTGACCTCGACGACGTCGAAGCGTGCGGGCAGTCGCGCGAGCGCCGGCCGTGCGGCCAGCAGCACGCGGGCGGCGCGCACGATGCGCCGCTGCTTGCCCGGCGTCACGCTCTCGGCGCCGCCGCCGAAGCGTCCGCCCGCGCGATAGCGCACCTCGACAATCGCGAGCGTCGCGCCGTCCTGCGCCACCAGGTCGATCTCCCCGCCGCGCGCGCGGAAGTTACGCTGCAGGATCCGGTAACCCTGGCGCTCGAGCATGCGCGCCGCGGCCGCCTCGGCGGCGCGGCCGATCTCGAGGTGCGGGGCGCTCACGTCGCGGGCGCGGTCACCACGGGCGGCGGTGGCGGCGAGACCGGCCGGCCGTTCACGACCTGCGCCCAGTCGAGTTCGCGGCGCACGCGCCCGGCGCCGTCCACCGACAGGCGGCCGGTCAGGCCCGGCAGCGGTGTGGAGCCGCCGCCACGCAGGCGGCGCAGTTCGCCGATCAGGCGGAACGCGTCGTAGCCGAAGGCGTGCAGCCGCCCGAGCTGGCCGGTGCGCCCCGGCCAGCTGCGCTCGGCGGCCTCGCGCGCCGCGGCGGCCGGGCCGAACGGGTCGAGCACCCAGGGCATGTCGGGGAAGATCACGCCGTCCAGGTCCACGTTGCCCGGACCCGCCACGTCGAAGACGTCCGAGGTCGAATACATCGGCAGCGCGCTCGCGTAGTTGAACCGCAGCTGCGTGCGGACGAGGCGCCCGTGCACCGGCTGCGCGGCCACGAAGATGAATTGCGCGTCGGGGCGCGGCGCGCTGCCGCGCTGCCCCGTGGTGCGCAGCAGCCGGCGCAGCAGCTCGTTGAAGTCCACGGTCGATGGCAGGTAGTCCGCCTGGTCCACGATCACGCCGCCGGCCGCGGCAAACTCCTCGGCGAATGCCGCCTGCACGCGCCGCCCCCAGTCGGACTGCGGCACCAGCGTGACGCCGCTGCTGCGCCCGTCCTCCGCGATGCGCCGCGCCGCGAGCCGGGCCTCGTCCTCGGGCGACAGCGCGTACTGGTAGAAGCGGTCCGGCGGGGCGACGCCGTCCGGGAGGAAATTGAGCGCGAGCGTGGTCGCGCGGCCGTCGGCGAGCGTGGCGAGTGACGCGACCTCCTCGCGCGTCAGCGGCCCGACCACGAAATCGCTGCCGTCGGCCAGCGCCTGCAGGTAGGCCGAGGGCGCGTCGCGCGCCGCCACGTCGTAGACGCGCACGCGCGGGCGCGCGGCGCTGCCGTGGTCATAGTAGGCCGCGAGGAAGCCGTCGCGCACCGCCTGGCCCGCGGCCTCCGCGCGGCCGGACAGCGGCAGCAGCAGCGCGACCTGCCGCGGCAGGTCGCCGGCGGCCGCGGGCCCTTCGCCGAGGCCGCGCCACAGCGTCTCGCTCGCCGGGTGTGCCGGATAGCGCTCGCGCCAGGATTGCAGCCGCCGCTGCGTGCCGAGCGCGCCGGCGCGGGCGTCGGCGAGGATGCGCCCGAGTTCCAGCCAGCCGGCGAGCGTCGCATCCGCCCAGTCCGGCGCGCGGGCGCTGCCGCCGCGCGCAAGGGCGGCGCCGATGCCGTCCACGATCAGGCGCTGGTTCGCGAGCCGCTCGGCCGGGTCCGCGAGCAGGGCCTCGCGCGCCACCAGCGTGACGACCGCGTCGGCGACGCGCAGCTCGCCGAAATGCACGCGCGCGCGGGTCGCGAGCGCGGCGGCGTCGCCGGTCTCGGGCAGGCCGCGCAGCAGCGCCGCGGCGCGCGCGCGGTCGCCGCGCGCGAGCGCGATCTCGACGTCCAGGCGCAGACGCTCCTGCGTGTCCGCCGCCGAGATCGGCGGCGCCAGCATGCCGATCGCGACCTCGGCCGAGGCGACGTCGGCGGCAGCGATCCACTCATCCGCGGCCGCCAGCCACAGCCGGTTGCGTTCCGCCTCGACGGCGTCCCTGGCCGCCAGTTCGTAGCTGCGCGCGGCGGCGGCATGCTCGCCCTGGCGCGACAGGCGCTCGGCGCGCTGCACGGCGCCCTCGGGACCCGCGCGTTCCAGGCCCGGAATCTGGCAGGCGGTGGCCAGCAAGCCCGCGAGGCAGGCGGCGGCGAGTCGCATGGCACGGACATTCGCTTGCATCGGCGGCGGCCCTTGGCGAGGATCACCCGGCCGCCCGGCGCGGTCGGGGAGGACATTATAGTGGCGCAGGCCGGCATCCTTTATCTGGTGGCGACGCCCATCGGCAACATGGGCGACATTTCTGCGCGAGCGCGCGAGATTCTCGCCGCCGCGGGCGTGGTCGCGGCCGAGGACACGCGCCACAGCGGCCGGCTGCTGCGCGAACTGGGCCTCGAGCGCCCGCTCGTGTCCCTGCACGAGCACAACGAGAAGGCACGCGCATCCGAGCTGGTGGCGCGGCTGAAAGCGGGCGAGAGCGTCGCGCTGGTCTCGGACGCGGGCACGCCGCTCGTGAGCGACCCGGGCTTCCCGTTGGTGCGCGCGGCGGTGGAGGCGGGGATCACGGTCGTGCCGGTGCCTGGCGCCTGCGCCGCGATCGCCGCGCTCTCGGCCTCGGGACTGCCGGGCGAGCGATTCTGCTTCGAGGGCTTCCTGCCGGCGCGCGCCGGCGCGCGCCGGCAGCGGCTCGCGGAACTCGCAGGCGAACCGCGCACGCTGGTGTTCTACGAGGCGCCGCACCGCATCGCCGCCTGCCTCGCGGACCTCGCAGCGGCGCTGGGCGCCGCTCGCCGCGCCTGCGTCGCGCGCGAGATCACCAAGCTGCACGAGACCTTCTACCGCGGCAGCCTCGGCGAACTCGCGGGGCGCGCGGCCAGCGATGCGGACCTGGCGCGTGGCGAGACGGTGGTCGTGGTCGAGGGTGCCGAACGGCAGGCGGGCGGCGGCGAACTGCTCACCGGGTCGCTCGCCGTGCTGCTCAGGTACCTGCCGCCGTCCGCGGCGGCGGCGGCGGCGGCGGAACTGACCGGCGCGCGGCGCAACGACGCCTACGCGCGGGCGCTGGAAATGGCTGAAAAACCGACGCGCGAAAGCCCTTGAGGCGGGCGCCGCAAGCGTCTAAGGTGAGCGCCGGAGTCGGCCAGGCAATCGCCGTTTTCCCGCGAAAACGGAGGAAAGTCCGGGCTCCACAGGGCACGGCGCCAGGTAACGCCTGGGGGGCGTGAGCCCACGGAAAGTGCAACAGAAAACACACCGCCCAAGCGTGCGCGAGCACGACGGCAAGGGTGAAATGGTGCGGTAAGAGCGCACCGCGTCGACGGTAACGGCGACGGCACTGCAAACCCCGCCTGGAGCAAGGCCAAATAGGGAAGCAGGCGGCGAAAGCCGCGGCGCGCGGCCCGCGCGTGCTTCCGGGTAGGCCGCTTGAGTTGCGCGGCGACGCGCATCCCAGAGGAATGGTTGCCCACGACAGAACCCGGCTTATCGGCCGACTCCTTTTTCCGTCTCAACAAGATCAAGAACGGACGCCTCGTGAGAATCCGCTGTAAGAGCGGCGCGTAACCCGCTGATTTCCTGATCCATCACGCGGCTCGAATGGGCTGACGCGATCGGTCGTAAGTGTCTGACACGTCACAAATTTTTTTGGTCCGTCCCGTTGACCGCCCCCGGATGCGTGCCTATAGTGGCGGCGAGTGGGAAAAAGTGGGAGGAAATGGGACAAGTTCCCGTTTCAACACATGTTCCGGGGCGCCACCAAGATCACGATCGATGCCAAGGGCCGGATGGTCATGCCGACCCGGTATCGCGAGCGCCTGCAGGAACGGGGCGAGGCGCGGCTCGTGGTCACCATCGACCGCGACCAGTGCCTGCTGATCTACCCGCTGCCCGACTGGGAAGAAATTGAACGCAAGCTGATGCGCCTGCCGACGCTCAACGAGCACGCGCGGCGGCTGCAGCGCCTGATGGTCGGCCACGCCACCGACGTGGACCTCGACGGGCACGGGCGCCTGTTGCTGCCGCCGAAGCTGCGCGAGTTCGCGCACCTCGATCGCAACGCGATCCTGATCGGCCAGGGCAACCGCTTCGAACTGTGGGACGAGCAGCGCTGGGACGAGCGGCGCGAGCAGTGGCTGAACGGCGAGGAACCGTCGGTGTCGCTGCCGGCGGAACTGGGCTCGCTGTCGCTGTGATGGGCGCGCCGTGATCGGCGCGCGGTTGGAGGAGCCGGGCGGCGGGGAACACGAACCGGTCCTGACGGACCAGGTACTCGATTCACTCGCGATCCGCGCCGACGGCTTCTACGTGGACGCGACCTACGGTCGCGGCGGCCATGCCGGGGCGATCCTCGGCCGGCTCGGGGAACAGGGGAGACTGCTTGCCATCGATCGCGACCCGGAGGCCTGTGCGGCGGCATCGCAGCGCTTTGCGGGCGACCCGCGCGTGCGCGTCCTGCAGGCGCGCTTCTCCGAGCTGGCGCGCCTGGTGGCGCCCGGCACGGCGCAGGGGATCCTGTTCGACCTCGGCGTCTCTTCACCGCAGCTCGACGACGCGCGCCGCGGCTTCAGCTTCCTGCGCGACGGCCCGCTCGACATGCGCATGGACCCGGGCAGCGGCGCATCGGCCGCCGAGTTCATCGCGCGCGCGGACGAACGGGAGATCGCGACGGTGATATCCCGTTTCGGCGAGGAACGCCACGCGCGGCGCATCGCGCGGGCCATCGTCGCGGCGCGTGCGGCGGCGCCGATCGCGACCACCGGGCGGCTCGCGCAGGTGGTCGCCGCCGCGGTGCCCGGGCGCGAGCCGGGCCGGCACCCGGCGACACGCACCTTCCAGGCGCTCCGCATCCACGTCAACGACGAGCTCGGCGAGGTCGAGCGCGCGCTGCCGCAGGCGGTCGCCACGCTGGCGCCGCGCGGCCGCCTGGTCGTGATCAGCTTCCACTCGCTGGAGGACCGCATCGTCAAGCGCTTCCTGCGCGCCGCCTCGCGTGAGGATCCGGCCTGGGCCGGGCTGCCGCAGTTGCCGCCGCAGGCGCGCCCGCGCCTCGCGCTGG
>CAZYPM010000017.1:0-1768 GCA_964649205.1 uncultured Steroidobacteraceae bacterium
GCGTACATGAAGAAGATCCACACGCTGGTGCGCTACCTCGAGATCTGCGACGGCAACATGCAGGAGGGCTCGTTCCGCTGCGACGCGAACGTGTCCGTGCGCCACCAGGGCCGGCACGAGTACGGCACGCGCTGCGAGATCAAGAACCTGAATTCCTTCCGTTTCGTCGAGCGCGCCATCAACTACGAGGTCGCGCGCCAGATCGAGCTGCTCGAGGGCGGCGGCAGCGTGGTCCAGGAGACCCGGCTGTACGACCCGGACCGGCACGAGACGCGCTCGATGCGCTCGAAGGAAGAGGCCAACGATTACCGCTACTTCCCCGACCCCGACCTGCTGCCGCTGGCGCTCGACGAGGCCTTCATCGAGGAGGTGCGCAGGACGCTGCCGGAGCTGCCGGACGCGAAGGCCGCGCGCTTCGCGCGCGAGCATGGCCTCTCGGCCTACGACGCGGGGGTGCTGACCGCCAGCCGCGAGCTGGCCGCGTACTACGAGGAAGTCGCAGCCGGGGCGGGCGGCGAGTGGAAGCTGGCGGCGAACTGGGTCATGGGCGAACTGTCCGGGTTCCTGAACCGCGACGGCATCGAGATCGGCCAGTCGCCGGTGACCGCGGCCGCGCTCGCGGGCCTGCTGCGCCGCATCCAGGACGGCACCATCTCCGGCAAGCTCGCCAAGGACGTGTTCGAGGCGATGTGGACCGGGCGGGCGGGGGCCGATGAGGTCATTGCGGCGAAGGGCCTGCGCCAGATCACGGACAGCTCGGCGATCGAGCAGGCCATCGCGCAGGTGATGGCGGCGAATCCCGCGCAGCTCGCCGACTACCGCGCGGGCAAGGACAAGCTGTTCGGCTTCTTCGTCGGGCAGGTCATGAAGGCGACCGCCGGCAAGGCGAATCCGGCGCAGGTCAACGAGCTGTTGCGCAAGATGCTGGCGGGATGAGCGGGGACCTGCTGCACCGCTTCCTGTTCGAGGAGCTCCCGGTGCGCGGCCACCTCGTGCGGCTCGACGCGAGCTGGCGCGCGGCGATCGAGCACCACGACTACCCGCGCCCGGTGGCGGATGCGCTCGGCGAGGCGATGGCGGCGTCCGTGCTGCTGGCGGGCGCGCTGAAGTTCGAGGGCCGGTTGTCGCTGCAGCTCGAGAGCGCGGGGCCGCTGCGGCTGCTGCTCGCGCAATGCACCCACCGCCACGCGATCCGCGGCGTCGCGCGTCACGACCCGGCCGCGGTCGGGCCCGCGGCAGCGGCCGGCCTGTTCGGCAGCGGCCAGCTCGCGGTGACGATCGAGCAACCCGAGGGCGATCGCTACCAGGGCATGGTGCCGCTCTCGGGCCTGCCGCTCGCGGCCAGCCTCGAGCAGTACTTCGAGCGTTCCGAGCAGCTGCCGTCGCGGCTGGTGCTCGCCGCGACGCCGGAGCGGGCCGCCGGCCTGCTGCTGCAGCGGGTCGCGGTCGGCGACGAGGGCGCGCGCGAGATGGCGGACGACGCCTGGACCCGGATCGGGCTGCTGGCGGCGACGCTCAAGCCCGACGAGCTGCTCTCGCTGTCCTGCCGGGAACTGCTCGGGCGCCTGTTCCCGGAGGACGACATCCGCCTGTTCGAGGGCTCGCCGGTGTTCTTCCAGTGCAGCTGCTCGCGCGAGCGCGTCGCCGGCATCCTGCAGACGCTGGGCGGTGACGAGGTCCGCGCGCTGCTCGCCGAGCGCGGCGATGTCGAGGTCCGCTGCGAATTCTGCAACCGCGCCTGGCGCTTCGACGCGGTGGACGTCGCGGG
>CAZYPM010000017.1:1868-10286 GCA_964649205.1 uncultured Steroidobacteraceae bacterium
GCGCGGGGGATGGCGTCCTGCCGGATCCCGGCCTATGCTCGCGCCGCCATCCCCTGTCAGCCAGGTTGAAAGCCATGCGCAACACGCTCGTTCCCGCGCTGGCGGCGCTCGCGCTCAGCGCCGGTGCCGCCGCTTCCCCGCCCGAGGACGACCGCCGCGCGGTCGCCGCCCTCGACACGGAATTCCAGGCCGCCGTCAAACACCACGACCTCGCCACCATCGACCGCATCCAGCATCCGGACATGGTGCTGGTGCTCGGCGACGGCAGGGTCTTCACCAAGGCCGACCACCTGCAGGCGGCACGCGAGAAGAAGATCCGCTACGAGATCCAGGACGAGGAGCCCGGCACGCAGACCGTGCGCGTGTCGGGCGACACCGCAGTCGTGACCGCGCTGCTGCGGCTGAAGGGCACGAACGAGGGCGTGCCGTTCGACCGGCGCGTGTGGTTCAGCGACACCTACGTGCGCACGCCGGAGGGCTGGAAGTACTTCTTCGGCCAGGCCTCGCTCGCGCTGCCCGCCGGGCAATAGAGCCCTGCTCAGGCCTTGCGGTGCCCCGCGAAGGCGATGCGGTCGAGGACGCCCAGCAGCACCGCGGACACCACGAAGGTCAGGTGCAGCACCACGTACCAGAGGATCTTGTCGTTCGGCACCTGTTGCGCGTTCATGAAGATGCGCAGCAGGTGGATCGACGAGATCGCGACGATCGAGGCCGCGACCTTCAGTTTCAGCGTGCCCGAGTCGAGCTTCGACAGCCAGGCCGGCGTGTCGCCGCTGGTCTGGACGTCGATGCGCGAGACGAAGTTCTCGTAGCCGGAGAACATCACCATCACGATCAGGCTGCCCACCAGCACCAGGTCGATCATCGCCAGCAGCGTCAGCACCAGGTCCGCCTCCGCCAGCGTGAAGACCCGGGACATGACGTGCCAGGCCTCCTGGAAGAACTTGATGCCGAGCACGATCAGCGCCAGCGACAGGCCGAGGTAGATCGGCGCCAGCAGCCAGCGGCAGGCGAACAGCAGGCGTTCGAGCGGCTTTTCCAGCATGCGACGCGTCTCCGGAGTCGTGGCGCGCACATTGTATACTTGATCCGATGCGCGACCGGCCGCCGGTGCAGGTTTCCTTCGAGTTCTTCCCGCCGGGTGACGAGGCCATGGAGCGCACGCTCTGGGCGTCGATCGAGCGGCTGGCGCCGCTCGCGCCGCGCTTCGTCTCGGTCACCTATGGCGCCGACGGCACCACCCGCGACCGCACCCACCGCGTGGTCGCGCGCGTGCTGCGCGAAACGAGCCTGACCGCCGCACCGCACCTGACCTGCATCGGCGCCGGCCGCGAGGAGATCCTGGGAGTCGCGCGCCGCTACTGGGAACTCGGCGTGCGCCACATCGTCGCGCTGCGCGGCGACCCGCCCGCCGGCGGCCGCTACCTGCCGCGCGCCGACGGCTTCGCGCACGCCGCGGACCTGGTCGCCGGCCTGCGCGGCGTCGCCGACTTCGAAATCTCGGTCGCCGCCTTCCCGGAGACGCATCCGGAGGCGGCCTCGCGCAGCGCCGACCTCGACAACCTGCAGCGCAAGATCGACGCCGGCGCGGTGCGCGCGATCACGCAGTTCTTCTTCGACACGGATCTCTACCTGCGTTTCCGCGACGACTGCGCGAGCCGCGGCATCCGCGCGCCGATCGTGCCGGGCATCCTGCCGATCACGCGCTTCCCGCAGCTCGCACGCTTCGCCGCGCGCTGCGGTGCGTCGGTGCCGGACTGGCTGGTCGAGCGCTTCGAGGGGCTCGAGGACGACCCCGAGACGCGCAAGATGATCGCCGCCTCGGTCGCGATCGAGCAGGTCGCGCGCCTGCGCCGCGAGGGCGTCGACGAATTCCACTTCTACACGCTGAACCGCGCCGAGCTGGCCTACGCGATCTGCCATGCGCTCGGGATCCGCGCCCGATGAGCCGCGCGCACCGCATCGCGGAGCTCAGGCGCGCGCTCGCCGGGCGCATCCTGGTCCTCGACGGCGCGATGGGCACGATGTTCCAGCGCGCCGCGCTCGACGGCTCCGACTACCGCGGCCGCCGCTTCGCACAGTGGCCGCGCGAGCTCAAGGGCGCCAACGACCTGCTGTCGCTGACGCGCCCGGAGCTGGTCGGCGCGATCCACCGCGAGTACCTGGCCGCCGGCGCCGACATCATCGAGACCAACACCTTCAATGCCAGCGCGCCGTCGCTCGCCGACTACGGCCTCGAGGAGTACGTCGGCGAGATCAACCTGGAGTCCGCGCGCATCGCGCGGCGCGCGGCCGACGAGGCGTGCGCGCGCGACGGGCGTTTGCGCTGGGTCGCCGGGGCGCTCGGTCCGACCAGCCGCACCGCCTCGCTCTCGCCGGACGTCAACGACCCCGGCTTCCGCAACACCAGCTTCGAGGCGCTGCGCGAGACCTACGGCGCGGCGGCGCGTGCGCTGATCGAGGGCGGCGCGGACCTGCTGGTGGTCGAGACGGTGTTCGACACGCTGAACGCGAAGGCGGCGCTGTACGCGATCGCCGAGGCGTTCGAGGAGCTCGGCGAGGAGCTGCCGCTGATCGTCTCGGGCACCATCACCGACGCCTCCGGCCGCACGCTGTCGGGCCAGACGGTCGAGGCGTTCTGGAACTCGGTGCGGCACGCGCGCCCGCTCGCGGTCGGGCTCAACTGCGCGCTCGGCGCGCGGCAGCTGCGTCCGCACGTCGAGGAGATGTCGCGCATCGCGGACTGCTTCGTCAGCGCCTACCCGAACGCCGGCCTGCCGAACGCCTTCGGCGACTACGACGAGGCCGCCTGCGAGACCGCGGCCCAGCTCGGCGAGTGGGCGCGGGCGGGGATCGTCAACATCGTCGGCGGCTGCTGCGGCACGACGCCCGAGCACATCGCCGCGATCGCGCAGGCGGTCGCCGGGCTGCCGCCGCGGCGGCCGGCGAAGCCGCCGCGGCGCTGCCGCCTGTCCGGCCTCGAGGCCCTCAACATCGAGCCGGAAATGCTGTTCGTCAACGTCGGCGAGCGCACCAACGTCACGGGCTCGGCAAAATTCCGCAAGCTGATCGAGGCCGATGATTACGCGGCCGCGCTCGCGATCGCGCGCGACCAGGTCGCCAATGGCGCGCAGCTGGTGGACGTGAACATGGACGAGGGCATGCTCGACTCGCAGGCCGCCATGGTCAGGTTCCTGAACCTGGCGGCGTCCGAGCCCGACATCGCGCGCGTGCCGGTCATGATCGACTCCTCGAAGTGGTCCGTGATCGAGGCCGGCCTGCGCTGCCTGCAGGGCAAGGGCGTGGTCAACTCGATTTCGCTGAAGGAGGGCGAGGGGCCGTTCCTGGCGCAGGCGAAGCTGGTGCGCCGCTACGGTGCAGCGGCGGTGGTGATGGCCTTCGACGAGCAGGGCCAGGCCGACACGGTCGAACGCAAGGTCGCGATCTGCGAGCGCGCCTTCCGGCTGCTGACGGAGCAGGCCGGTTTCGCGCCCGAGGACATCATCTTCGACGCCAACATCTTCGCGGTGGCGACCGGCATCGAGGAGCACGCCGGCTACGGGCGCGCCTTCATCGAGGCCGTGAGGCTCATCAAGGAACGCTGCCCGGGCTCGCTGACGAGCGGCGGGGTCAGCAACGTCTCATTCGCCTTCCGCGGCAACGACACGGTGCGCGAGGCGATGCACGCCGTGTTCCTGTACCACGCGATCCGCGCCGGGCTCGACATGGGCATCGTCAACGCCGGCCAGCTCGGCATCTACGAGGAGATCCCGGCGGACCTGCGCGAGCGGGTCGAGGACGTGATCCTGAACCGGAGGCCGGACGCGACCGAGCGGCTGCTCGAGATCGCCGCGCGCTACCGCGGCGCCGGCGCCGAGCGGCGCGGCGAGGACCTCGGCTGGCGCGACCGGCCGGTGCACGAGCGCCTCGGCCACGCCCTCGTGAAGGGCATCGACGAGTTCATCATCGAGGACGTCGAGGAGGCCCGCAAGGCCGCCGAGCGGCCGCTGGACGTGATCGAGGGGCCGCTGATGGACGGCATGAACGTGGTCGGCGACCTGTTCGGCGCCGGCAAGATGTTCCTGCCGCAGGTGGTCAAGTCGGCGCGCGTGATGAAGCGCGCCGTGGCGCACCTGGTGCCCTACATCGAGCAGGGGCAGGGCGGGACGCGCGCGAGCAACGGCCGGATCGTCATGGCGACCGTCAAGGGCGACGTGCACGACATCGGCAAGAACATCGTCGGCGTCGTGCTCCAGTGCAACAACTTCGAGGTCGTGGACCTCGGCGTCATGGTGCCGGCCGAGCGCATCCTCGAGACGGCGCGCGAGAAGTCCGCGGACATGATCGGGCTCTCCGGGCTCATCACGCCGTCGCTGGACGAGATGGTGCACGTGGCGCGCGAAATGCAGCGCGAGGGCTTCACGATCCCGCTGCTGATCGGCGGCGCGACCACCTCGCCGGCGCACACCTCGGTGCGCATCGAGCCCGAGTACCACCACGGGGTCGTGTACGTGAAGGACGCCTCGCGCTCGGTCGGCGTGTGCCAGGCGCTCGCGCAGCCGGACACCCGCGCGGCGTTCTTCGAGCACACGCGCGCGGAGCACGCCACCCGGCGCAAACAGCACGCCGGGCGGCGCCGGCGTCCGCAGGGGCTGCCGCTCGGGGAGGCGCGCGCCCGGCGCCTGGCGCCGGACTGGACTGCCTACCAGCCGCCGCGGCCACGCTTCACGGGCGCGCAGGCGCTGCCGGACATCCCGCTCGCCGACCTGCTGGGCTACATCGACTGGATGCCGTTCTTCAACGCCTGGGAGTTCTCCGGCAAGTTCCCCGACATCCTGCAGGACAAGGTGCGCGGGCCCGCCGCGACCGCGCTCTGGCACGACGCGCAGCGCATGCTGGAGGCGCTGGTGCGCGAGCGCTGGCTCACGGCACGCGCCGTGGTCGGCTTCTTTCCGGCAGCCTCGTCGGGCGACGACATCGAGGTCCAGGCCGGCGCGGACCGCGGCGGGCCGATCGCGACCCTGCACCACCTGCGCCAGCAGAAGGCGAAGCCCGCCGGGCAGCCGCAGCTGTGCCTCGCGGACTACGTCGCGCCGCGCGACTCGGGCGTCGCGGACTTCATCGGGGCCTTCGCGGTCACCGCGGGCATCGGCATCGAGGGCCACGTCGCGCGCTTCGAGGCGGCGCACGACGATTACTCGGCGATCCTGCTGAAGGCGCTCGCGGACCGCCTCGCCGAGGCCGGCGCCGAGATGCTGCACGAGCGCGTACGGCGCGAGTACTGGGGCTACGCCCCCGGGGAGCGGCTCTCCGGCGAGCAGCTGGTGCGCGAGGAGTACCGCGGCATCCGTCCCGCACCCGGTTACCCGGCCTGCCCGGACCACACCGAGAAGGCCGCACTCTGGCGCCTGCTGGACGCGGAGGCCGCGACCGGCATCCGGCTCACGGAATCCTTTGCGATGCATCCGGCGGCATCGGTGAGCGGCTGGTATTTCTCGCATCCCGAGGCCCGCTACTTCGCGGTCGGGCCGATCGGGGCGGACCAGCTCGAGGACTACGCCCGCCGCAAGGGCATCCCGCCCGCCGAGGCGCGCCGCTGGCTCGCGCCCAACCTGGCGCGCGACGAGGCCGACGCCGCCTGAGGCGCGGCGAGGCGAGCGGCACCCGAGACGAACGACTCCCGCGCGGCTGCGTCCCTCCTTATGATGGGCGCACCGTGAGCATCCGCTTCACCGTCAACGGCGTCGAGCGCGAATTCGGGGGTGACGGCGACATGCCGCTGCTCTGGCACCTGCGCGACCACGCCCGCCTCACCGGCACCAAGTACGGCTGTGGCGGCGGCTTCTGCGGCGCCTGCACCGTGCTGGTGGACGGGCAACCGCAGCGGTCCTGCCTGCTGCCGGTTGCGGCTCTCGCCGGCCGCGCCATCCGCACCATCGAGGGCCTCGGCGAATCCGGCCTGCATGCCGTGCAGCGGGCCTGGATCGAGGAGGACGTCGCGCAGTGCGGCTATTGCCAGGCCGGCCAGATCCTGGCGGCGGCGGCGCTGCTGGAGCGCAAGCCGGATCCTTCGCCCGAGGACATCGACGCGATCGGCAACTACTGCCGCTGCGGCACCTACGTGCGCATCCGCCGCGCGATCGCGCGTGCGGCGCGCGAGCGGCAGCCGAAATGAGCGCCGCGGCACCGCAGGTTTCCCGCCGCGGCTTCCTGCAGGCGTCGCTGACCGCCTCGGGCGGGCTGCTGCTGCAGCCCGTGCTGTCGCGGGCCGCGTTCGCGCAGGACGCGCCGCTGCCGCCCAACCCGCTGGGCCTGTACCTGCGCATCGAGCGCGACAACCGCGTGTTCATCGGCGCGCGCGGCGCCGAGATCGGGCAGGGCGTCAAGACTTCGCTGCCGATGATCATCGCCGACGAGCTGGATGCGGCCTGGGCGGACGTCACGGTGGAGCAACTGCCGCTCGGCATCGATTTCTCCGGAGCGACGCCGCAATGGAAGTACGGCCCGCAGGGTGCAGGCGGCAGCACCAACATCCCGGACGCCTGGGCGGACCTGCGCCAGGTCGGCGCCCAGGCACGCGCGCTGATGCGCCGGGCCGCCGCGGCGCGCTGGGGCATCGCGGCGGAAGCCGTCGCCACGCGCGACGGGCATGCGCTGCACCCGGACGGCCGGCGCCTGTCGTATGGGAATCTCGCGGCCGAGGCCGCCGCACTGCCGATGGCGGCGGAGCCGGCGTCGCTGAAGCCGCGCAGCGAATACCGCATCATCGGCCGCCCGCAGAAGGTCGTGGATGCACCCGAGATCGTCACGGGCCGCGCGCGCTACGGCATCGACGTGTACGAGCCGGGCGCCTGCACCGCGGTCATGCTGCGCTGCCCGTACTTCGACGGCGACATCGCGCGCCTCGACGATCGCGCGGCGCGGGCGGTCCCCGGCGTGCGCGCGGTGGTGGTCGTCCCCGGCCCGAAGCCCGGCGAGCCGCTGACGGCGAACCTCGCGACCGGGATCGCCGTGGTGGCGGACGACACCTGGTCCGCGCTCAAGGGCCGCGAGGCGCTCGAGGTCGAATGGACGCGCGGGCCACACGCGGCCGAGTCGAGCGCCGCGCTCGATGCCCAGTGCGGCGAGCTGCTCGCACGCGGCGGGCAGATCGTGCGCGACGACGGCGATTTCACCGCCGCGCGCGCGTCCGCGGCGCGCGTGGTCAGCGCGCGCTACCGCGTGCCATTCGTGAGCCACGCGCCGCTCGAGCCCGAGAACTGCTTCGTGCACGTGATGGCGGACCGCGCCCGCGTCATCGGGCCGTTCCAGCAGCCCGCGGGCGCGCAGCGCGCCGTCAACCTGGCGACCGGCATCCCGCGGCCGGCGATCTCGGTCGAGATGACGCGCTCGGGCGGCGGCTTCGGGCGCAAGCTCACCAACGACTTCGTCGCCGAGGCGGCCTTGATCTCGAAAGCGACAGGCCTGCCGATCAAGCTGATGTGGACGCGCTCGGACGACCTGCAGCACGATTTCTTCCGCCCGTTCGGACACCATGAGCTGGTTGCGGCGCTCGACGCCGCGGGCGCGGTCTCCGGCTGGACCCACCGCCTGGCCAGCGCCTCGAAGTACTACCGCCGCCCGAACATGAAGCCCGAGGACCTGTGGACCGCGGAGCTGTACCCGGACGACTTCCCCGCGCGCCTGGTGCCGAACTACCGGCTCGAGTGGCACGCGGTCGCAAGCGGCATCCCGCGCGGATCCTGGCGCGCGCCGGCGCATACCGCGAATGCCTTCGTGGTCCAGAGCTTCCTCGACGAGGTCGCGCGGGCCTCGGGCCAGGATCCGCTGGCGCTGCGCCTCGCGATGCTGGGCGCCGACCGCGAGTTCGACTATGCGCAGCACGGCGGCCCGAAGTTCAGCACCGGGCGGCTGCGCACGGTGCTGGAACGGGTCGCTGCAGCGATCGGCTGGGGACGCGCGCTGCCGAAAGGGCGCGGCATCGGTCTCGCAGCGCACTTCACCTTCGGCGGCTACGCCGCGCACGCGATCGAGGTCGAGGTGTCGCCGCGCGGCGAGCTGGCGTTCCGGCGCGTGGTCTGCGCGATCGACTGCGGCCAGCCGGTGAACCCGCTCGGCATCGAGGCGCAGATGCAGGGCGGCACGATCGACGGCCTGTCCACCGCGCTCAACCTGGAGATCACGATCAAGGACGGGCGCGTCGAGCAGTCGAACTTCAACGACTACCCGCTCGCGACCCTGGCGCAGATGCCGCGCGACGTCGAGGTCATCATCGTGGACTCGGCGGAATCTCCGTCCGGCTGCGGCGAGATGGGCATCCCGACCGCGGCGCCAGCGCTCATGAACGCCATCCACGCCGCCTGCGGCGTGCGCATCCGCAGCCTGCCGGTGCGCGACCAGCTCCGCCAGGCGCTGCGC
>CAZYPM010000017.1:10386-19598 GCA_964649205.1 uncultured Steroidobacteraceae bacterium
GGCAGCACGGCGGCGAGCAGCGCGGCCTCCGGCCGGTTGAGGTTCGCGGCGGGCTTGCGGAAATAGCGGCGGCTCGCCGCCTCGACGCCCCAGACGCCGCGCCCGAACTCCGCGCTGTTGAGGTACACCTCGAGGATGCGCTGCTTCGGCCACAGCGTCTCGATGCACAGCGTGAACCAGGCCTCCAGCCCCTTGCGCGGCCAGCTCTGGCCCGGCCACAGGAACAGGTTCTTCGCGACCTGCTGGCTGATGGTGCTGGCCCCGCGCAGCCGGCGCCCGCGCCTGGCGTCGGTAAGCGCCCGGTCGATGGCCTCGAAGTCGAAGCCGTCGTGCTCGAGGAACTTCTGGTCCTCGGCGGCGATGACCGCGAGCGCCGCGTGGCGCGAGATCTCCTCCCAGGGCACCCAGTCGTGCTGCCGTGGCCGCTGGTCGTCCTGCAGCATGAACGCGGTCACGGGCACCGGCACGAAGCGCAGCAAGGCGACTGCGGCGATGCTGACGAGCGCAAACAGGGCCAGCGCCAGCGCCGTCCCGCGCGCGAGCCGCACGGGCCAGGAGCGCCGCTTCACCGGGATTTCCGCGGGATCAGACGCCGCTCGCGCGCCGCACCAGCTTGATGACGACCGGCTCCAGCGGGACGTCGTCGTGACCGCCGCGCCGTCCGGTCTTGACCGCGGCGATCTTGTCCACCACGTCGATGCCGCCGGCGACGCGCCCGAACACGGCGTAGCCGTAGTTGCCCGGGCGGTGGTCGAGGAAGGCGTTGTCCACGAGGTTGATGAAGAACTGCGCGGTCGCGCTGTGGATGTCGTTGGTCCGCGCCATCGCGATCGCGCCGCGCCGGTTGCGCAGGCCGTTGTCGGCCTCGTTGGTGATCGGCTCGTGCGCCGGCTTCTGCTTCATCTCGGCCGTGAAGCCGCCGCCCTGGATCATGAATCCGGGGATCACGCGGTGGAAGATCGTGCCGTCGAAGTGCCCCTCGTCCACGTAGCGCAGGAAGTTCTTGCAGCTGACGGGCGCCGACTCCGCGTCGAGTTCCACCGTGAAATCGCCCAGTGACGTTTCGAACCGGATCATCGTGACTTCTCCCCTGGACCGGATGCCAATTCTAATGTGTCCGGCGCGGTCCTGCCCTGCGTCGCGCGCGGAAGACCCGCGAGGTCGCGGTGCGTGGCGACGTCCACGAAGCCGGCAGCCGACATCAGCTCGCGGACCGCGGCGTCCTGCGCCGCGCCGTGCTCGAGAACCAGGACGCCGCCCGGCACGAGTGCGGCCGGGGCGCCGGCGCAGACCTGCATGATCGCCTCCAGGCCGGTCGGCCCCGCGACCAGCGCGGCGCGCGGCTCGCAGGAGAGCCCGGCCAGGGCGGGGTCGTTGTCCGCGAGGTAGGGCGGGTTCGCGGCGACCAGGTCGAAGCGCTCGCCGGCCGACGGGCCGAACCAGGACCCGCGCAGGAAGCGGACATTGGCGATGCCGAGGCGCGCGGCGTTGCCGGTGGCGATCGCGAGCGCCGCCGCGCTCTGGTCGACCGCGGTCACGGCCGCGTCCGGCCGCTCGCGCGCGATCGCGAGCGCAATCGCCCCGCTGCCGGTGCCGAGATCGAGCACCGCGGGCCGCGCAATTCCCGCGAGCGCGGCGAGCGCAAGCTCGACCACCAGCTCGGTCTCCGGGCGCGGCACCAGCACCGCCGGCGTGACGCCGAGATCCATCGACCAGAACTCCTTGCGGCCGGTCAGGTACGCGACCGGTTCGCCGCGCAGCCGGCGCCTGGCCAGCGCCTCGAGCTCCGCCGCCTGCTGCGGCGACAGGGCGCGTTCGGGCTCGGCCGCGAGCGCAGCCCGGTTCGAGCCCGTGACATGCGCCAGCAGCAGGGCGGCGTCGAGCGCGGGGCTCGCGGAGACGGCCGCCAGGCGGCGCGCGAGCGCCGCCAGGGCCGCGCCCGTGCGCGTCATTCGAGCGCGGCGAGTTCCTCGGCCCGGTGCTCGCGCGCCAGCGCGTCGATCACTTCGTCGAGGTCGCCGTCGATGATGGCGTCGAGCCGGTACAGCGTCAGGTCGACGCGGTGGTCGGTGAGCCGGCCCTGCGGGAAGTTGTAGGTGCGGATGCGCTCCGAGCGGTCGCCGGTCCCGACCTGCAGGCGCCGCGTGCGCGCGCGGGTGGCGGCGGCGCGCTCGCGCTCGGCGGCCAGCAGCTTGGCGCGCAACAGCGCCATCGCCCGCGCGCGGTTCTTGTGCTGCGAGCGCTCGTCCTGGCACTCGACCACGATGCCGGTCGGCAGGTGCGTGACGCGCACGGCCGAGTCGGTCTTGTTGACGTGCTGGCCGCCTGCGCCGGAGGCGCGGTAGGTGTCCACCCGCAGGTCCGCGGGGTTCACGGCCACGCTCTCGACCTCGGCGACTTCCGGCAGCACCGCGACCGTGCAGGTCGAGGTATGGATGCGGCCCTGCGCTTCGGTCTCGGGCACGCGCTGCACGCGGTGCGTGCCGGACTCGAACTTCAGTCGTGCGTAGACCTCGCGGCCCGCGATCCGGCTGACGACCTCGCGGTAGCCGCCGTGCTCGCCGCGGCTTTCCGACAGCAACTCGACCGTCCAGCCGCGCCGCTCCGCGTAGCGCGAATACATGCGGAACAGGTTGCCGGCGAACAGCGCCGCCTCGTCGCCGCCCGCGGCGGCGCGGATCTCGAGGAACACGTTGTGGCCGTCGAGCGGGTCCTCGGGCACCAGCAGGTCCTGCAGCGCCGCCTCGTCGGCGGCGATCGCGCGCTCGAGTTCGCCGATCTCGAGGCGCGCCAGTTCGCGCACGCCGGCGTCCGCGTCGGCGGCCATCGCCCCCGCGGCCTCGAGCTGGCGTTCGCGCTCCTGCAGCCGGGCCACGCCGCGCGCGACCGGGTCGAGGCGGGCGAACTCCAGCGACAGCTCGCGAAAGCGGTCCGAGCGCCCGAGCAGCTGCGGGTCGGCGAGCAGGCGCTCGACCTCGGCGTGCCGGTCGGCGACCTGCTCCAGCCGCCGGCGCAGCGCGTCCTTCACCGGTCCTCCCGCTCGGTGCGGAACAGCCGCGCCGCAGCCTGCGCCAGCGCGGGGTCGCCGCTCTCGGCCGCATCGCGCAGTGCGGTGGACGGCGCGTGCAGCAGGCGGTTGGTCAGCGTGCCGGCCAGGAATTCGAGCACCTCGCCGGGCGGCTGGCCCGCGGCCAGCATGCGCCGGGCCTGCTCGAGCGTCTGCGCGCGCACCACGTCGGCATGGCTGCGCAACTCGCGGATCATCGGCACCGCGTCCTGGACGCGCAGCCCCGCCATGAAGCGGGTCGCGTCGTGCTCGATGATGCGGCGGGCCTCGGCGGCCTCTTCCTGGCGCGCCTTCAGGTTGACGTCCACCACCTGCCGCAGGTCGTCGATGGTGTAGAGGTAGACGTCCTCGAGCCCCGCGACCGCCGGGTCGATGTCGCGCGGCACCGCGATGTCGAGCATGAACACCGGGCGGTGCCGGCGCGCCCGGAGCGCCGCCTCCACGGCGGGCAGCGTGATCACGAACCCCGGCCGCGCCGTCGAGGAGATCACGATGTCCGCCTGCGGCAGGTGCGCCTCGATGGCGTCGAGCAGGATCGCGGAGGCCTGCAGGCCTTCCGCGATGCGCTCCGCGCGCGCCAGGCTGCGGTTGGCGATCACCAGCCGGCCGATGCGCTGCGCATGCAGGTGCCGCGCGGACAGTTCGATCATCTCGCCCGCGCCGACCAGCAGCGCGGTGTGGCGCTCGAAGTTCGCGAAGATCCGCCGCGCGAGCTGGATGCCGGCCGAGGCGACCGACACCGCGTTCGCGCCGATCGCGGTCTCGGTGCGCACCTGTTTCGCCACGGCAAAGGTCTGCTGGAACAGGCGGTTCAGCAGCGGCCCGGCGGTGCCTGCCTGCTGCGCCGCGCGGTAGGCGTCCTTGAGCTGGCCGAGGATCTGCGGCTCGCCGAGGATCATCGAATCGAGCCCGGCGGCGACTGCGAACACGTGGCGCACCGCTTCCTCGCCCCCGATGCGGTACAGGCAGTCCGCGAGCGACACACCCGACTGCACGGCCAGCCAGTCCGCGAGCGCCGCGCTGCCGTCGGTGACTGCGCAATAGAGCTCGGTGCGATTGCAGGTCGAGACGATGGCCGCTTCCTCGACGCCGGGCAGCGCGGAGAGCGCCGCCAGTGCCTGCGGCAGGCGCGAGGCGTCGAAGACGATGCGCTCGCGCACTTCGACGGGCGCGGTGCGATGGTTCAGTCCGACGACGAGGAGCGACATGATGGGCCGGCAGCGGAAATCCGGCGGATTGTCCGGTAACGACCACGGCAGCACAAGCGCTGCGATATAGTGCCGCGATGCCGGTCGTGACGCGCCTTTTCGCCGCATTGCTATTGTGGGCGGGCAGTGCCCAGGCGCAGGCGTCGGCCCCGCGTTGCGGCGGCGATGCCTGGGAGCTCGCGGCCGCGGCCGAGCGCGCGCTGCTGCGCGGCGACTGGCCGGGATCGGCACGCCTCTATGGCTGTGCCGCCGCGGGCAGCGACGATCCCGCGCTCGCCGAGCGGGCCACGCGCACGGCCTTCGAGAACGGGCAGTACCAGGAAGCCGTGCGGCAGGCGCGCCGCTGGCTCGCCATCCAGCCGGCGAGCGAGTCCGCCCGGCGCCACCTCGCGACCGGCCTGTTGCGGCTGTACGACGACGCAGGCGCCGCGGCGGAGTTCGAACGGCTGCTCGCGACCGCCTACGAAGACCGCGCCCGGGGCCACATGGTCCTGCTCGGCATCCTCGCGGAGGAGGGCAACGAGACCGGTGCCGCGCGCGTCATGGACCGTCTCGCCACGGCCGACGCAGGCGTGGCGGAGGCGCAGTACGCCGCAAGCGTGCTGTGGGAGCGCGCCGAGGACGGCGGTCGCGCACTGGCTGCGGCGCGGCGCGCGCTGGCGCTGCGCAAGGACTGGCGCATGGCGGAACTCGCGGAAGTGCGCGCGCTGGCGGCGCAGGGCGAACGGGCTCACGCGCTCGAGCGCGTCGCGGCGCTCGCGGCCGACGGCGACCTCTACACCAAGATCAGCCAGGCCTGGCTGCTGCTCGGGGCGGATCGCCGCGACGAGGCGGCCGCGATCTTCGAGGAGCTGCGCCGCGCAGGCGGCGCCGCGACCGGCGACGCGATCGCGGGGCTGACGGCGATCGCGCTCGACGAGCGCCGCTTCGACGACGCCCGTCGCCTGCAGGACGGCGCCGCGCGCGACGCGCAACTGGCCGACACGGTCCAGTGGAATCTCGCGCGCATCGCCGAAGAGCGCGGCGAGCACGTCGAGGCCGCGCGCCACTACGAAGGCATCAAGGGCGGCGCGCGTGCGGTGCCGGCGCAGCTTCGGGCGTACCGTCTCTGGCGCGCGCAGGGCCTGCCCGAGCGCGCGGAGATGCTGCTCGACGATTTCCTCGCGGACGAGCCCGGCGAGACGCGCGAGGTCGTCGCCGGCGTGGCCAGCCAGCTGGTCGAGGAGGGAAACGGCGATGCCGCGATCGCGCTCATGGACCGCGCGCTCACCGTGCTGCCGGACGACGACCTGCGCATGGCGCGCGGCTTCCTGCTGGAGCGGCTGGACCGCGTGCCCGAGGCGGTCGCCGACCTGCGCGCCGTACTGAAGCGCAGGCCCGAGGACCCGGTGATCCAGAACGCGCTCGGCTACACGCTGGTGGACCGCACGCGATCGCTGGAGGAAGGCCGGCGCCTCATCGAGCGCGCGCTCGCGGCCAAGCCCGACAGCTACGCGGTCCAGGACTCCATGGGCTGGGCGCTGGTCCGCCTCGGCCGTCTCGAGGAAGGCAGGGCCTGGCTCGAGACCGCGTGGAACCGCTCCGAGGATCCGGAGGTCGCCGCCCACCTCGGGGAGACCTACTGGCTGCTCGGCCGCGTCGACGACGCGCGACGCCTCTGGGACGAGACGCTCGCCAAGCATCCCGACAGCCGGCCCCTGCTGCGCGCGATCGAGCGCCACCCGCGGTGAACGCGCGACTGGCCGCCTGCGCCGCGGCGCTCCTCGCCAGCGGCTGCGCGACGCTGCCGGCCCCGGGTGAAGGCGACTGGCCCGCGCGGCGCGAGGCGCTGCAGGCGCTGGATGACTGGACGCTGACCGGGCGTGTGGCGGTGGCGGCGGGCGCGGAGGGATTCTCGGGTGGATTGCGCTGGCGCCAGGACGGTGCGCGCGCCGAGATCGACATGCGCGGCCCGCTCGGCGGCACGGCGCTCGCGATCCGCGCGGATGGCAAGGCGATCACGGTCACGGATGCCAGCGGCGCCACGCTGGACGGCGAGGAGGCGCGCCGGATCACCCGCGAGTACGTCGGCGCCCCGTTGCCCTTGTCCGAGCTGCGCTACTGGCTGCTCGGCGCGCCGGCGCCGGGTTCCGAGTTTCGCGAGACGCTGGGTACGGACGCGCGCCTGGCGGCGCTCGAGCAGGCCGGCTGGCAGGTGCGCTACACGCGTTACGGCGTGGCGGGCGGGCAAGTGCTGCCGGAGCGCATGGAACTGACCGCGGGCGACGTGCGGCTGCGGCTCGCCATATCCGGCTGGCGGCTCGCGCCGTGAACGCGCCCTGGCCGGCGCCGGCCAAGCTCAACCTGTTCCTGCACGTGCTCGGCCGCCGCCCCGACGGCTACCACGAGATCCAGACCGTGTTCCAGCTGATCGACCTGGCCGATAGCCTCTCGATCCTGCCGCGTGAGGACGGCGCGATCCTCCGCCCCGAAGGGCCGCGCGAGGTCCCGGCGGAGCACGACCTGTGCGTGCGCGCCGCGCGGCGGCTGCAGGCCGAGGGCGGCGTGCGCCAGGGCGCCGAGATCCGCGTGGTCAAGCGCATCCCGATCCAGGGCGGGCTGGGCGGAGGCAGCTCGGACGCCGCAACGACGCTGGTCGCCTTGAACGAGATCTGGAGACTGCGCCTGCCGGTCGAGCGCCTGGCCGCAATCGGCCGGGAACTGGGCGCCGACGTGCCGCTCTTCGTGCGTGGCCGCAGCGCCTGGGGAGAGGGGGTGGGCGACGTGCTAACGCCTGCGGAGCTGCCGGCGCGGCATTTTGCGATCGTCTGCCCGGGGGTGGGAGTGCCCACTGCCGAGGTGTTTCAGGCGCCTGAATTGACAAGGAATTCCGCCAAGACGACAATTCGCGGTTTCCTGAAGGCAGGCGGACGCAACGATTGCGAGGCGGTGGTGGCCGCCCGCCATCCGCAGGTGGCGGAAGCGCTGGCCTGGCTCCGGCAGCGGGGCGAGGCGCGACTGACCGGCACCGGCAGCTGCGTATTCGCAGCATTTGCCGACCAGCGGTCGGCGTGCGCGGCGCTCGCCGGGCTGCCGCCCGGCTGGACCGGGTTCGCGGCGCGCGGTCTGGACCGTTCGCCCTTGCAGGAACGCCTGGCGGCGGAGCGGTCCTGCGGTGGGGGACCGAGATGACTTGGGGTGTCGCCAAGTGGTAAGGCAACGGATTTTGATTCCGTCATACGAAGGTTCGAATCCTTCCACCCCAGCCAGTTGAGGCGAGGCGCGCGCGGCGCGCCGGCACGAGGGCATGAGGGAGAGTCGCGTGGACCAGTCCACGATGGCGGTGTTCACCGGCAACGCGAATCCGGGGCTGGCACAGGACATCGTGCGGCACCTGATGATGCCGCTCGGCCGGGCGCTGGTCGGACGCTTCAGCGACGGCGAGATCCAGGTCGAGATCATGGAAAACGTCCGCGGCCGGGACGTCTACCTGGTGCAGTCGACCTGCCCGCCGGCGAACGAGCACCTGATGGAGCTGCTCGTCATGGCGGACGCCTGCCGGCGCGCGTCGGCCCGGCGGATCACCGCGGTGATCCCGTACCTGGGCTATGCGCGGCAGGACCGGCGCCAGCGTGCGATGCGCGTGCCGATTACGGCGAAGCTGGTCGCGGACATGATCGGCTGCGCGGGCGTGGACCGGGTGCTGACGGTGGACCTGCACGCGGACCAGATCCAGGGCTTCTTCGACGTGCCGGTGGACAACGTGTACGCGTCGCCGGTGCTGCTGGGCGAGGTCTGGAAGCAGAAGTACGACAACATGATCGTGGTGTCGCCGGACGTCGGCGGCGTGGTCCGCGCGAGGGCGCTGGCCAGGCGCCTCGACAACGCCGACCTCGCGATCATCGACAAGCGGCGGCCGCGCGCCAACGAGTCGCAGGTGATGAACATCATCGGCGACGTGCGCGGCAGGTCCTGCGTGCTGGTGGACGACCTGGTCGACACCGCGGGCACGCTGTGCCAGGCCGCGCAGGCGCTGAAGGACGAGGGCGCCGTGCGGGTGATCGCCTACATCACCCACCCGGTGCTGTCCGGCAGCGCGGTGGAGAGGATTTCGGCCTCGGCGCTGGACGAGCTGGTCGTGACGGACACGATCCCGCTCGGCGACGAGGCGAAGAAGTGCAAGCGTATCCGCGTGCTCTCGGTCGCAGAGCTGCTCGCGGAGACGATGCGGCGGATCCGTGACGAGGAATCCGTCAGTTCGTTGTATGTCGACTGAATCACTGGAGCATTGACATGAAGATTTCGTTCGAACTCGACGCCGAGTTCCGTGACGACCAGGGCAAGGGTGCGAGCCGCCGCCTGCGTCACCTCGGCAAGGTGCCGGCAATCCTGTATGGCGGCAAGCGCGATGCGCGCGCGCTGGTCGTGGACCACACCAGGCTCACCCAACTGATGGACGACGAGCGGTTCTACTCGACGATCCTCGCGCTCAAGGTCGGCAGCCAGACCCAGGCCGCCGTGCTGAAGGACGTGCAGCGCCACCCGTACAAGAACCAGATCGTGCACATCGACTTCCAGCGCGTGCTGGAGGACGAGAAGATCCGGATGCGCATGCCGCTGCACTTCAAGGGCGGCGCCGAGGCCAAGGGCGTCAAGGAGCAGGGCGGCGTGCTCTCGCACGTGCGCAACGACATCGAGGTCAGCTGCCTGCCCAAGGACCTGCCCGAGTACGTCGAGGTGGACGTGTCGGGCCTCGAGATCAACCAGGTCATCAAGCTGTCGGACCTCAAGCTCCCCGCCGGCGTCGAGATCGTGGACCTGCTCGCGGGACGCGACGGGCCCGTGGCCTCGATCCACATGCCGCGCGTCGAGGAGGAAGAGGCGCCGGTCGTCGAGGAAGCGGCCGCCGGCGCGGGCGCGCCCGCGGCCGCGGGCGCACCGGCGGCTCCGGGTGCGGC
>CAZYPM010000018.1:0-3033 GCA_964649205.1 uncultured Steroidobacteraceae bacterium
CCCAGGTGCCGACGATCAGCCCGGCTGCGAGCCACACCGCGTCGAAGCCCGAGAGGTAGGCGAGCCCCGGCAGGCCCATCAACAGCCAGCCGCTCATGTCGGAGGCCTGCGCCGACAACGCCGTCACCCAGCTGCCGAGCCTGCGGCCGCCGAGGATGAAGTCGCCGAGCGTGCGGGTGCGCCGGTAGGCGAGGAAACCGAGCAACAGGCAGACCGCCATGTACGCGACCAGGCTGGCGATGATGCCGGCGTTGTTCTCGATCATGGCTCCCCCGCACAGGTACAGGAAAAGGGGTCAGTCCCCCTTTTTTGCCAAGCCAAAAAAGGGGACAGACCCCGAATAACTATACGCTAGAGTCTCCGCGATGGACGAGCGCCAGCCGCAGTTCCTGGCCGACGCCGGCGCCTGCGTGGAGCAGGTGCTCTCGCACGTGGGCAGGAAGATCGTGCTGTGCCTGCCGATCGGCGCCGGCAAGCCGATGGCGCTGGCGAACGAGTTCTGGCGCCGCGCCGTCGCCGATCGTTCGATCGAACTCACGATCCTGACCGGGCTCACGCTGCGCCGGCCGCGCGGCAAGAGCGAGCTGGAGCGGCGCCTGGTCGAACCGATGGCCGGGCGCGTGTTCGGCGGCGGCCCCGACCCGGCGTGGACCGACACGCTCGCAGCGAGCGCGGTCCCATCGAACATCCGCATCCAGGAATTCTTCATGGAGCCGGGCGCCTGGCTGCACTCGCCGCAGGCGCAGCAGTGGTACGCGAGCATCAACTACACGCACGTCGCGCGCACGGTGCTGGCCGCGGGCGCGAACGTGATCGCGCAGCAGATCGCGCTGCGGCCCGGCGCCGGCGGCGGGCGCGCGAGCCTCGGCACCAACCCGGACGTCTCCGCGGACTTGCTGCCGGTGCTCGCCGAGCGGCGCCGCGCGGGCGAGAAGGTCGCCGCCATCGGCCAGGTGAACGCCTACATGCCGTTCATGTTCGGCGCGGCGGAGGTGCCCGCCTCCGCCTTCGACTTCATCGTGGACGACCCGCGCGGCCACCACGAGCTGTTCAGCCCGCCCAACCTGCCGATCTCGACTGCGGACCATTGCATCGCGCTCGCCAACAGCATGCTGATCCGGGACGGCGGCACGATCCAGATCGGCATCGGCGAGCTCGGCGATGCGATCGTGCATTCGATGACGCTGCGGCACCGCGAGAACGCCGCCTGGCGCCGCGCGCTCGCGGACACCGGCCTCGGCCCCCGCTTCGGCAGCGTCCAGGCCGCGCTCGGCGGCGACGGGCCGTTCGAACACGGGCTCTATGCCGTAACCGAGATGTTCGTGGACGGCTTCCTAGACCTCTACCACGAGGGCATCCTGAAGCGGCGCGTCGAGCCCGACGGCGTGCTGCTGCACGGCGCCTTCATGCTGGGGCCGCAGGCCTTCTACCGCGAGCTGCGCGAGATGCCGGACGAGCGGCGCGCGCTGTTCGCGATGATGCCGGTCAGTTTCACGAACGAGCTGCTCGGCCCGGGCTGGGAGCGCAAGCTGGCGCAGCGGCGCGACGCGCGCTTCATGAACACGACCATGATGGTCACGCTCGGCGGCGCGCTGGTCTCCGACGGGCTCGCGGACGGGCGCGTCGTCAGCGGCGTCGGCGGGCAGTACAACTTCGTCGCGCAGGCGCACCAGCTGCCCGGCGGCCGCTCGCTCATCGCCGTGCGCGCGACCCGCGACAACCACGGCAGCGTCGAGTCGAACATCCGCTACAGCTACGGCAGCACCACGATCCCGCGCCACCTGCGCGACGTGGTGGTGACCGAGTACGGCGTCGCGGACATCCGCGGGCAGGCCGACGACGAGGTCGCCAAGCGCCTGCTCGCGATCGCCGATTCGCGCTTCCAGCCGTCGTTGCTGGCGGAGGCGCAGCGCGCCGGCAAGCTGCCCGGCTCGTACCGGATCCCGGACCAGCACCGCAACAACCTGCCGGTCGCGCTCGAGCGCGCGCTCGCGCCGCATCGCGCGGCGGGGTTCTTCGGCGAGCTGCCTTACGGCACGGATCTCACGGCGGAGGAGATCCGGCTCGGGCGCGCGCTGCGGCGGTTGAAGGCGCGCGCGCAGACCTGGCCGGGGAAGCTGGCTGTGGCGGCGCGGATGCTGCGGCCGCTGCCGCGCGATCCGTCGCTCGCGCCGCTGTTCGAGCGCATGAAGCTCGCGCAGCCGCGGGGCTGGCGCGAGCGGCTGCTGCGACGCATTGTCGCAGCTGCCCTGTAAAGGGGACGCGTCCCTTAATTGCCGCAGGGTTAAAGGGACGCGTCCCCTTTACAGGACAGCCAGCAGGCGCTCGACCATGGACTCGGCCTGGGCGCGGTAGCCGCCGCCGAACAGGTTCAGGTGATTGAGCACGTGGTAGAGATTGTAGAGGTCCTGGCGCGCGGCCCTGCCGGCGTCCGGCGGCCAGGCCTGGTCGTAGGCGGCGTAGAAACGCGGGCCGAAACCGCCGAACAGCCGCGTCATCGCGAGGTCGCATTCGCGGTCGCCGTAGTAGACGGCGGGGTCATAGATCACGGGGGTGCCGTCGGCCAGCATCGCGCGGTTGCCGCCCCAGAGGTCGCCGTGCAGCAGCGAGGGCCGCGGGCGATAGCTGCCGAAGAAGGCGGGAACGGCCTCGAGCAGCTTGCGGCCGCGATCCTGGAGCCGGCCGCCGTAGCCGTTGGCAGCGGCGAGCTCGAGCTGGAAGGCGAGACGGCGATCGCGCCAGAACGCGGCCCAGTCATCCGACTGCGCATTCGGCTGTGGCGTCGCGCCGATCGCATTGTCGCGCTCGAGGCCGAAAGTGGGGGCCGACACGGCATGCAGGCGCGCGAGCGCCTCGCCCATGCGCGCGTCGGAAGCCGCGTCAGCCGGCTGCAGGTCGAGCCACTCCAGTTCGATCCAGGCCTCGGTATCGTTCGCGCCGAGGCCGTGGACTTGCGGCACGCGGATGGCCCCGGTCGTCGCGAGCCGCGCCAGGCCGTCCACCTCCGCCTCCAGCCGCCAGCGCTCCGCGACC
>CAZYPM010000018.1:3133-14286 GCA_964649205.1 uncultured Steroidobacteraceae bacterium
CGCGAGCCGCGCCAGGCCGTCCACCTCCGCCTCCAGCCGCCAGCGCTCCGCGACCGGCAGCCGCTTCACGAAAATGGTGTCAGACACCTTTCATTATTCATGATGGTGTCAGACACCATCTACTTGGCGAGGCGTTCGGCCTGGCGGCGGAGCGCGGCGCCGAATTTCGCCTGGTCGTAGAAGGTTTCGAGGCCGGGCAGGTCCGGCTTGCGCCGCAGCAGCGACTCCGCGCTGATATCCAGCGGCATGTCGCAGGCGATGGTCGTCAGGCGCCGCGCGAAGAACGCCGCCTCGCGATGCTTGCGCAGCTTCTCCGGCAGCTGCGAGGCGCCGCGGATCGGCAGCGTGGGCACGTGCTCGAGGCTGTCATAGAGCTCCTCGAGCGAGGCGAACTTGCGCAGCAGCGCGGAGGCCGTCTTCGGCCCCACGCCCGGCACCCCGGGGATGTTGTCCACCGAGTCCCCCGTCAGCGCGAGGTAGTCCGCCATGCGCTCCGGCCGCACGCCGAACTGCTCTTCGATTTCGTGGTAACCGTAACGCCGCTCGCCCGCGTAGTCCCAGTACGAGTCGCCGTCGCGGATCAGCTGCGCCAGGTCCTTGTCGCGCGTGACCAGCACGGAACTGTGGCCGCGCGGGCGCAGCCTGGTCGCGATCGTGCCGATGATGTCGTCAGCCTCGTGCGTGGGACTGCTGTACTCGGCCACGCCCATCAGCCGGCACAGCTCGCGGCAGAGCCCGAACTGGCGCTTGAGCTCGGGCGGCGCCGGCTCGCGGTTCGCCTTGTAGGCCGGGAAGATCTCGTTGCGGAACGACGAGGACAGGCTCTCGTCGAAGGCGACCGCGACGTGCGTCGCCTGCGACTGCTCGAGCAGGTCGCCGAGGAAGCGGCCGAAGCCGTACAGCGCGTTGACCGGCTGGCCGTCGCCGTCGGTCATCTCGATGCCGACCGAGTAGTAGGCGCGGAAGACGAAGTAGCTGGCGTCGATCAGGTGGACCGCACGGGCCCCCGCGCGCTTCACTGGCGGAAGCGCTGGATGCGGGCGTGCAACGGGCTCGAGCGCGGGAAGTGCGCCAGCAGGTACTCCATCTGGTCGGCGAGCACGCGCCGGCCCTTCAGGTAGATGTACTCGGCGTAAGTCGGCGTGAAGGGCACGGCGAGCAGCTGCATGCCCGCCTGCTCCGGCGTGCGCGAGGCCTTCTGGTTGTTGCAGCGCCGGCAGGCGGCGACCACGTTGTTCCAGGCGTCCTTGCCGCCCTGGCAGAACGGCCGCACGTGGTCGCGCGAGAGCTGGCACGACGGGAAACGCGTGCCGCAGTACATGCAGAGGTTGGCGTCGCGGCGGAACAGGGTCTCGTTGTTGAGCGGAGGCACGTAGTCGCCGCGCAGGCTGCCCGGGTTCCCGGAGGAGCCCTGGGTCGCCATCATCGAGTTGACCTCGATCACGGTCTGCCGGCCACTGCGGGCGTTGATCCCGCCGTGCAGCGCGTACAGGCGGCTGCCGAACGCGTAGGCGACCTGGCCCAGGCAGTGCAGGCGCACCGCCTCCTTGTAGTCGATCCATTCCAGCGGCATGCCTGAGGCGTCGGTGCGCAGCACCCATTGCGACAGGGCGACCTCCTGGCCGCCCGCCGGAACCACCTTCCTCGCCATGACCGAAGCTGCGCTCATCTACGTACAAATCCCAGGCCGAAACCCTGAAACAATAAGCCACGATTGTTATAATTTTCAATGCGCGGCCAACCGGCCGGCAGATCCGGGGAGGAATGGGATGCCAGTCACGATCGGCGTGCTCCGGGAGACCGTGCGGGGCGAGAATCGCGTCGCCGTGGTGCCCGAAGTCGCCACCCGGCTTGCCGCCCAGGGCGCCAGGATCCTGATCCAGCGCGGCGCCGGCTCCGCCGCCCGCTTTCCGGACGCTTCCTACAAGGATGTCGCCTTCGCCGATTCCGCCGACGCGGTGATCGCGGAATCCGACGTCCTGCTCACGGTCCAGCCGCCCGATGCCACCGTCGTCGCGCGCCTGAAGCCGGGCGCGGTGGTGGCCGGATTCCTCGCGCCGCACGCGCAAGGAGCGCTGGTGCGCGCGCTCAAGGAGCGGCGCATCACCAGTTTCGCCATGGAGCTGGTGCCGCGCATCTCGCGCGCCCAGTCCATGGACGCCCTCTCCTCGCAGGCGGCCGTCGCCGGCTACAAGGCGGTGCTGATCGGGGCCGCGGCGCAGGACAAGTTCTTCCCGATGCTGACCACGGCGGCCGGCACCATCCGCCCGGCCACCGTGCTGGTGATCGGCGCCGGCGTCGCCGGCCTGCAGGCGATCGCGACCGCGAAGCGACTGGGCGCGATCGTCGAGGCCTACGACGTGCGCGCCGCGACCCGCGAGCAGGTGAAGTCGCTCGGCGCCAAGTTCGTCGAGACCGGCGTCACCGCCGAGGGTGCGGGCGGCTATGCGCGCGAGCTGACCGCCGAGGAGAAGGCGAAGCAGCAGGAAGTGCTGGACGGGCGCATCGCGGCGGCGGATTGCGTGATCACGACCGCCGGCGTCCCCGGCAGGCCGGCGCCGCGCATCATCACCCGCGCCGCGGTCGAGCGCATGAAGCCGGGCGCCGTGGTGGTGGACCTGCTGGCCGAGAACGGCGGCAACTGCGAGCTCGCGAAAGCCGGCGAGACGGTCGAGCACAATGGGGTGCGCATCATCGGGCCGGTGAACCTGCCGGCGACCGTCGCGCACCACGCCAGCGAGATGTACGCCAAGAACCTGCTCAACTTCCTGAAGCCCGCGCTCAAGGACGGCGCCATCGCCATCGACTGGAACGACGAGGTGTTCGCGGCGTCCTGCGTCACGCACGAGGGCGCGATCCGCCACGAACCCACCCGCAAGACCGTGGAGGCCGCGTAAATGGAAGGCGTGATCGCGCTCTATATCGTGATGCTCGCGGCATTCACCGGCTACGAGGTGATCGCGCGCGTGCCGGTGATCCTGCACACGCCGCTGATGTCGGGCAGCAACTTCGTGCACGGCATCGTGCTGGTCGGCGCCATGGTCGCGCTCGGGCGCGCCGACACGCTGCTCGAGCAGGTCATCGGCTTCATCGGCGTCGTGCTCGGCGCCGGCAACGCGGTCGGCGGCTACGTGGTCACCGAGCGCATGCTCGAGATGTTCAAGGCCAGCGGCCAGAAGAAGAAGGAGTCCACCTGATGGGCTTCCTGCCGGAGAACGTCGCGACGCTCGCGATCGACTTCTCCTACCTGCTGGTCGCGTTCCTGTTCATCATGGGCCTGAAGGCCATGAGCTCGCCGGTCACGGCGCGGCGCGGCATCATCGTCGCGGGCGTCGGCATGCTGATCGGCACGCTGATGAGCTTCCTCTACCCCGGGATGGGCAACTTCGCGCTGATGCTCGCAGCGATCGCGGTCGGCGGCGGGCTCGCCTGGTGGTCGGGGCGCATCGTCGCGATGACCGACATGCCGCAGATGATCGCGCTCTACAACGGCATGGGCGGCGGCGCGGCGGCGGCGATCGCGGCGGTCGAGCTGCTGCGCATGGTCGAGGCCCCGGCCGGCGCGGCGCACCACGGCCCGGTGGTCACGGCCCTGGCCGCGGCCGGCGCCTTCATCGGCGCGGTGAGCTTCTCGGGCTCGCTGATCGCCTTCGGCAAGCTGCAGGACCTGATCAAGCGCAGCTTCCGCTTCAAGGGCCAGCAGGTCGTGAACCTGCTGATCACGGCGGCGACCGTCGCGCTCGGCGCCTGGATCGTGGTCTCCGGCCACCCGACGCTCGAAATGGTGATCGCGTTCTTCGCGCTCGCGCTGCTGCTCGGCGTCACCATGACGCTGCCGATCGGCGGCGCCGACATGCCGGTGGTGATCTCGCTCTACAACGCCTTCACCGGCCTCGCGGTCGCGTTCGAGGGCTTCGTGCTCGAGAACGCGGCGATGATCATCGCCGGCATCGTGGTCGGCTCGGCCGGCACGCTGCTCACGCAGCTGATGGCCAAGGCCATGAACCGCTCGCTCGGCAACGTGCTGTTCTCCGGCTTCGGCGAGGGGCCGGCCGCGGAGGCCACCGGCGTGACCGGCGCGCTGAAGCCGATCGAGCCCTCGGACGCCGGGATCATGATGGCCTTTGCCCAGAGGGTGATCGTGATCCCGGGCTACGGCATGGCGGTCGCGCAGGCGCAGCACAAGGTCTGGGAACTGTGCCAGCTCCTGATCGACAAGGGCGTCATGGTGCGCTTCGCGATCCACCCGGTCGCCGGCCGCATGCCGGGGCACATGAACGTGCTGCTGGCCGAGGCCGGCGTGCCGTATGACCTGATCTCGGATCTCGACGAGATCAACGCCGAGTTCGACACCACCGACGTCGCGCTGGTGATCGGCGCGAACGACGTGGTGAACCCGGTCGCGCGCACCGACAAGTCGAGCCCGATCTACGGCATGCCGATCCTGAACGCCGACAAGGCGAAGAACGTGCTCGTCATCAAGCGCGGCAAGGGCGCCGGCTTCTCGGGCATCGAGAACCACCTGTTCTACCTCGACAACACGCGCATGGTGTACGGCGATGCGCAGAAGGTCGCGGCCGAGCTGATCCACGCGGTCAAAGCAGCGGGTTGACGAAGACGTTGATCGGCCCGGTCCGGCCAGCCCGGCTGGATCGCTCGCTCAAGCCGGCGACCGGATTCGCTCGCTCACCACCTGGCTGGCCGGACCGGGTGGAGCGGCGGCAGCGTCAGTCGGCGAGCTCGCGGGCGAGAAACTCGATGGTCCGGCGCCAGGCGAGCTTGGCGGCGACCTCGTTGTAGCGGGCGGCGTTGGTGTCGTTGTGGAAGGCGTGGTCCACATCGGCGTAGTAATGCATTTCGTAGCGCGCGTTGCTCGCGCGCAGCGCGGCGTCGAAGGCCGGCACAGCATTGTTGATGCGTTCGTCCCGTCCGGCGTAGTGCATCATCACCGGCACGCGCACGCGCGCGGCCTCCTCCGCCGCCGGCGGCATGCCGTAGAAGACGACCGCGGCATTCAGTTCCGGCGCATTCGCGGCCAGGCGCCCCGCCATGCCGCCGCCCCAGCAGAAGCCGACGCAGCCGACCTTGCCGGTCGAATGCGCGTGGCCCGCGGCATGGCGCACGGCGGCGAGGTAGATGCCGAGCGCGGTCTCGCGCTCGAGCGCGCCGATGAGCCTCCTCGCCTCGTCCTCGTTGGACGGCGTGCCGCCCGAGCCCGAGAGCGCGTCCGGCGCGATCGCCAGGAAACCCGCCATCGCCACGCGCCGCGCGACGTCCTCGATGTGCGGATTGAGGCCGCGGTTCTCGTGGATCACGACGACCGCGGGCCGCCGCGCGGGCTCCGCCTTCGGCCGCGCGACGTAGCAGGAGACCGCGCCCGCCGGACCCGCGAAGGTCTCGCGGCCCATCGCGAGCGACGCCTCGTCCGGCGCGACGGTCGCGGCCAGGGCATAGCGGTTCTCCAGCAACGGCAACACCACGGCCGCCGCGGCGGCGCTGCCAGCGAGGCGCGCCAGGCGCGACAGGAATTCGCGCCGCGGCATCGTGCCGTGCGTGAATTCGTCGTAGAGCTGGATGAACCGGCGGTCCATCACTCGTCGGGCATCACGAGCCAGAGCAGCAGGTAGACGATGATGCCGGGGAAGGCCGCGGACAGGATCGAGAGGATCACGTAGGCGATGCGGACGCGGTCCGCCTTCCAGCCGTAATGCTCCGCGATGCCGCCGCACACACCGGCGATCATGCGGTCCTTCGAGCGCTTCAGCTTCCGGTCGGGCATCGCGGTCTCCACAACGGGCAGGACGACTGCAGATCATCCTCCCACGATGCGGCGGCGGATGCGAGTGTGGCGGGCCTCAGCCGGCGGGGCGACGGGCTGGCGCGGGCTGCGGCGGCCGCTGCACCGGCCGGTCCTGGCGGCGCTGGATCGCGCGCTGGCGCTCCTCTGGCGTCATCTGCCGCCAGCGCTCGCGCAGCCGCTGCCGCTGCTCCTCCGAAAGCTGCTGATAGCGCCGGAAATCCCTGCGCAGCCGCTCCCGCTGCTCCGGCGTCAGCTCGTGGAAGCGCCGCCAGCGCTCGCGCAGCCGGGCCCGCTCCTCCGGCGGCAGCGAGCGCCACTTGCGCCAGCGCTCCTGCGCCCTGGCGCGCTGCTCCGGCGTCATGGACGCCCAGCGCTCGGCGCCCTCCGCCATCGCCTGCTGGCGGCCGGGCGGCAGCGATTCCCAGTCCTGCTCCTGTCCCGCGAGGATCCTCTGCTGCTCCTCGTCCAGCTCGTCCCAGGCGATGCCCGGCAGCGTGTCGGGCTCCGCGGGCTGCGCCCGGTCCTCGGCCTGCACGGCCACAGGCGCGATCGCGAGCGCGAGCCACAGCGCGAGAATCCATGCGAGCTTATTCATCGTCGTCATCCTTCGAAGCCTCTTTCTCGGCGCGCTTGAGCTCTCTCTCGCCCTTGCGCGATTCGATGTACTCCACGAAGTCCTCGTCCTCGCCGCCGATCTCCGCCAGGAATTCCAGGAACTCCGGGTCCGGCGGCGGCTGCGGCGCCTCGGATGCCGCCGCCGGCAGCGCCACGAGGCAAACCGCCATCCATGCGCGGCGCATCGGCTCAGCCCACGTCCCCGGCCGCTTCATCGGCCGCCCAGGCGTAGAAGTCGCCGTCCTCCTCGAACATGTCGAGCTCCTCGGCGCCCGCGACCAGGTCGAGGTCCTCGAACGCCGCGAGCGCGGGTTCGCCGGGCGGCGCCGCGCGCTCGCCCTGCCACAGCATCACGCCGACGACCGCGGCCGCCGCCGCCGCGCCCGCCGGAATCCACGTCGAGGACCAGCGCAGGCGCCGGTGCCGCAGCTCCGCGAGCGCCGCGGCGCGGCCTTGCGCCAGCCGCGAGCGCGTGGCGGCATCCAGCGACCCGACGCTCTCGTCGAAAGCCGCGCGGCTGCGCCGCTCCAGTTCGCGCATCCGCTCGTTCATGTCTTCCATTCCCCCAGTACCTCCTGCAGTGCCTGCAGCGCGCGGAAGTAATGCGTCTTCACGCTGCCCTCGGAACATCCCATCGCGATCGCCGTCTGCGCCACGTCCATGCCCTCGAAATTCCTGAACAGGAATGCCTCGCGCTGCCGGCCGGACAGTCCCGCGAGCGCCCCCTCGATGCGCGCGAGGAGTTCCTCGCCCTCGAGCGCCGCATCGGGCCCGCCGTCCGGGTCCACCGCGGACTCCAGCGGATCGGGCGCCTCGTCGTCCGTCCCGCCGCCGGGCCACCAGGCCATCACCGCGCGGCGCACCTTCTGCCGGCGCTGGCTGTCGGTGATGCGGTTCTGCAGGATCCGGTAGAACAACGGCCGCCATTGCTCCTGCGGACGGCCCGCGTAATTCCGCACCAGCCGGATCATCGCGTCCTGCACCGCATCCTCGGCCTCCGCGTGATCGCGCAGCGCGAGCTTCGCGATGCGAAACGCGCGCCGCTCGATGCCGGCCAGAAACCGTTCCAGTGCGCGCTCCGATTCCAGCGCCGCCTCCCGCATCTCCCGCCGCCCGCGCTCCTGCGCCACGGGCGCGGAAAGCGTAGCAGAGCGGGTCAAGGACTCCTCCGGCATCGGCGCGCGACTCCAGGCCCTGCCACGGTGATATAACGTGCCTTCCCGGGCGGCCGTTGACAGCGACGGCCGCCTTACTTAACTCACTGATTCATCAAGATAATTGGGCACCGACGCGCAAGTCATCCAGGTGGTTTTCGACACGCCGCTGCGGCGCTGCTTCGACTACCTGCCCCCGGAAGGCGAGCCCCTGCCGCGCCCGGGCGCGCGGGTGCGCGTGCCGCTCGGCCGGCAGCGCGCGATCGGCGTGGTGGCCGCCGTCGCAGGCCAGAGCACGCTGCCGCGCGCGCAGCTGAAACGCGCGCTCGCGACGCTCGACGACGAGCCGCTCTGGGACCCGGCGACCTGGGGGCTGCTGCTGTGGGCGGCCGACTATTACCACCATCCGCTCGGCGAAGTGCTGTTCGCCGCGATGCCGAAGATGCTGCGCACCGGCGCGCGGGCGCGCGCCGACGAGACCGTGTGGCGAATGTCGGCGCGCGGACATGCCGGCCTGCCCGCCGCGCGAACCGGCGCACGGCAGCAGGAGCTGGTCGCGCTGCTCGGCAACGAAGGCGCGGGCGCGGATGCGATCTCCGCGGCCGGCCTGACCGACGCGCTCAAGTCGTTCGTGCGCCGCGGCTGGGTGGAGTCCTTCGAACGGCCGGAAGCCGCGCCGCCCGCCGGCCTGGGGCGCGCCGGGCCCGCGCTCACGCCCGACCAGTCCGCCGCCTGCGAAGCCATCGGCGATGCGCTCGGACGCTATGGCGCGTTCCTGCTGCACGGCGTCACCGGCAGCGGCAAGACCGAGGTCTACCTGCGGCTGATCGCGCGCGCACTCGCCACCGGGCGCGGCGCGCTGGTGCTGGTGCCGGAGATCGCGCTCACGCCGCAGCTGGTCGCGCGCTTCCGCGAGCGGCTCGCCGTGCCGATCGTCGCGCTGCACTCTTCGCTCGCGGACGGCGCGCGTGCCGCGGCCTGGCGCGCAGCGGCGTCCGGCCGCGCGCCGGTCGTGATCGGCACGCGCTCGGCCGTGTTCACGCCGATGCCGGCGCCCGGCATCGTGGTCGTGGACGAGGAGCACGACGCTTCCTACAAGCAGCAGGAGGGCTTCCGCTATTCGGCACGCGACCTCGCGGTGCTGCGCGCCTCGCGCGCGGGCGTGCCGGTCGTGCTCGGCTCGGCCACGCCCTCGTTCGAGTCGCTCGCCAACGTCGCCACCGGCCGCTACACCAGGCTCTCGCTGCCCGAGCGAACCGGGCGCGCCGGCAAGCCGCGCGTCGCGGTCGTGGACCTGCGCATCAATCCTGCGCGCGACGGGCTCTCGCCGCAGGCTTCGTCCGCGATCGAGCGCCATCTCGGCGCCGGCGGGCAGGTGCTGGTGTTCCTCAACCGCCGCGGCTGGGCGCCGACGATGTTCTGCCCGGGCTGCGGCTACACCGTGCCCTGCCGCTCCTGCGACGCGAGGCTCACGGTGCACATGGGCCGCGCGCGGCTGGTGTGCCATCACTGCGGCGCAGACGAGCCCATGCCCTACGGCTGCCCGCGCTGCGGCAACGAACTCGCGCCCGTCGGCGAGGGCACGGAGCGGGTCGAGGCGGCGCTCGCCGCGCGCTTTCCCGGCGCGCCGCTGGTGCGCGTGGACCGCGACGTGATCCGCCGGCGCGGCGAGATGGAGGAGGCGCTGGCGGCGGTCGCGGACGGGCGCGCGCGCATCCTGCTCGGCACGCAGATGCTGACCAAGGGCCACGACTTCCCGGACGTGACGCTGGTCGTCGTGCTGGCCGCCGACCAGGGCCTGTTCGGCGCCGACTTCCGCGCCAGCGAACGGCTGGCGCAGCAGATCGTGCAGGTCGCCGGCCGCGCCGGGCGCGGCGACCGCCCGGGCGAGGTGCTGATCCAGTCCGCCTATCCCGAGCATCCGCTGCTGCAGTGCCTGATCCGCGAGGGCTACGAGGGGTTCGCGGCCAAGGGCCTGGAGGAACGCCGTGCGGCCGGCTGGCCGCCCTTTTCGCACCTCGCGTTGCTGCGCGCCGATGCGCCGGCGCGCGGCGAGGTCCAGGCCTTCCTGAAGGCGGCGCTCGCGGCGGCGCCCGCCGCGCGCCCGCCCGGGCTGCGCATCCTCGGTCCCGCGCCCGCCGCCATGGAACGCCGCGCCGGCCGGCATCGCGCGCAACTGCTGATCGAGTCGCCCGCGCGCGCCCCGCTGCAGCGCTTCCTCGCCGGATGGCTGCCGGAGGTCTCGAAGCTGCGCGCGCCGCGCGCGCTGCGCTGGTCCGTGGACGTCGATCCGATCGAAGTCGACTGATAAACTGTCGCGCCTTGAAAATCCTCATCGAAAAGCTGGTCAGCGACGCGCTCGCGGCGCTGCCAGCCGGCACCCGCGGCGAGGGCCCCCTGCCGGTCCCCGAGATCGAGCACAGCCGCGACCCGGCGCACGGCGACTTCGCCACCTCGGTGGCGCTGCGGCTCGCCAAGGCGGCGCGCGCCAACCCGCGCGCGCTGGCGGGCGCGATCGTGGCCGCATTACCGCCGAACGAGCTGGTCGCCCGGACCGAGATCGCGGGGCCGGGATTCATCAACTTCTTCCTGACGCCCGCCGCCTGGCAGGGCGAGGTCGCGCGCGTGCACGCGGCGGGCGCGACCTACGGGCGCGGCAACGGCGGGGGCGGCAGGTCCGCCATCGTCGAGTTCGTCTCGGCCAACCCGACCGGGCCGCTGCACGTCGGCCACGGCCGCCACGCGGCGTTCGGCGCGTCGGTCGCGAACCTGCTGGAGGCCGACGGCTGGCGCGTGCACCGCGAGTACTACGTGAACGACGCCGGCCGCCAGATGGAGATCCTGGCTGCGTCGGTGTGGCTGCGCTATCTCGAGCTCTGCGGCGAGAGTTTCGAGTTCCCGGCGAACGGCTATCGCGGGGATTACCTGCGCCCGATCGCGTCGGCGCTGCGCGCGCGCCGCGGCGAGGCGCTGCGCCGTCCCGCGGCCGAGGTGTTCGCCGGGCTGCCGCCCGACGAGCCCCAGGGCGGCGACAAAGACACCTATATAGACGCCGTTATCGCGCGCGCGAAGGCGCTGCTCGGCGCGGCGGACTTCCAGGCCGTGCTCGACGAGGGACTCGCGGCGATCCTCGCCGACATCCGCGACGACCTGTCCGAGTTCGGCGTCAGCTTCGACCGCTGGTACTCCGAACGCGACCTCGGCGACGGCACGGACGGCGGACCGATCCACCGCGCGCTGCAGCGGCTGCGCGCCCACGGCCATGCCTTCGAGCAGGACGGCGCCACCTGGTTCCGCGCGACTGCCTTCGGCGACGAGAAAGACCGCGTCGTGGTGCGCGCCAACGGCCAGAAGACCTACTTCGCCTCCGACATCGCCTATCACCTCGACAAGCGCGAGCGCGGCTTCGAGCTGCTGGTCACCATCCTCGGCGCCGACCATCACGGCTACATCGCCCGCGTGCGCGCGGGGCTCGAGGCGATGGGCGAGCCGGGCGCGTCGCTGGAAGTCCCGCTGGTGCAGTTCGTCACGCTGTTCAAGGGCGGCGAGAAGGTGCCGATGGGCAAGCGCGAGGCGCAGTTCGT
>CAZYPM010000018.1:14386-17908 GCA_964649205.1 uncultured Steroidobacteraceae bacterium
CGCTGGCCGGAGGTGCTGGCGCTCGCGGCCGGGATGCGCGCGCCGCACCAGGTCGTGCATTACCTGCGCGAGCTGGCCGCGGCCTTCCACGCCTACTACAACTCGCTGTCGTTCATCGTCGAGGACGCGGCGCTGCGCAACGCGCGGCTGGCGCTGGTGACCGCGGCCCGGCAGGTGCTGCAGAACGCGCTCGCGCTGCTCGGCGTCTCCGCGCCGGAGTCCATGTAATGGTCGCCCGCGACTACAAGCGCTCGCGCGCGCGGCGCGAGTCGTTCTCGGGCTGGACCGGCCTCCTCATCGGCCTGGTCGTCGGCCTCGGCGTCGGGCTCGCGCTCTATTACTTCGACCCGCGCGCGCCCGCGCCGCCCGCGGCCGGCGCCGCGGCGGAGTCCGAACCGGCCTCCGCGCGCGAGGGGACGGCCGAGGAGCCGGCAGACCGCTACGACTTCTACGAGATGCTGCCCAATTTCGAGGTGGTCGTGCCCGAGCGCGAGGCGGCGGTGCGCCGCGGCGCGCCCGAGGCGCCGGTGGAGCGCGCCGGCGCCTACGTGCTGCAGGTCGGCTCCTACCGCAAGTTCGAGGAGGCGGACCGGGTGCGCGCGCAGCTCGCGCTGCAGGGCATCGAGTCGAAGGTGCAGCGCGTGTCGGTCGACAACGATACCTGGCACCGCGTGCGCATCGGCCCCATCTCCGACCTCGGCGAGCTCAACCGCATCCGCGACCGCCTGCGCGAGGCGGACATGGACCTGCTCATCATCCGCGTCGGCGACTGAATGTTGAATGGTGCCGGGTCAAACATTTCGAACATGTTCATCTTGGTCAGATTGGTATTTCTGAGGCCCAAGATGAACATGTTCGAAATGTTTGACCCGGCACCATCCTAATCGTCGGTGATCTGGCGGAAGTCGACGCCGAGCGAGCGCAGCTTGCGGTAGAGGTGGGTGCGCTCCATGCCGACGCGCTTGGCGAGCAACCCGACCTTGCCGCCGCACAGCATCAGCTGCTGCAGCAGGTAGGCGCGCTCGAACTGCTCGCGCGCCTCGCGCAGCGGCAGCGCCAGCAGGTCCTGCTTCACCAGCGGCTCGTCGGGCGCCTGCTGCGTGACGAGCTGCTGCTCGATCTCGTCGAGCCCGATCTCCTCCGGGCCGCCGATGATCAGCACGCGCTGCACCAGGTTGCGCAGCTCGCGCACGTTGCCGGGCCAGGGGTAGTTCCGCAGGCGGTTCTGCGCGGCGACCGAGAAGCGCCGGAACGGCATGCCCTCCTCGTCGACCAGCCGGTCCACGTAGTGGCGCAGCAGGTCCGGCACGTCCTCCGCGTACTCGCGCAGCGGCGGGATGCGGATCGTGATCACGTCGAGGTGCGCGAGCAGGTCGCGGCGCACGCCGTCGGCATGGCCGTCGCGGCCCGGGCCGGCGCCCGCCACGATGCGCATCGAGAACGGCATGCGCTGCTCGCCGCCCTCGCGCCGGAAGCCGCCCTGCTCGAGGTCCGCGAGCAGCAGGCGCTGTGCGCCCGCCGAGAGGTCCTCGATGCCGCCGAGGAACAGCGTGCCGCCCGCGGCCTTTTCGTAGTGCCCGGCCTCCACCTGGCCGTCCGACTCGCGCCCGCGCAGCTGCACCGCGGCGGTCGCGTCATCGAGGCTCGCGCAGCTCGCCGCGATGAACGGCCCCGACGCGCGCGGCCCGAGCGAGTGCATGTAGCGCGCGAAGGCCTCGCGCCCGGTGCCCGGCTCGCCGATCAGCAGCACCGGCGCGTCGTGCGCGGCCACCTGCTGCACCTGTTCGCGCAGCTTCTGCATCAGCTTGCTCTTGCCGACCGGCGCGACCAGCGGCGGGATCAGCGTGCGCTGCGCCTGGCGGCGCTTGCGGCCCGCTTCCAGCGCGCGCTCCACGGTGCGCAGCAGCTTGGCGATCGACAGCGGCTTCTCGACGAAGTCGAATGCGCCCAGGCGCGTCGCCTCGACCGCGGTCTCGACCGTGCCATGCCCGGAGAGCATCACCACCGGGCAGCGCAGCGTGTGCTTCTCCGACCACTCGCGCAGCAGCGTGATGCCGTCGGTGTCGGGCATCCAGATGTCGAGCAGCACCAGGTCCGGCTCCTGGCGCGCCACCGCGCGCCGCGCCGCGGCCGCGTCGGCGGCAACCTCGACCTCGTAACCCTCCTCCGCGAGGATTTCCCCGAGCAGCCCGCGGATGTCCGCCTCGTCGTCGACGACGAGAATTCTCTGCGCACTCATGCCTTCTCTCTCCTCGCCTCGGCGCGCCGCGTCTCGCGCGGCGCCGCCGGCAACGTGATGCGGATGCGCGCGCCGCCCTGCGGCGCATTGTCCACTTCGACCTGGCCGCCGTGCTCCTCGACGATCCGGCGCACGATCGCGAGCCCGAGGCCGGTGCCCTTGGGCTTGGTCGTGACGTAGGGATCGAAGGCCTGCTCCAGCAGGCCGCCCTGGAAGCCAGGGCCGTTGTCCACGACGGTCAGCACGATCTGGTCACCCGCACGCTTCGTCTCGATCATGATGACAGGATTCTCCCGCCCGTCGAGCGCCTCGAGCGAATTGGTCAGCAGGTTGTTCAGCAACTGGCGGATGCGGCCGGGATCCGCCTCCAGCATGGACGCCTTCGGGTCCAGCGACAGGCCGAATGCGACCCGCGGGTCCTGCGCGTGGTAGAGGTCGGAGACCTGGCGGATCAGCGCCGCGAGGTCGAGCTCGGACAGGTGCAGCTCCGGCACCTTCGCGTACTCCGAGAACGCCGCGACCATCTGCTTCATCGCCTCGACCTGCTGCACGATGGTGTGCGTGCCGCGCTCGAGCAGCTCCGCCTCGCCGGGCGGCAGCCCGCGCAGCAGCTTGCGTCGCATGCGCTCGGCTGACAGCTGGATCGGCGTCAGCGGGTTCCTGATCTCGTGCGCGAGGCGGCGCGCGACCTCGCCCCAGGCCGCCTGGCGCTGCGCCTGCAGCAGCTGCGTCACCTCGTCGAACACCAGCACCAGCCCGCCCGCCGCGCCGCCCTCGCCCGGCAGCGCGGTCGAGGCGCACACCAGCTCGCGCCGGCCGCCGTCGGTGCGCAGCGTCACCTGCTCGCGCCACTCCGTCTCGCCCGACGCCACGTGCCGCTGCATGACCGCGTGCACCTGCGCGAGCAGCGGGTTCTGCGCGGCCAGCTCCGCCAGCGGCCGGCCCGCGGCCTGCGTGAAGTCCGTGCCGAGGATCTGGCCCGCGGCCGCATTCGCGACCCGCACGCGCAGGTCCGGCTCGAGCGAGATGACGCCGCTCGTCAGGCGCGCCAGGATCACCGCGAGCGCCGCGCGCTCGGCCTCGACCGCGGCGCGGCTGGCCTCGGTTTCCTCGCGGGCACGGGCGAGCCTGCGGGTCATGTCGTTGAACGAGGTGACCAGGAAGCCGATCTCGTCGTGCGAGGGGCGCTGGATCTGCGTGTCGAGGTCGCCCTTCGCGACCGCGCGCGTGCCGGCGATCAGGTCCTGCACCGGCTGCACCAGCCGCTGCGAGAAGAACAGCGC
>CAZYPM010000018.1:18008-19337 GCA_964649205.1 uncultured Steroidobacteraceae bacterium
CGGCTGAAGCCCTCGGGCTGGCCGCCGGCGGTGGTGACGACCAGTTCCTCGGCGCCGGCGCGGCGCAGCTCGGCGTCGAGCGCGGCATAGAGCGAGGCGCCCGAGAGCCCGGCCAGGCCGCCCGCGATCGCGCCGGTGCGGTCGAGGTACTCGCGCATGCGCAGGTCGAGCGCGGCGCGCGACAGGCTGAGCGCGTCGGTCAGTCCCTGGCGCACCTCGGCGTGGAACCAGCTGTCGATGCCGCGCGTCAGGAACAGCAGCGAGAACGCGAACACCAGCAGCAGCGGCGCGAGCGCGAGGCCGCCGAACATCAGGATGGTGCGGCCGCGCAGCCGCGAACCCGGCACGTGGCGGCGCCAGTCGCGGATGAAGTCGGAGAGCCGCCCGCCGATCAGCGCCAGCAGCACGACCACGCCGGCGATGTTGACCAGCAGGATCCAGGGTTGCAGCTGCGAGTAGCGCTGCGAGCCCTCGGCGGTGACCGCGAGCAGCGCCAGCGCCGCGACCCACACGACGATGCCGGCAACCACCGCGATGGGGAGCCAGCGCCTCATGGCCGCACGTTCCAGGCGTACCAGTCGGTGCTGCGCGACCAGCTCTTCCAGAACAGCAGCATCTTGATCGCAGACGGCAGCTCGCCGATCTCGACCGCGGCGCGCACGCGCATGCCGAAGCGCGCGTCCGGCGGCAGCGTCGCCTCGTCAGCGACCCGGATCGCCGGCAGGTGGGCGAGCGCCGCCAGCGCGTCGGCCTGGGTGGCATGCGTGTCCTGCTCGCCGTTCGCCATGTCGGTCACGACATAGCGCTGCGAGATCGCGTCGTAGGCGAGCTGCCACTGGCGCGTGAGCGAGACCACCGTTGCGTCAGGCAGGAAGCGGCGCTCGACGCTCGCCTCGACCTCGAGCTCCAGCACCAGCGGCACGCCCTCGTCGAAGGCCTGGCGCGCGGCATCCGCCAGCGCGAGGTCGAGGCGCACGTCCAGCAGCCATTCGCCGTTCGCGCGCTCGACGTAGGCATTGCGGATCTCGAAGCGACCCGGGTCCTGCGCCTGCGCGGCGGCGCCCGTCGCGGCGCACAGCAGCGCCGCGAGGCAGGCCAGTCCGGGACGTCGCCACCGACTAGAATGCACGCCGGTTCCTCAGGCCCGCTTCTCGAGGCAGGCGTAGTAGAAGCCATCGGCGTCGGCCGCGCCGCTCGGCAGCGCGCAGCCAGCCCCCGCGTCAAGCACCGGCGCAGCGCCGGGCAACAAGAGCCTAGCAGATTCGGTCACCTCCACTGCCTGCGGGTTTGCCGCGAGAAACGCACGCACCACCGCGGCGTTCTCGGCCG
>CAZYPM010000019.1:0-9388 GCA_964649205.1 uncultured Steroidobacteraceae bacterium
GGGCTCTTTCCGCCCAGCTGCTACCTCTGCCTCGATCCCGGCCAGCCGCCCGCCTTCGAGCTCTGCACGGCTTGCGAGGGCGACCTGCCGGCGAATCTCCCGGCCTGTCCTGGCTGCGCGGCGCAGGTTGCCGCGGCCGGCGCCCGCTGCCCGTCATGCCTGGCGCGGCCGCGCGCATTCGACGCGGCGTTCGTGCCGTACCGCTACGAGTTCCCGCTGGTCGAACTGATCCACCGCTTCAAGTACCGCGGGCAGGCGTCGCTGTCGCGGATCCTCGGCACGCTGCTGGCGCGGCGCCTGGCGGAGCGCGGGCGGCCGCGCGTGGACGCCATCGTGCCGGTGCCGCTGCATCCCGCGCGCGAGGCGCGCCGCGGCTACAACCAGGCGCGCGAAATTGCGCTCTTCGTCGCGGAGGCGCTCGGTCTGCCGCTGCACGACGGCCTCGCGCGCCGCAACCGCCACACCGAGGAACAGGCGGCGCTGCCCGCGATCGTCCGCGCGGCCAACGTCAGCGGCGCCTTCGACCTGCGCAGCACGCCGCCGCCGCTGCGCGTCGCGATCGTGGACGACGTGCTGACGACGGGAGCGACGGCCGAGGAACTGGCGCGCGCGCTGCGCGCGGCCGGCTGCCGGTACGTCGAGATCTGGGCGGTGGCGCGTGCCGCCGGGCACGACAACGGCGTTCAGCCGCCGCGATAGAGATAATCGAGCGCCAGGCCGACGAATACGACCATGCCGACATAGTGGTTGTTGTTGAAGGCGCGGAAGCAGTCGGCGGGCTCGCGCCTGCGGATCAGCCATTGCTGGTAGGCGAAGAAGACCGCAGCCACGGCCAGCCCCGCGCGGTACCACCAGCCACAGCCGGCCTCGCCGCCCGCGAGCCAGAGTGCGTACAGCATCATGGCCTGCATGACGCCGATGATGATGCGGTCCGCATCGCCGAACAGGATCGCAGTGGACTTCACGCCGATGCGCAGGTCGTCCTTGCGGTCCACCATCGCATACATCGTGTCGTAGACCGCGGCCCACAGCACGACCGCGACCAGCAGCAGCCAGGCGATGCGGGTGACGCCGCCGGTGACCGCGGCGAAAGCCATCGGGATGGACCAGCCAAAGGCGACGCCGAGGTAGAACTGCGGCAGGTACACGAAGCGCTTGAGCCAGGGGTAGGTGACCGTCAGCACCGCGCCGGCGACGGCGAACAGGCGCGCGAGCGGGTCGAGCTGCAGTGCGAGCGCGACCGCCACCAGCCCGAGCGCTGCGAACAGGAACAGCGCCTCGTTCGGCGCGACGCGCTTTGCGGCGAGCGGCCGTTCGCGGGTGCGCTCGACGGCAGGATCGAAGTCGCGGTCCGCATAGTCGTTGATGACGCAGCCGGCCGAGCGCGTGATCACGACGCCGACGACGAAGATGATCAGCAGCCTCGCATCAGGCCGGCCCTCGCCCGCGATCCAGAGCGCCCACAGCGCCGGCCACAGCAGCAGCCAGATGCCGATCGGCCGGTGCAGCCGCATGAGCAGCGCATACTCGCGCAGCGTGCGGCCGAAGGCAGCGGCGGCGTCGCGCAGGACCCGCGGCTTCCACGTGGGCTTGTAATCGGGGTCGCGGCGGCGTCGCGGGCGCGGCTGCATGGCCTGGCCGTCGGCGTTCACGCACGCGCCTCGGGCAGGAACACTTCCTGCACCAGCAGGCGGTCGCCACCGATCGCGAACCAGGAGCGGCGCGCCCACAGCGCGGCAGGCAGGTCGCGACGATCGCGCAGCGCGCGGTGGTACAGGCGGTCGCCCGGGACCAGGCGCGCGAACTCGAGCGGGCCGCGCTCGAGGCCCGGGACGGCGGCGAGCCGCTCGCCGAGTGCGGCGCGGCCGAGGCTTGCGAGCCAGCCGTGGCGCGCGAGGGTGGCCTGGGGGACGAGCGTCTGCGCAAACACCCAGGGGCGCCCGTCGCAGGTCAGCTCGATCTCGCGCACGAAAGCGGAATTGCCCGATGCGGAGAGCAGCGTCGCGTCCGCCATCGCGAGCGGCGCCTCGGATTCCGCGACGATCGCGAGCCCTGGCTGGCCGTCGCAGCAGGCGCGCAGCCGGTCGGTCAGGAGCCCGGGCTCGACCAGCCAGGCGCGGACGGCGGGATCCGCGGGCGGCACGAAGCCGTCCAGCCGCTCGCTCCAGGCGGGCGCCGCGCGGACTTCCGACAGCATGGCGGATGACAAGCTCACACCTTCCCGTAGCGGGTCGCGCCGCCGATCCAGCGGCGCTTCAGCGGCGCAATGTTAGCTGCATGCGAGCGCATCATCATCTCCGCCGCAGCCTGGACCTGTGGCAGCAGGTCGGCGTCGCGCATCAGGTCCGCGACCCGCATCTGCGGCAGGCCGGTCTGGCGGGTTCCGAGCAGCTCCCCGGGGCCGCGCAGCTCGAGGTCGCGCCGGGCGACCTCGAAGCCGTCGTTGGTGTTGCGCAGGACCGCCAGACGCTCCTTTGCCAGTGGCGACAGCGGTGCGTGCCAGAGCAGCACGCAGCTCGAAGCCTCGCTGCCGCGGCCGACGCGCCCGCGCAGCTGGTGCAGCTGCGCGAGGCCCATGCGCTCGGCATTCTCGATCACCATCAGGCTCGCATTCGGCACGTCCACGCCGACCTCGATGACCGTGGTCGCGACCAGCAGCGCGATCTGCCCGGCCTTGAAACGCGCCATCGTGCGCTCGCGCGCCGTCCCCGGCATGCGCCCGTGCACGAGGCCGATGCTCACCTCCGGCAGCGCCGCCGCGAGCGCGGCGGCGGTATCCTCCGCCGCCTGCGCCTCGAGCAGGTCGGACTCCTCGATCAGCGGGCAGACCCAGTAGGCCTGGCGGCCCTGGCCGCAGGCCCTGCGGATGCGCGCGACCACTTCGTCGCGGCGCGCATCGGGCAGCACCACGGTCTGCACCGGCTTGCGGCCCGGCGGCAGCTGGTCGATCACCGAGACGTCGAGGTCGGCGTACGCGGTCATCGCCAGCGTGCGCGGGATCGGCGTCGCCGTCATGATGAGCTGGTGCGGGTAGCGGCCGGTCGCGCCCTTCTCGCGCAGCCGCATGCGCTGGTGCACGCCGAAGCGGTGCTGCTCGTCCACCACGACCAGCGCAAGCCGCGCGAAGCGCACGCCTTCCTGGAACAGCGCGTGCGTGCCGATGACGATCGCGCGGCTGCCGTCGGCGACGCCCGCGAGCGCGGCCTGCCTGGCGCGCCCGGTGAGGCGGCCGGTCAGCAGCAACGGCTCGATCGACAGCGGCGCCAGCCAGCGCGTGAAATTCTGCGCATGCTGTTCCGCGAGCAGTTCGGTCGGCGCCATCAGCGCAGCCTGGAATCCCGCCTCGACGCAGTCGAGCGCAGCGATCGCGGCGACGACGGTCTTGCCGGAACCCACGTCGCCCTGCACCAGGCGCAGCATCGGGTGGGGCACGGCGAGGTCCGCGCGGATCTCGCGCAGCACGCGGTGCTGCGCCGCGGTGAGCGGGAAGCCGATGGTGGCGAGCAGCCGTGCGGCGAGCGCGCCTTGCGGCGCGACCGCATCGGCGGGATCGCGGCGGATCTCGTTGCGCAGTTCGCGCAACGTGATCTGGTGCGCGAGCAGCTCCTCGAATGCGAGCCGGCGCTGCGCCGGGTGGCGTCCGGACTCCAGCAGCTCGAGGCTCGCGTCCGGCGGCGGGCGGTGCACGTAGGCGAGCGCCTCCAGCAGCCCGGGCAGCCGCATCTCCTGCTGCAGTTCCGCGGGCAGCCAGTCCCGCAGCTCGCCTTCGCCCGTCGCCGCCAGCGCCTGCGCCGTCAGGTTGCGCAGCCTGCCCTGCTGGACGCCCTCGATCGCGGGATAGACCGGCGTCAGCACGCCCTCGAGCGCCTGCGTGTCCGGCGCATCCGCGCGACGGTATTCCGGGTGCACGATCTCGAGCCCGAGCGGGCCGCGCCGCACCTCGCCGAAGCAGGACAGGCGCGTGCCGCGTGCCAGCTGCTGCTGCTGGGCGCCGCTGAAGTGGAAGAAACGCAGCGTCAGGAAGCCGGTGCCGTCGGCGAGCCGCAGCAGCAGCGACCGGCGGCGGCGGAACACCACCTCGGCCAGCTCGATCTCGCCCTCGACCGCGGCACGCATGCCGGGGCGCAACGCGCCGATCTTCACGACGTGGGTGCGGTCCTCGTAGCGGTTGGGCAGCAGGAACAGCAGGTCGGAGACGGCGGCGACGCCCTTCTTCGCCAGCCGCGCCGCGAGCGCCGGGCCGACGCCCTTGAGCGCGGTGACCGGCTTGTCGCCCGCGGTCACGGCACGAGGATGCAGTCGACCTCGATCGCGGCGCCGCGCGGCAATGAGGCGACGCCGATGGTCACGCGCGCCGGGTAGGGCTCGCGGAAATATTCCTGCATGATCTGGTTGACCGTCGCGAAATCGCCGAAGTCGGTCAGGTAGATGGTGACCCGCACGGCTGCCGCGAGCCCCGGGCCCGCGGCCTGTGCGACCGCGCGCAGGTTGTCGAACACGCGACGCGCCTGGGCCTCGATGCCGCCCGGCACCAGCTGGCCGGTCGCGGGATCGAGCCCGACCTGCCCCGAGAGGAACACCATCCCGCCGGCGGCCACCGCCTGTGAATAGGGGCCGATCGCCTTGGGCGCATCCGGGGTGTGGATGATCTTGCGCGTCATGGACTGCCGTCCGTGCCCTTGCCTGGCCACATCATAGGGCGTTTCCGGCGTCCCGGCCCGCCGCGCCCCCGTGGCCGCTTGTGTCCGGCGGGTGACAGAAGAAAGGCGCCGCCTGGCCCAGCATCACTCCCGGGCCGAATCACCGGCCCGAGGAGGATCAAGATGAACACCGGACTTCACTCACGCAGCCGTTCTTTCGCATCCGGACTGGCGGCAGCCGCCGTCACCACGGTGCTCGTGTCCTCGCTGGTGGAATCGTTCGAGCCGGCGCAGTTGCTGCGCTTCGACGAGGAAACCGCGGCCGCACAGATCGCCACGGTCCATGTGCGCAAGGACATCACTTCCGTCCGCGAGGCCTGAAGCATGTCCACCCGTGACGCCCGGCCGGTCGCGGCCGGGCGTTTCTTCAGCCGGGGCGAGCGATTCCTGTCGCTCTTCACCCGGATCGAGCCGGGCGAGGGCCGTTGTGTCGCGATCCTGTCGCTGCAGGCCTTCGCGCTGATGGTGGCCTGGTACCTGATCCGGCCGGTGCGCGAGGCGCTGATCCTGACCGAGGGCGGCGCCGAGTTCCGCAGCTACGCGGTCGCCGTGCAGGCCGCGCTCCTGATCGTGATCATCCCGCTCTACGGCGCGCTGACGCGGCACATGGACCGCAGCCGCCTGTACCAGCGTGTCAACGCATTCTTCGTGCTGAACCTGCTGGTGTTCTGGCTGCTGGGCCAGGCCGGCCGCCAGTTCGGCTTTGCATTCTTCGTGTGGGGCAGCCTGTTCAGCGTCATGGCGGTGACCCAGTTCTGGGCCTATGCCACCGACCTGTTCGAGGTGCACGCCGGCCAACGGCTGTTCGGACTGATCGCGGTGGGAGTGGCCGGCGGCGCGTTCGCAGGCGCGCGCGTCGCGTCGGCGCTGTTCGAGCTGCTGGGTCCCTACGGCCTGATGCTGGCCGCCGCCGCCGCGCTCGCCTGCGCGATCGCACTCAGCGGGCGGGCGCGCGCCGCGGTTCCGCCGGCGGCGCAGAGCGCGAGCCCCGAGACCGAAGCCACGACGGCTACCGGCGGCCCGCGCCGCTGGCTGGGCGGTTTTTCGGTGATCGGCCGCAGCCGCTATCTGGTCGGCATCGCCGCGCTGGTCGTGCTGCTCAACTGGATCACGTCGACCGGCGACTTCGTGCTGTCGGCCTGGCTGGCCGAGGTCGCGCGCCAGGAGGCGCCGCAGGACCCGACCTCGTACATCGGCCGGTTCATGGCCGACTACTGCTCGGCCGTGACGCTGGCGGGATTCCTGATCCAGCTGCTGCTGGTGTCCCGCATCATCCAGGTGGCCGGGCTTGCGCGCGCCCTGATGGTGACGCCGCTGGCGTTCGTCGCGGGCTACCTGCTGGTCGGGATCGTGCCGGCGTTCCTGCTGCTGCAGTCGGTGCTGATCGTGCAGCGCAGCTTCGACTACTCGCTGCTCAACACGACGCGCAACGCCCTGCTGCTGCCGGCGAGCCGGGAGGTCAAGTACCAGGCGAAGACCGCGATCGACACCTTCTTCTATCGCGTCGGCGACCTGCTTTCGACGGCCTCGGTGGTCGCCGGCTCGATGCTGTTCGACGACCCGCGGCTCAGGCTGGTCTGGCTGATCATCGTGCTGAGCGCGACCATGGCGCTGGTCGCGTGGCTGGTCGGGCGCGAGTACGCGCGCCGTTATGGCGCGGCGCGCGGGTCACTGCCCGGCGGCGCCCGGGTCGGGGGCGGACCGCGCGCGGTGCGCGTCCAGTAGCCGGTCGCGGCGCTTCAGGATCGCGTCGATCTGCCGGCGATGCAGCCAGGGGCCGAGCGCCTGCTCCAGCGCCGGCCGATCGAGCGCCTGCAGCCGCGCGGCCAGCGCCGGCGTCAGGCGCGGCTCCTGCAGGTAGAGCAGCCGCGGGTTCTTCGTATAGGTGGCGAACGCGCGCGAATGGTCGATCAGCACCAGCGTCCAGTCGCGCGTGAACAGCGCATTCTCCTGCGTGCGATCGGTGTTGTGGATCAGCACGTCGAAGACGTTCATCAGGTTGTACTGGTCGGCGGCGGCGCACCAGCCCTCCGGCTCCAGCTTCTGCTCCACCATCTGGCGCAGGTTGATGGCGCCATCGATCCAGAACTGCAGCACGCCCTTGCGGCCGTCGATCGTGCGCGGGACGGTCACCGGCACCATGTCGAGGCCGAGCAGTCGGTCGAGCCGGTAGGCGGCGACCTCGAACTGGAAGCGGTCGGCGCTATTGAGCGCCTTCTGCTGGTTGCCCGCGCCGAAGTCGGTCGACAGCTGCTTGAACACCGCGCGCAGCTCGACGCCGTTCCTGGCAAGCGTCACGCGCTGCGGGTTGGTGATCCCGGCAGCCAGCTCCTCGACGCGGACCACGTCCGCCTCTGCGAGCCAGGATTCGAGCGCATCGTCGTCCATGCCCGCCGGACGCGCGCCGATGGCGCGTGGCAACGGCGCGGGTGGCGAGCGCTCCCCTGGGCGATCCGGATAGGCGGCGCTCCAGCGCCCGGACTCGAACACGAGCGCGGCGGGCGAGCCGTGATAGGCGGAGCGCAGCATGCCCGCGTCGAGCATCACCACGCGCCCGTCGAGCCGCGTTGCGACGCGGCGCGTGGGTGATGTCGTATGGCCGACGACGACCTGCGCGACCCCGAGCCGGTCGAGCGCAGCCGCCAGGTTGTCGGCCTCGTTGTAGGGGTTGCACAGGGCCTGCCCGCGGTACCAGGTCGGGCCGCGGGTGGTGAAGACCTCGGAGTCCTGCAACGCGCGGAAGGAGCGCGCCACCGGCTCGTCGCCGAGGGCGGCGACCGCATCCGGCCGCTGCCGGAACTCGACATGGCCGTCAGGCAGCTTCGGCTGCAGCGATTCCCAGGCGCGCAGGTAGTCGGCGAGCTGGCCGTGCAGCGCCTGGTTGGTCGTTTCCAGGCCGAGGCGCGTGACCATCGCCGGCAGGCCGCCATGGACGAAGGCGGTATCGTTGACCGTGATCACGAACGCCTTGCCGAGCAGCCACGCGCCGTAACTGCCGGCCGGGGAGAAGGCCTGGCGATGGGCGAAATAGCCCGGCGGGAAACGGGTGTCGAACGAGGCGCGCGAGGCGGCCGGGTCCTGCGCCAGCATGCGCCGCCACTCGGCCTCGCGCAGCGCGTCGTCCTCGCCGCCGGCGAACGACGCGTACTCCTCCGCGCTGACGTAGCGCAGGTCGCCGACGATGTTCATCACCTCGTGGTTGCCGAGCACCATGTGAAACGCGCCGCCGGCCTCGCGCGCCTCGGATTCCAGCCGCATCAGCAGGTCGAGGACCTTGCGCGAGTCCGGGCCGCGGTCGAGCAGGTCGCCGAGGCTCACGAGGTGCGTCGCGCCGGCCCGCCAGTGCAGCGACTCGTCCACGACTGCGGTCTCGCGAAGCAGCGACACCAGTTCCTCGTAGGCGCCGTGGGTGTCGGGAAAGACGACGACACGCGGCACGCCCGTGAACCGGTAGGCCGGGTCGGCCCAGGCCGCGGGCGCAGCCAGCAGCAGGGCGAGGATCAAGACGGGCCAGCGCCGCATGGGGCGTATCATGCACCCGGTGCGATGCGGCGCAAATGCGGAAGGCCTGCGTGACGACACTCGCTGGACGAATGATGCTGCAGCGCAGCCCGCTGTTCCGGGGGCTGGCTCCGGCCACGCTCGAGCGCGTGGCCTCGCTCGCGACGCAGCGCCGCTACGACCAGGGCGAAGTGATCTGCAGCCAGGGGGATCCGGGCGACGCGTTGTATGCGGTCGTCACCGGGAAAGTGCGCATCAGCACCGGCGCCGCCGATGGCCGCGAGATCTTCCTGAACATCATGGAGCCGGGCGACACTTTCGGGGAAATCGCGCTGCTCGACGGCGGCACGCGCACCGCGACTGCGATCGCGGTGAGCGCGTGTGAGCTGGTGTCGCTGCGGCGCGAGCACCTCCTCGAACTGCTGGCACGCGAGCCCCAGGTGGCGCTGGAGCTCCTGCGGCTGTGCGGCGAGCGCCTGCGCTGGACCAGCGGCCTGCTGGAGGACGCGGCGCTGCTCGACATGCCGGCGCGGCTCGCGAAGCGGCTGCTGAGCCTGGGCGAGCTCCACGGCGAGCGGCAGGGCGGCGCGACGCGGCTTCGCATCTCGCAGGAAGAACTTGCCGGCTTCCTGGGCGTGACGCGCCAGGCCGTCAATCAGCAGCTTCAGGCCTGGAAGGCGAAAGGCTGGGTCGCACTCGGGCGCGGGTCGGTCACCGTGCTGGACGGGCGATCGCTACGGGCGGCAGCACAAGGACCGTAGGCCGCGGCGGCTATTTCCTGGTCTGCCTGTTCCTGGTCACCCAGACGCCGACCAGCACGCCCACGACCAGTGCGCCACCGATGGCGATCAAGCTCTCCGGGTAGAAGATCGGATTGACGGCTTCGCAGGGTTCCAACGACTCGGCAGGCTGGGCGGCTGCCGTGAAGGCAAAGGCCTGGCTTCCTGCGGCCGCGGCAACGGCCAGCGCGAGGCTTTGCATGGTGACTCCGCCTGTCTTGCCGATCCGGATCGTCAATTGATTGGCCATGACTCGTCTCCCCTTGGTTAAAGCGCCTTTCTGATGTCGCCGAGTTCCGGCGCGGCCTTCAGCAGCACTTCCGGATACCCCAGTTCACGCGCGCGCCGCACGTGGGCGAGGGCCTTCGCCTCGTCGCCGAGCCCGAGCTCGGTCAACGCGACGTAGTA
>CAZYPM010000019.1:9488-15306 GCA_964649205.1 uncultured Steroidobacteraceae bacterium
GGGCGAGGGCCTTCGCCTCGTCGCCGAGCCCGAGCTCGGTCAACGCGACGTAGTAATGAACGTAGGTGATTTCGTCCCCTTCATGCAGCGCCAACTCGATGCCGCGCCGCGCGCGGCCGACATTGCCGAGCTGGATCGCATAATACGCCGCCTGTGCCTGGTTGACAGCGTGACTCGGGTTGACGGCCAGTTCGTCTTCCACGAGGTCCAGCGCCCTCTGGTACGCCCGGCGAGCCTCATCCGGCTGCGCATCGAATCGCAAGGCGTCGGCCAGGTTGCCCCAGGCCCGGTGATCGGTGGGCACCAGCCCGATCGATTTCCGGAACATCTCCTGGGCCGACTTGTAGCGGCCGAGGTAGTACTGGACGCTTCCCGAGTTTCCGTAGCCGCTGCGGCGCGGCTCGATGGCCAGCGACTTCTCCAGGGCACGGCTGGCCCGGTCGAAATCGCCCGTGAGCATGTAGGCGATGCCGAGGTTGTTGAATGCGTCGGGATTGTCCGGCGTCAACTCGGTGGTGCGCTCATAGGCCGCGACCGCATCCTTCGCGCGGCCGAGCGTGAACAGGAAATTGCCGTAGGCATTGTGCGCGGCGGCGTAGCTGGGTTGCGAGGCAATCGCGCGCTGAAACGTCTCCTCGGCCTCTTTCCCCTTGCCACCGGCCGCCAGGGCCTGCGCCAGACCTGTCAGCGCGTCCGGCGACTGGGGCGCGAGCGCGAGGGCTCGCCGGTAGGCCGCTTCTGCATCCGCCGCGTCGCCGGTGGCCAGGCGCAGCCGGCCGATGGCCTCGTGCACCTCCTGTGCGTCGCTGTCGAGCGCGCGCGCGCCGGCGCAGCTTTCCTCCGCGGCGACGACCCGCGCCGGCACGCGCTCGAGGGCATAGCGCTCGACGTAGGTCTGGCACAGCCCGGCCTGGGCGCGGGCAAAGCCCGGCTGCTCGGCGAGCGCGCGCCGAAACAGCTGCTCGGCGGCGTCGAGCGACTTCGCGCTGCGCGGCTGGCGCAGGTAGGCGAGTCCCTGCAGGAAGTAGTCGTAGGCGGGGCCGCTGCCGCTCGGCAGCTGCGCGCCCGGCGTACCGTGCGCACCCAGCAGCGTCTCGAGCGCGGACAGGAGCTGGGCGCCGATCTCTCCCTCGATGGTGAAGTAGTCGCCCGCCGGCGACTCATAGCTGTTCGACCAGCGCTGGCTGCCGCTCGCGGCCTCCACCAGGGCCGCGTTGACGCGCACGCGGCCGGCGTCGCGCCGGACGCTGCCCTCGACCACGTAACTGACGCCGAGCCGCCCGGCGATCGCGCCGACGTCGAGCGGTTTGCCCTTGAATGCGAAGGTGGAGGTGCGCGCGGCCACGCGCAGGCCGGTGACGCGCGCCAGGCGGTTCGACAACTCCTCCGCGAGCCCGTCGCCGAGGTAGTCGTTCGCAGGATCGCCGCTCAGGTTCACGAACGGCAGCACGGCGATCGAGTTGGCCGCGGGGTCCGGCTCTTGGGGATCCACCAGCGCACCGAGCGTGCGCCCGGTTCCCGGAACCGGGATCTCGCGCCAGAACAGCCCGAGCGCGGCGGCGCCCGCGAGCGTCACGATCGTCACGAGCGTCTTCCGTACCCGGCGCGACACGGCGTGCGCGAGCGCGCCCCGGATGCGCCCGGCGACACCCGGCGCCGCCGCGGGCAGTACTTCGTAGGTACGCACCGGCTCGTCGATGTTCTTCACCTGGCGCGTGCCGGCGGCGAGGTACCGCGCCGGCACCTTCAGGTGCACCTGGTCGTACACCGCTCCCGAGATCAGCACGCCACCGGGCCTGGCGAGCGCCTGCAGCCGCGCGGCGACGTTGACCGCGTCGCCGAACACCGAGCCCTTCTCCTCGATGACGTCGCCGAGATTGACGCCGACGCGCAGCTGCATGCGCGCGGCCGGCGGCAGCGATGCGTGGCTGGCCTCGACACGCTGCTGGATCTCGAGTGCGCAGGAGACCGCGTTCACCGCGCTTGCGAACTCGGCCATCAGGCTGTCGCCGACGCTGCCGAACACGCGGCCGTCGAACTCGCGGACCCGTTCCTCGAAGATGTCGCGGCGCGACTTGAGTGCCGCAAGCGTGCCGGTTTCGTCGGCGCCCATCAGCCGGCTGTACTCGACGACGTCCGCCGCCAGGATGGCGGCGATCTTGCGGCTGTCCCGTGGCACGGCACCCCCGCCCGGCAATCCGCCGGAGTATAGCCGCGCCGGATGGAGAGGGCCCTGACCCGCCTCAGGCCAGGCTGCGCTCGACCTTCAGGACGTCCTTCATGCCGCGGATCGCGCGGATCAGTCGCGCCAGGTGCGCGCGGTCCTTGACCTGGACCTCGAACAGGATGGTGGACTGGTCGCCCTGCGAGGAATCGACATTGACGTGGCTGATGTTGCTCTGCTCGGCGGCGATCTGGGTCGCGACCTGCGCCAGGATGCCCATGCGGTTCGTCACCTCGACCGCGAGCCCGGCGGTGAACAGCCGCTGCTGGTCCTTCTGCCACACCGCGGGGATCCACTTGTCCGGCTGCTTGCCGAAGGCGGCGACGTTCGAGCAGTTCTCGCGGTGGATGACGATGCCGCGGCCGCTCGAGAGGTAGGCCACGATCGCGTCGTAGGGAATCGGGAAGCAGCAGCGCGCGTAGCTGACGACCAGGCCCTCGGTTCCCGCGATCGCCAGCGGCTGCTGCGCGGCCTCCGGGCGCTCGTCGTCGGCCGGCAGCAGGCGGCGCGCGATCAGGCGCGCGAGCCGCTCGCCGAGGCCGATCTTCTCGAGCAGCTCCGCGCCGTCCTTGAGCGCGAGCGAGCGGGCGACCTCGTCGAGGCGCCCCTCCGGGAGCTTCTTGATCGACAGCTCGAATTCCTCCAGCGCCTGGTTCAGCATGCGGCCGCCCAGTTCCGCGGCCTCGCCACGCTTGAGGTTGCGCAGGTACTGGCGGATCGCCGAGCGCGCTTTGGCGGTCGTGACGAAGCTCGCCCAGGCCGGGTTCGGCTGCGCCCCCTTGGCCGTGACGATCTCGACGGTCTGGCCGTTGCGCAGCACCGTGCGCAGCGGCACCAGCCGGCGGTCCACCTTGGCGGCGACACAGCGCTGGCCGACGCCGGTGTGCACCGCGTAGGCGAAGTCCACGCAGGTGGCGCCGCGCGGCAGGCGCATGATGTCGCCCTTCGGCGTGAACACGTAGACCTTGTCCGGGAACAGGTCGACCTTGACGCTCTCGAGCAGCTCCTCGGCCGATCCCTCGTGCAGTTCCATGACCCCCTTGAGCCACTCGGCCGCGCGCGCCTGCTGCACGGCGCCGTCGGCGTCGCCGGTCTTGTACTGCCAGTGCGCGGCGATGCCGGACTCGGCCATGCGGTGCATGTCGACGGTCCGGATCTGCACTTCCAGCGGGATGCCGTTGGGGCCGAACAGCGTGGTGTGCAGCGACTGGTAGCCGTTGACGCGCGGGATCGCGATGTAGTCCTTGAAGCGCCCCGGCGTCGGCCGGTAGAGCCCGTGCACGAGGCCGAGCGTGCGGTAGCACTCGTCCACGGTCTTGACCACGATGCGCACCCCGAACACGTCCACCACCTGCGCGAGCGGCAGGTGCTTGCGGCGCATCTTCATGTAGACGCTGAACAGGTGCTTCTCGCGCGCCTCGACCGTGCCGTTCACGCCCGCATTCGCCAGCGCCTGGCGCAGCGCCTTGACGATCTTCGGCAGGAACTCCTTCTGGTTGCCGCGCGCGCGCTTGAGCTCGCGCTCGATCACGCGGTAGCGCTGCGGGTAGAGCGTGCGGAAGCCGAGCTCCTCGAGCTCCAGTTTCAGCGAGTGGATGCCGAGCCGGTTGGCGATCGGCGCGTAGATGTCGAGCGTCTCGCGGGCCACCGCGCGGCGCTTCTCCGGCGGCATCGCCGAGAGCGTGCGCATGTTGTGGGTGCGGTCGGCGAGCTTGACCATGATCACGCGGATGTCGCGCACCATCGCCAGGATCATCTTGCGGAAGCTCTCGGCCTGCGCTTCCTTGCGGCTCTTGAACTGGACCTGGTCCAGCTTGGTCACGCCGTCGACGATCTCGGCGACTTCCTTGCCGAACTTCTGCTCGACCTCCGCCATCGAGGAGGGCGTGTCCTCGACCACGTCGTGCAGGATGGCGGCGGTCAGCGTCGGGCCGTCGAGATGCAGCTCGGCCAGGATGTCGGCGACCGCGACGGGGTGGGTGATGTAGGCCTCGCCGGACTGGCGGCGCTGGCCCTGATGCGCGACCTCGGCGTAGTCGAAGGCCTCGCGCACCCGCTCGACCTGGTCGGGCGGCAGGTAGCCCTCGATCTTCGCAATGAGCTGGGCGATCCCGGGAGCGCGTCTTCCGCCCGGCAGCAGCCCGAGGATGGAAGACGCGTAGCTCATGGGCCCGGGCGCCCCGCGGTCAGTCCCCCAGGCCGAGCTGCGGTGCGCGGAAGTCCACGCCGAGGTCGAGCGGGTTCTCCGGAATCAGCTCCGGCTCCGGCTCGGGCTCCGGCTCGGACAGCAGGTCGATGGTGACCTTGCCTTCCGCGATTTCGCGCAGCGCCACCACCGTGGGCTTGTCGTTCTCCCAGTCGACCAGCGCCTCGGCGCCGTTCGTGAGCCGGCGCGCGCGCTTGGCGGCGAGCAGGACCAGGTCGAACAGGTTGTCGACGGTATGCAGGCAGTCTTCGACGGTGATGCGGGCCATGGAAAAGACCGTAATTTCAGGGAATTGGACCGGCAATGATACCGGACGGCGGGGTGTCCCGGCCAGCACGGGCTCCCGACCCGGGCTAGTCCTTCGGCTGCCTGCGATCCCGGCGCTTGCGGCGCTCGGTCGTGACACCGACGGGCCTGGCGAAAGCGTCCAGGTCCTCCGCGCGGCGGCCGCCGGTGCGGCGATCCTCGTGGTGCTGGTAGGTGCAGCGGCATTGGCTGGGCCAGTTGCAGCCCGGCAGGGGCAGCTGCGGCGCCTCCCGCGACAGCCAGCGGCGGTCCTTGCCGGATTTTGCCGCCTCGCAGGCGCCGGGGCCCGGCTTCACCGACACTGCGTGCCAGCGGCGGTCAGACTTGGGTTTGTTTCCGCCCGGGTCCTTGGCTGGCATCGGATCGTGCTCCCTCTCCTCCGGCCATGCTATCGAATCCGCAGCCGCCGCCAAGTGGCGGCAAGTGCTTAGGCCTTTCCGGACCCCGTCTCAGCCCTGCAGCAAGCTGGTAGCGAGGCCTGCGAGGCCGGGGCGGTCGCTGCGGGCCGCTTCGCCACGGCCGTCGAATATCGCCTCGAGTTCCCCCAGCGCCTGGTCGAAGTCCCGGTTCACGATCACGTAATCGAAGTCCCGCCAGTGCGACATCTCGAGCACCGATTCCGCGAGGCGACGGGCGATGGCCTCCTCGCTGTCGGTCCCACGGCCGCGCAGGCGGCGTTCGAGTTCGGCCCGCGACGGCGGCAGGATGAAGATCTGCACCGCCTCCGGCAGGCGCTCGCGGACCTGGCGCGCGCCCTGCCAGTCGATGTCGAGGATGAGGTCCTGTCCTGCTGCGAGCGCGGCTTCGACCACGCTGCGGCGCGTGCCGTAGAGGTTGCCGAAAACGTCGGCGTGCTCCACGAACTCGCCCGCGGCGATTAGCCGTTCGAATTCCGCGCGCGCGATGAAGTGATAGTCGCGGCCGTCCTGCTCGTGTGTGCGAGGCTTCCGTGTGGTGCAGGAGACGGAAAACCGCAATGCCGGCCGCTTCTTCATCAGCGCCTGCAGCAGGCTGGTCTTGCCGCCGCCCGACGGCGCCGCGATGACGTACAGCTTTCCGCGCTTCCCCACCCGCCGATTCTA
>CAZYPM010000019.1:15406-18394 GCA_964649205.1 uncultured Steroidobacteraceae bacterium
GGGCGGGCAGACGAAAGAGTAACGGAAGCGCGACGGCACGATCGTGCGGCTCGCGAGCACCAGGCGTCCGGCCAGCAGGTCGTGCGCGGCGATGGACCAGCGCGCCGGCGCATAGCCCAGCCCTTCCAGCACGGCGGTGAGCACGCTCACCGAGTCGTCGATGATGGTCGGCCCGGCGGGCCAGGGCGTCGGCGCCGCGCTCTTCTCGAACCGCGACCAGGGCTCGTCTTTCGCCTGCAGCATCGGGATGCCCTTGAGCGTCTCGCGCTCGTCGATCGAGCCGTGCTTCTTGTAGAGCGCCGGCGAGGCGACCACGACCAGCCACTCGTCCATCAGGTGCTCGTACTCGAGGCCGGCGATGACGTTCTGGCCGAGGCGCACCGCCGCGTGGAAGTCGCTGCGCCCGAAGTCCACCGCCTCGCGCGAGGTGTGCCAGTCCACCTGCAGGTCCGGAAACTTCGCGTGCAGGCGGTGCAGCCGCGGCGTCAGCCATTTCTGCATGAGCGAGGAGAGCGTGCTGACATTCACGACGCCGCCGGCGCGCATCAGGCGTGCTTCGCGCAGCACCGCGACCAGCGAGTCCAGCCCTGCCTGCACGCCGGGCAGCAATTTCGCGCCTTCCGGCGTCAGCTCGACCTTGCGGCCGCTCCGGCGCAGCACCGGGACCTGCAGGTATTCCTCGAGCGCCTTGATCTGCTGCGAGACGGCCGCCGGCGTGACGTTCAGGGCCTCGGCCGCCTCGGCGAAGGACAGGCGCGTGGCGACGGCCTCGAACACGCGCAAGGCATTGAGCGGCAAGCGTCCATAGGCCGAGGCGGGCACGAAAGTTTCCCTTAATCGAGGTTGAGATTATGCGTTTGTTCGCCAAACGCCGTAGCCGCAGAGTCTAGCCCACGGAGGGACAGGCGCGGTGCCCGTCCCCAAGGAAAAAGGAGCAAAAGACATGAGCGGACATCTGCAGGGTTTCCTGGGGTTCCTGGACCTGCTGGCGGAAGGCGAACGGCGTCATGCCGAGCTGATCGCCGGCCGGCGCTTCGAGCCGGCGCTGCAGCCGGTGCCGGCCCCCGCCAAGGTGATCAAGTTTCCCTTAACGGGGAATCAGAAAGGCCGTTTGTTCGGGGCGGCCGTGAAGTCCACAGTCCCGTCCGAGCATTGATGGAAGGCATGGGCCTTCCGCAACACGCAAGCAAAGGAGCAAGGCAATGAAGGCGTATTCGATCTTTCGCAACACGGGGCTCGCGGCGCTGCTGGTCGCCACGCTCGCCGCCGTGGTCAGCAACGGGCTCGCGCTCGACCAGCGCGTGGTGTACGAGCGGGACATCCTGGGTTTCGAGCCCGCGTACGTCCTGCCCGAGGTGGTGGTCACGGCCCGGCGTCTCGAGACGTGAGCCGCCGGAACCACACCGGGTCGCGGATTCGGAGATTCGCCGTCACTGTCGTCTGAACCGGTCGCAGCGTCCTCCCCCCGACGCACCGGCACTGACGGCGAATCCCCGAATCCGCGACCCGGCGCCCCGCCGGGAGCATCCGTACAATCGGGCGGATGTTCCCGATCCGGGATGACAACCCGCATTTCCTGACGCCCTTCGCGACGATCGGACTGATCGTCGCGAACGTGCTTTGCTGGGTGCTGCTCCAGGGGCTCGGCACCGAGCCCGCGCTCTCCGCATCGGTCCTCGGGCTAGGCCTCGTGCCGGCGGAGGCCTCCTGGCACTCGGTCCTCTCCTCGATGTTCCTGCACGGCGGCTGGCTGCACCTGATCGGCAACATGTGGTTCCTCTGGATCTTCGGCAACAACGTCGAGGACGCGATGGGCCACGTCCGCTTCGTCGTGTTCTACCTGCTGTGCGGGGTGGCGGCCGCGCTGGCGCAGGTCGCGACCGATCCGCGCTCGGGGATCCCGATGGTCGGGGCCTCCGGCGCGATCGGCGGCGTGATGGGCGCCTATGTGCTGCTCTATCCGCGCGTGCACGTGCACCTGCTGGTGGTGCTCGGCTTCTACGTCAACACGATCGCCGTGCCCGCCTTCCTGATGCTCGGCTACTGGTTCGCACTGCAGCTGCTGAGCGGCGTCGGCACGCTCGGCATGAAGGGCGGCGGCGTCGCGTTCTGGGCGCACGCCGGCGGCTTCGTCGCGGGCGCGGTCCTGGTGTTCGTGTTCCGCAACCGCCGGCTGCTCGAACGGCATCCCTACTGGGGCTGGAACCGGCGCGAGCCCCCGACCCGCAGCTGGCACCGCGTCCGCTAGCAGGGCGCCGGGAAAAGGTGTCTGACACCTTTTTCCGACCGTTCGTCGTGCGCGCGGAAGTTCTGTCAACAATGCATTGACGGCGCCCGCCACGGCGACCACCATCCCCCGCGTTGACAAAGGCAAACCCGGCGAAAGCCGGGGACGCAAAGCCACCGGTCTACCGACGGAAACGTCCATGACAGCGGGGTTGCCGACGATCCTCCGGCCTTTGCGTCGCCGCACCGCGCGCGATTGCGCGCATCCGATGGAGCGGAGGACCAGTCATGAACAAATCCAGGTTGATTCCGCGGGCCTCATGGCCCTGTATCGCGACTGCAGGCACCGTCTGCGCGCTCGCGATGCAGGGCGCAATTGCGGCGCCGAGCGTCGCCGAGACTGACGCCTGCCTCGAGGATACCGGAGCGGTGCGCGCCTGTTCGACCAAGGAACTGTCGAACGTGGTCGTGCAATGCGGCGACGAGTCGGGGTCGTACTTCGTCAAGTATGACGAACTCGACGACGGCACCTACGAGGGGCTGATCGACCCGTACTCCGGGTTTTTCACTTGCCCGACAGGCGAGGTCCTGGCGGTCTTCATCAAGTCCGGCAACAACCGCTATTCGGGGCCGGCGATCGACGGACTGCCGCCCGGCAGCGGGGCCCAGTGGACGCCGCTCGCCTGCAGCGAAGACCCGCTGGAGTGCGGCTCGACCGACGAAGGCGGCGGCGACGAGGGCGGTGGCGACGAGAACACCGAC
>CAZYPM010000020.1:0-18000 GCA_964649205.1 uncultured Steroidobacteraceae bacterium
TTTATTTACGGCAGCTGGAGGCCGCCCTTTCCGCCCATGCCCTTGAGGGTGGCGGAGCCGGTCTCCGGGATCACGATCGACGAAGCGGCCTGGCGGCGCAATTCCTGCAGTTCGCGGGCCGCGTCCTCGATCGCCTGCTGCGCCGCCGCGCCGAAGCGCGCGACTGCGCCCGCCAGATCGGTGGCGTCAAGCTCGAACGACAGCGGCAGCGAGCCCATCGGGGTCATGACCGTCGCCTGGCCGATGAAGAGGACCGGGCGCGAGGCGTCGTCGCTGCCGTCAGCGCGGACCGGCACCAGCCTGCGCACGGTGCCGACACGCTGGTCGGTGAAGACGTCCTCGCGGTACAGGGCGTCCGCATTCATGTGCGGCTCGCCGGGGTGTTCGTTGCTCATGCGCCGATTTTACCGGATCAGCGCGCCACCGCGAAATCGCGGTTGGCGGCGTCCCACTGCGGCGAGCGACCGATCGCCGGCAACACGTCCTCAGCCTGGGCGACCACGGTCCACATCCGGTCGTGGCGCGCGTCCATGAAACGGCCGTCGATCGCAGCGGCCAGCTGCGCCAGCAGCGGGTCGTAGTAGCCGGCGGTATTGACGATCACGATCGGGCCGAGGAACAGCCCGAGGCGCTTGAGCGTGATCGCCTCGAACAGCTCCTCGAGCGTGCCGGTGCCGCCGGCGAGCGCCACCACCGCTCCGGCGCGGGTCAGCATCTCGTGCTTGCGCGTGCGCATGTCCTCGACCACGTGCAGCTCCGACAGGTCGTCGTTGCCCCACTCGAGGTCGATCATGAATTTCGGGATCACGCCGACCACGCGCCCGCCCGCCCCCAGCGCGCCTTCCGCCAGTGCGCCCATCGAGCCCGAGCGCCCGCCGCCGTAGACCACGGTCCAGCCCGCGCCGGCCAGCAGCGCGCCCAGGCGCCGCGCGACCTCGTGGTACTGCGGTTCGCAGGCGGCGCTCGAGGCGCAGTACACGCACACGCTGCGCTGCGGGTCGCCGAGTGCCATCAGTTCGCCCATGCCGCCCCCTTCCGTCCTCAGCCCGTGGCCTGCAGGCCGAGCGCGATCGCCGACACGCTCGCCAGCAGCGCCTCGAAGATGTCGCGATCCATGCGGCCGCCCGCGCGCCAGCGGCGCAGCAGGTCCACCTGCATCAGGTGCACCGGATCCAGGTACGGCGCGCGCAGCAGCGTCGAGCGCTGCATCTGCGGGCGGCTGTCGAGCAGGTCCACCTCGCCCTTGATCCAGGTGATCCAGCGCACCGCCAGCGCGTGCTCGCGCCGGATCTCGCCGGCGATCGCCGAGGCGTCCGCCGTCGCCAGGCCGTCGTACTGCGCGGCGATCTCGAGGTCGGCGCGCACCAGGTCCATCTCGACGTCGTCCAGCAGGTTGGCGAGGAACGGCCATGCGGCCCAGGCCTTGGCGAGCCGCTGCGCGCCCAGTTCGCGCGCGGCCACATCGAGGCCGCTGCCGATGCCGTACCAGCCGGGCAGCGCGTAGCGGCACTGCATCCAGGCGTAGATCCAGGGCACGGTGCGCAGCGCCTCGATGCCGGTGCCCTCGCGGTGCGCCGAGCGCCCGCCGATCTGCATGCGCTCGATCACGTCGATCGGCGTGACGTCGCGGAAGAACTGCAGGAAGTCCGGCCGCTCGTACACCAGCGCGCGATAGCGCGTGCGGCTGCCGTCCGCCACCGCCCGCATGACCGCCTGCAGCTCGCCGGCCTGGCCGGGCGCCTGCGGCGCCTCGAAGCGGTCGAGCAGCACGGCGTTGACCGCCTTCTCGAAGGTGCGCAGCGCGATGCGGCGCAGGCCGTAGGAATTGCTGATGCCCTCGCCCTGCTCGGTCGCCCGCAGCCGGCCGCGGGTCGCCCCGGGCGGCGCATTCTGCACCAGGCGGTCGAGCGGGCTGCCGCCGCGGCTGGTCGTGCCTCCGCGCCCGTAGAAGAGCGTGAGGTCGACGCCGGCCTCGGCCGCCGCATTCACGAGCTCGACCTGTGCCTGATAGATCGCATGACGCGAAGCGGCGATCCCGCTCGCGCGGTTGCTCTCGGAGTAGCCGATGAGCACCGTCTGGCGCCCGCCGCGCGCCGCCAGGTGACGGCGGTAGCTCGGCTCGGCGAGCAGCGTGGACAGCAGCGGGCCGGCGCCCTCGAGCGCCCCGACGCTCTCGACCTGCGGTACCACGTCGAGCGGCACCTCGCCCGCGTCACGGTCGGTGATGTTCGCCCAGCGCGCGAGCAGCAGCACCGACAGCACGTCGTCCGCCGCCTCGGTGCCGCTCACGACGTAGTCGCCGACCGCCCGTTCGCCGTAGCGGTAGCGGCCCTGCATCATCGCCTCGAACACCGCGAGCGTGCGCCGCCCGACAGCGTCGAAGGTTCCCGCCGGCCCGAGGTCGCGGCTGAGCGACTCGCACAGGACCCGGGTCCGCAGCGAGGACTTGGTGCCGTACCAGTCCGGCCGCGCCAGGCCCTGGCGCACGACATCGCGGTGCACGCTGGCGTGCTGGCGCACGTCCAGTGTCGCGAGGTGGAAGCCGAAGGTGCGCGCGCGGCACAGCAGCCGCTCGACCGGGAACAGCCCGGCGTGCCGGCCGAGATTGGCGGACAGGCTGGCCGCGATCAGCCCGATGTCGCCGATGAACTGTTCCGCCGACTCGTAGTGATTGGGCCGGCCATCGTAGGTCGTGCGCAGCCGCTCGGCGACCTGCGCCAGGAAGATGCGGTACGGCATGCGATCGTGACGGCTCGAGGCCGCCTCGCGCGCCTTGGGCAGCAGGATGTCGTATTCCGCGATGCGCGCCTCGAGCTCGCGGCTCACGCCGACGCGGCCCGCGCTCTGCGACAGCTGGCCCGCGAGCCGGCGGCACTCGTCGAAATAGAGCGAGATCACGCGCTGCTGCTGCCGGTGCAGCGTCTCGCGGATGGCCTTGGCGTGCACCTCCGTGTTGCCGTCCATGTCGCCGCCGACCCAGCTGCCGAAGCGCAGGATCAGCGGCAACCGGCCGGGTTCGGGCGGCGCGCCGAAGACCGTGTGCATCCACTGCGCAATCTCCTCGTAGAGCGCGGGCACCACGCGGTAGATGACCTCCGCGAGGTAGAACAGCACGTGCTCGCGCTCGTCGGCGACCGTCAGGCGCTCGTGCGGGTGCGCCTCGGTCTGCCAGCCCGAGGTCACCTCCATGCGGATCCGTTCCCAGGCCGCGCGCCGCTCGGCGGGCGTCAGGGTCGGGTCCAGCCGCTCGATCATGAGGTCGGCGATCTGCTGGTTCTTGCGCAGCATGGTGCGGCGCGTGGACTCGGTCGGGTGGGCGGTGAAGACCGGATAGATGGTCACCGCGGACAGCAGCTGATGGACCTGGTCCGCGTCCAGCCCCGCCGCCTTCAGGCGGTAGAGGCAGTCGCCGATGCCGCCCGGCTGCGGACGGTCGCTGCCCGACAGGTACTCGCGCCGGCGCCGCACGCGGTGCACGCGCTCGGCGAGATTCACGACCTCGAACCACTTGCTGAAGGCGCGGATCAGGTCGCGCGCCTCCGCGGCCGGCCGGTCGGCCGTGCGCACCGCGAGCTCCACGGCGCTCTCCGGGACGCCGCCCCGGCGACGGATCGCCGCCACCCGGTCGCCCTCGACCAGGTCGAAGAGATGCCGGCCGCCCTGGTCCAGCAGGACCTCGCCGACCAGGCCGCCGAGCGCATGCACGTCCTCGCGCAGCGCGGCTTCCTTGACCGGGAACTGGACCTTGTGCCGCTCGATCACGGGCGTCTCAGGTCTCCGGCCGGAAGCGGGCGTGCGCCCACCAGCGCTTGAACCGTTTCAGCAGCGGGTGTTCCCACACGCCGCGCGTGCGCCCGACGTCGCCCCAGTCCCCGGCCCTGAGGCCATAGCCGGGCAAGCGGTCGATGAGCTTCTGCACCGGATCGCTGTCGAGGTTGAACTCGATCAACTGCCCCGGCCGGTCCTTCATCGCCTCCCGCACGTCGGCGTGGTGCTCGTCCCACTCCCGGCGCCAGAGGTCCGCGACCTGCTCCGCCGTCCCGACCCCGCGCTGGCGCATGACGCGCCGCAGCAGCTCGCCGCGCCCGTGCCCGAGGCGCGAACGGATCCAGTCCTCGCGGTTGCGCGTATTGAGGATCAGGATCGTGTCCGGATAGTCGCGCAGCATCTCGCGGAAATGGCGAATGGCCTCGAAACTCTCGGTCTCGGTCTGGTGGATCAGGCCGGCATAGAGCACGTAGTCCTCCATCCCCGCGAACACCGGCCGGCCGGCGCGCAGGTTCTGCTGGATCAGGTACGCGGCCTTGCGGCTGCGCCGGAACGGCCGGCGGATCTTGTGCTGGACGACGCGATGTCCCGCTGCCTCGAACAGGCGCTGGAAGCTGCGCGTGCCGCATTTGTTGAACCCGATCTGCACGACCCGCGGCAGCCGCGGCGCGGACTCCGGCTTCACGCTCAACGCCAGTCCAGCCGGATGTGGCCGGCGCCGAGCGCGGCGAGCCGCTCGCGCAGCAGCCGCGTCGGCTCCGCCAGCGACTTGTTCTGCCGGTCGTGGACCTCGACGAAGACCTGGTCGATCTTCTCGTGCAGTCCCTCGTCGAGCAGGCGGTTGAGGATCGCGACCTCGGCGCCTTCGATGTCCATCTTCAGCAGCCGGACCCGCCTGCCCAGGTCGCGCACGAACTCGGCGAACGGGACGCCCTCGACCATCGTGTAGTGGTCTTCCCGCACGTTGCGCTTGCCGGCGACCAGCGTCGAGCCGGAGGAGAAATGCACCGGATCATCCTCCGAGTAGCGGTGCAGGAAGAGCTTGACCGGACCGGCCGCGGTCGTGGCGGCCGCCTGCAGCGCCTTGACGTTGGGATACGCTGCCGTCGCCCGCACCAGCTCCGCGTACGCGTCGGGATTCGGCTCGAAGGCATAGACGGTGGCGCCGGATTTCGCCATCGGCACGGTGAACTTGCCGACGTTTGCGCCGCAGTCGATCGCGATGTCGCCAGGCCCGAGCTTCGCGACGCACTCGTCGAAAGCCGTCACCTCCGGCCGTCGCTTGCGGTCGCGGCGGCGGCTCTCCAGGCGCCTCAGGAAGGCCAGCAACCTCATGAAAACACTTTCCTCGCGCGCACGCCCGGTCTGAAAGGGGTGCAGCTTAATCCGGTGTCCGGGACCTGTCGAACCGGCGGCGGATCGCAGCGCGCAGGCGCCCGGACAGGCTCCGCTCCCGGTAGCGGCCCTTGCTCGCGTGCCGGATCCGGTACACGCCCGGCACGTCGATCGGTATGCCCTGGGTGCCGAGCAGCCAGCGGAAGGCGCGGTCCTCGGTGCACTTGGTCCAGACCGGCGACGGCTTCTGGTACACGCGCAACTGCCCGCAGTAGCCATTGGCCCGTGCGACGTCGCCGTGCGCGATCTGCAGCGGGCCGGTTGCGCGGTCCCGCAACTGCCGCTCGAAGCGTGCCGGGTCGATGTCCACCGGCATCGGTCCCGCGCGTCCGCGCTCGAGCAGCGGGTCGTCCGCTGGCAGCAGTCCCGAGACCGCTTCCTCGCGCGGGAACACCAGCGCGTCGCGACGCCCCTGCAGCGCGTCGGCGAGGGCGTCGAGGCAGCCGTCCCGGAACAGCAGGTCGCAGTCCGTGAACCAGACCCAGTCGGCGGCGGTCTCGCGCGCGGCCAGGTTGCGGCCGATGCCGCGCCGGAACAGCCGGCCGCGGTCGAGCGCGCGCCAGTTCCAGTTCACGTTCGGCACGCGGCGGGCGCCGAAATCGGCGAGCAGCGCCACGGTGCCCTCGTCCTCGGTCGCGTGGAACACGGTCATGGTGACCGCGAGGCGCGACGGCGGGTGCAACACCAGCGAACTGAGCTGGTAGGCGAGCAGCGGCGCGTAGCGCCAGCAGTGGCTGACGATCTCGAGGGCCAGGAAGCCGCGCTTCGCCGCGCGCGCCGGCTCCGGCGGCACGGCCGGCCGGTACCAGCGCGCCGGCACCAGCCCGCCCGCCGCCAGGCGCAGGTACCAGAGCTCGACGACGTCCCAGGGCGTCGTCTTCGGGATCTCGGCGTCGCTCAAGGAAGGCCTCGGCTGGTCCGGGGATGCATTCTACCGCGGCCCTCGGCTACGCTAGCCTTCATGCTGTTGCGCGAAATCACCCGGGCCCTGGTACGGCCATTCGGCTACACCACGGTGCGGACGCCCACCGGCTTTCGCGTCGCGAAACGCCATGCCAAGGACCTCGTTTACCTGCACGACTACGAGGGCGGCTACGAGCAGTACCGCGCCACGCAGGTGTTCCACAACCGGCGCAAGCTCGAGGAGGTCTGGGCCGACGACAGCACGCTGCAGAGCCTCGCCGGGCACCTGAAGGGCCGCATTCCCGCGCCGCGCGCAGGCATCTGCCATGGCGCGCGCAACGGCTGGGAGGTCGAGGCCCTCGCCCGCCTGACCGGCGCCGAAGTCATCGGCACCGACATCTCGGAGACCGCCACGCAGTTCCCGCACATGGTCGTCTGGGACTTCCACGAGGAAAACCCGGACTGGGCCGGCAAGTTCGATTTCGTCTACACCAACTCGCTCGACCAGGCGATGCGCCCGGACCAGGCGCTCGCCGCCTGGGCCAAGCAGCTGGCGCCCGCCGGTGTGATCTACATCGAGCACACCATGCGCCACTCCGCGGCCGGCGCCTCCGAGATGGATCCGTTCGGCGCGCACCCGATGTGCATGCCCTACCTGTTCTTCAAGTGGGGCAAGGGCCAGTATCGGCTCGCGGACATCCTGGAACTGCCGCCCAAGGCCAACAACCGCGAACCGGTGTGGCTGTTCGTGCTGGAACTCGATCCGGTCCGGGCTCCCGCCTAGTGGTGGTGGCCGCCCGGCCCGTGCACGTGACCGTGCGCGATCTCCTCGTGCGTCGCCTTGCGCACCTCCGCAATCTCGACGCTGAAGCACAGCGTCCGCCCGGCCAGCGGGTGATTCGCATCCACCGTCACGAAGTCGCGCTCGACGCGCACCACCGTGACCAGGCGCGCGCCGCGCGGGCCCGATGCCCGCACTTGCATGCCGGGCGCGAGTTCCGCGCCCTCCGTGAACTTGGAGCGCGGCACGATCTGCACCAGCGCATCGCTGCGCGGCCCGTAACCCTGCTCGGGCGGCACAGTGACCTCGACCTTGTCGCCGGCCGACTTGCCGGCGAGCGCCTGCTCGAGGCCCGGGATGATGTTGTTCTTGCCGTGCAGGTAGCTCATCGGCCCGCGCTCGCCCGAGGCGTCGAGCACCTGGCCCTGCTCGTCGCGCAGCGTGTAGTGGAATGAAACGACCCGGTTCTTCGCGATCTCCACGGCCTGCCCTCCTGACGCGGGAGCCGCATGTTAGCGGGTCGCGGCCGCGCGCGACACTCCGCGCCCTGCCTGCGCTGCTGCTGGCGGCGGCGCCCGCCGTGGCCGCAGGGCCGCTGCAGCAGCTCGAGACCGTCACCGTCGTCGGCAAGCTGCCGCAGCCGCTCGCGGACGCGGCGGCTGCCGTCTCGGTCGTCACCGCCGCGGAAATCGAGGCTGCCCTCGCCTTCGACCTGCACGATGCGCTGGTCCGCGAGCCCGGGATTTCCGTGCCCCGCGATCCGCAGCGTTTCGGCGGCGGCGGCATCATCGTGCGCGGCCTCGGCGGCAACCGCGTGCTGGTCGAGACCGACGGCGTTCCGGGCGCCAGGAGCTTCGTGGTCGGCAGCTTCTCGAACACGGGCCGGCAGTTCGCGGACCTCGAAATCGTCGAGCGGATCGAGCTGCTGCGCGGCCCGGCCTCGGCCCTGTACGGCAGCGACGCCATCGCGGGTGTCCTCGCCATCACGACCTTCGATCCGGCCGACCTGCTGGGCGACGGCGCGGACGCCGCGCTGCGCGCGCGCGCCGGCCACGCCAGCGACGACGGCTCGACATTCGCGGGACTTACCGGCGCGCTGCGCGCGGGACAGGTCGAGGGGCTGCTGGCTTTCGCGCGCCGCGAGGGCGGCGAACTCGATCACGCCGGCGGCCTGCCGCGGCCCAATCCGCGCGACTATTCCTCCGATGCGCTGCTGGCGCGCGCGGTCGCAACGGTCTCCGGACGGCCGCTGCGGCTCTCCCTGTCCTGGAACAGCGACCATGCGCTCACGGACGTGGACGCGCTCGAACTGTCGGGCGGGCGCTTTGCGAACACGATCCGCCTCCAGGGCGACGACCGGACCGAGAGCTGGGGCATGCTGCTGGACCAGCAACTGGGCGCGACCGGCGCCCTGGATGACGGCCGCTGGCGCCTGTACTGGAACGAGTCGGTCGTGCGCCAGTACACGCAGGAAGAGCGCCGTGCCGCGCCCCCCGCGACGCCGCCGTTCGCGATCGAGCGCGAATTCCACTATCGCGAGCGGGCGGCGGGGGCGGAACTGACGCTCGCCCGCGCCTTCGAGACCGCCTCCGGTCCGCACCGCCTGCTGGGCGGCCTGGAGTACACCGAGACGCGCGTCGTCGAGCGCCGCGATGGCTTGCAGACCAACCTGGACACCGGCGCCTCCAGCTCGACCATCCTCGGCGAGGTGTTGCCGGTGCGCGATTTCCCGATTTCGCGTATCCGCGAGGGCGGAGTCTACCTGCAAGACGAATGGCGCCCCGGGAATGGCCGCTGGTCGGTGACGCCCGCCCTGCGCGCCGACTGGTACCGCCTCACGCCCGTGGTCGACCCGATGTATGCGGCCGACAATCCCAGCGAGCCTCCGGTGTCGGTCGAGGAGACCTCGCTAGCGCCGAAACTCGGCATCGGCTGGCGCCTGCGCCAGGGACTTTCCCTCTACTTGCAGTACGCCCACGGCTTCCGTTCGCCGCCGTTCGACGACGTCAACATCGGCCTCGACCTGCCGCAATTCAACACGCGCGCGATTCCCAATCCCGACCTCGAGCCGGAACGCAGCGACAGCCTGGAACTGGGCCTGCGCTTCTCGGGCGCGGTCGTTTCGGGCAGCGCCAGCGTCTACGGCAGCCGCTACCGCGATTTCATCGAGTCGCGTGTCAACATCGGCGTCGAGCCGGGCACCGGCACGACGCTGTTCCAGTCGCGCAATCTCGCACGCGCCGAGATCACGGGCGCGGAGGCGGCGCTCGGCATCGACCTGGGCGCATGGCGGGAGTCGCTCGAGGGATTCAGCGCCAGGCTCTCGGCTGCCGTCACCAGCGGGGAAGACACGGTGCGCAAGCTGCCGATCAACAGCGTCGATCCGCCGCGCGGCACCCTCGGCATCCATTACGAGACGCCCTCCGGACTCGTGGGCCTTGGGCTCGACCTGACGGTCGTCGCCGCCAAGCACGACGTGGACGAGGCCGCGGCACCCTTGTACCGGCCGGGCGGTTACAGCGTCGTCGACCTGCGACTGCAATGGCGCCCGCACCAGCGCGTGACCGCGAGCCTGGGGATCTTCAACCTCGGCGACAGCCGCCATTACGAGTGGGCGACGGTGCGTGGCCGGGCCCCCGGGGATCCGCTGCTGCCGCTCTACCGGGAGCCCGGCCGCAATTTCGCCGTGACCGTCAGCGCGACCATCGACTGAGGCGCGGGCGCCTCAGTAGATGTCGTGCTGCGTGTTGTAGACGTTGAACTTGCCGGTCGGCGTCACCAGGCGCGGGTCCTTGATGACGGCTTTCAGCTTGCGCGTCCTGTCGTCCACGACGACCAGCGCCGACTGCTGGTTCATGCCGTTCCAGACCGAGAACCAGACCTCGTCGCCCGCCTTGTTGTACTCGGGCTGAACCACCCGCTTCGGACCCTCGCCGAGGTTCGCCCAATCGGCGATCGGCAGCACCTCGTAGCCCGCCTCGGGCTTGCGCACGTCGAACACCGCGACGCTCTGGCTGATCTTCGGGTCCGGGTTGAGCGGCGTGTCCACCCACAGGTTGGTCGAGTGCGGGTGGGTCTTCACGAATAGCGAGCCGCCGCCCTGCCCCTTCAGCACGCGCACGACCTTCCACGCGTGATCCGGGTGCTTGTCCGGGTCGGTGCCCAGGAAGGTGATCTTCTCGTTGCCGAGCGCGCTCGTGATCCAGGCCGGCCCGAACTCGGGGTCCTCGATGTTCGCGCCACGCCCGGGATGCGGGATCTTGTCCACGTCCACGAGTGCCGCCAGCTTGCGCTCCTTCGAGTCCACCACCGCGATCTTGTCCGACTGGTTGGCCGCAGTCAGGAAGTAACGCAGCGTCCGGTCCCAGCCGCCGTCGTGCAGGAAGCGCGCAGCGCCGATCTGGGTCACCTGCAGGTTGTCGACGTCGCCGTAGTTCACCAGCAGGATCTGCCCGGTTTCCTTGACGTTGACGATCCACTCCGGATGCTCGTGCGAGGCCACGATCGCAGCCACGCGCGGCTCGGGGTGGTATTCCTGCGTGTCCACGGTCATGCCGCGCGTCGACATGATCTTGAGCGGCTCGAGCGTCTCGCCGTCCATGACCACGAACTGCGGCGGCCAGTAGGTGCCGCCGATGGCGTAGCGGTCCTCGTAGCCCTTGAACTTCGAAGTCTCGACCGAACGCGCCTCCAGTCCGAGCTTGATCTCGGCGACGATGGCCGGCGTCTCCATCCACAGGTCGATCAGGTCCACCTTGGCATCACGGCCGACCGTGTAGACGTAGCGGCCCGAGTGCGACATGCGGGAGATGTGCACCGCGTAGCCGGTGCGCAGGATGTTGATGATCTGCTTGGTGTCGCCGTCGATCAGCGCCACCTCGCCGGAATCGCGCAGCGTGACCGAGAAGACGTTGTCGATGTTGTACGGGTTCATCTTGCGCTTCGGGCGTTCGGCCGGCGGCACGAACACCTTCCAGCTGTCGCGCATTTCCTTCAGCCCGTACTCGGGAGGCATCGGCGGCACGTGCTGCACGTAGCGCGCCATGATGTCCACGTCCTCCGGCGACATCTCGCCCGAGCTGCCCCAATTGGGCATGCCGGCCGGCGAGCCGTAGTTGATGAACACCTTCAGGTAGTCGGTGCCCTTGGCCTGGGTGATCTCGGGCGTCAGCGGCTTGCCGGTCGCGCCCTTGCGCAGCACGCCGTGGCAGCCGGCGCAACGCTCGAAGTAGATCTGCTTGGCGCGCTCGAACTCGGGCTTCGACATCGTGGGCGCGCCCGGCGAGACCACCATCTCGATGTCCTTGGCGGCCTCGCCGACCGCGGACGGCGCGCCCTGGTACTTGAGCTCGGCCACCGAGGTGGCCGGGTGCTCGGTCGGCGACTGTGCGGTCTGCCTGGGCTTCGGGCCCGCGCGCACCGCCGCAACCTCCGCCGGCGACACCACGCCCCAGGCGTTGCCCCAGGAATTCAGCGCATAGGTCAGTGCATTCGCGATGTCGGCGTCGGAGAGCTGCGACATCGGCGGCATCACCGAGTTGTAGCTGACGCCGTTCACGACCACCGGGCCGGTCAGGCCCTGCAGGACATTCTTGATCGCGCGGTGCTTGTCGGCCTTCAGGTAATCGGAGCCTGCGAGCGGCGGGAACGCGCCGGGCAGCCCCTTGCCGTTCGGCTGGTGGCAGGCCATGCAGGCCGACTGGTAGGCCTTCTCGCCGGCCTGCATCTGCGCGGCCGCGGGCTTGCCGCCGGCGGCGGCCTCGGCGCGGTGCACGGCCACCGGATCGGCGGCGTTCGCCACGGCGACGATCGCGACGATCGCGAAAACCACCGCGATGGAGAGCGCCAGCGTGCGAAGCGGGCGGGTGCTGTCTGCAGTCATGATCGGTCTCCCGTCGGCCGTGGCGACGCGCGGATGCGCCTCGCCGTTCACGGCCAGGGAATTCTAGACGAGCGGCGAAGCTGTCGCCTTGACGTGGATCAAGGCGGTTTTCAGGCCGTATTCAGGCCGGGAAGAACTCGATCGGCTTGGTCGTGGTCATCGCCTCGACGTCCTTGTCGGCGAAGCGGAACATGCGGATGCGGGCGACCAGCTTGCGCTCGAGCTCGGGATCCTTGAGCTCGCTCGAAACGATGCGGCAGTCCGTGACCTCTCCCCAGGGCGCGATGGTCAGCTCGAACACGACCTTGCCGAGCAGCGCCGGGTTGTCCCGGAGCGCGCGGTTGTAGAGCGCGTAGATCGCCGCCTTGTTGCGGTCGAAGACCAGCTCGATCTCCTCCTGGCTGCGCGAGGCCTTCTTGCCGCCGCCGCTGCGGCTGACGTTGTCGCCGCCGCCGCCGGCCAGCGCATTGCCCGACCCGGACCCGCCGAACGGCACCTGCATGCGCGTCGTGCCATGGCCGTCGAGCGTGCCTGAGCCTGCACCGAAGCCGCGGCTGACGCCCGCGGTGTTGATCCCGCCGGTCAGCGTGCCGGTGCGGGCGGTGATCAGGGCGCGCTCGGCGCGCGGCGTGTCGCCCTCCCCCTTCGCGCTCGCGAGCGGCTTGAGGTCGTCCTTCTTGACGTCGAACTGGTCGCGCAGGTCGGCGAGCTGGTCGACGAAGGGCAGCAGGCCCGCCTGCGAGGCCTTGCGGCGCGCGTTCTGGGTGCGCGCGAGGTCGGATTCCGGCCTCGGCACCGGCTTCTGCTCGGGCTTCGGCGTCTCGGTCCTCTCTGGCTGCGGCGGGGGCGGCGGCGGCGGAGGCGTCGCCCGCTCGAGCACCAGTTGTGCGATGCGCGGCGGGATCGGCGGCGGCACGTCGAAAGGACGTTCCGGCACGGGCAGCCAGGGCATCGCGATCGAGAACAGCAGCACGATGCCGAGCGCAGTCCGCCACATCTTGCGGAAACGGTCGCGCTCCTCCGGGTCCACGTCCCAGGGGAGCTCGAAGGTCCGGTAGAAGAAGGTGATGACAGCCGGCATGCGAACCCCCGCCTCAGCCTTCCACCACGCCGGTCACGTGCATCGCTTCCTCCTTCTGCACGACGGCCAGCGACAGCTTGCCGAAGTCCGCCTCCGTGCAGGTGGCCATGACCTTCTTCAGCACGCGGTAGGGCACGTCCTTGTCGCCGAGGATGGTGACCTCGCGCGCGCTCGGGTCGGTCGCCGCCGCCTGCACCAGCCTGCGGTCTTCCTGGCGCGCCAGCGCGCGTTTCAGCGGCGCGATGATCACGCCGTCGGCGCGGTCCACGTCGGCCACGCTGACGACCGGCTGGTCCTGCACGAAGACGGTGTCGCCGGTCACCAGCACGATCACGGTCTCGCGCGGCTTGTCCTGCGCCACCGATTCGGGGAGCGTGAGCGACTTCGGCGGCTCGAGCGTCTGGATCTCGGCCGAGTTCACCAGCAGGAAGAACACCAGGATCGTGAAGATGTCCATCAGCGACACCAGCGAGAGCGACGCGGGCTTCTTGCGCGCGTGATGGCGGGCCATGCGCTTGGCGCGTGAGGAGTGGCTCATGTGGCTCCCCCGCCATCGAGCATCGGCGCGTCGCCGATCGAGATCTCGGGGAACAGCTCGACCTGGTAGGCGCGCGGGCCGTCGGTGACCGTCCGCACCCGCGCGAGGTCCATGACCTGCACCACGACGTCGTACGGGATGTCCGGCTCGACCAGGATGGTCGCGGCGGCCAGGTCCGGGAACCGCGTCTTGATCTCCTCGGCCAGGAACTTCGCGACGCCCTCGTAATCGGGGCCCTTCTCGGTGTTGCGGAATACCGGCCCGAGCCTGCCGCTGCCGCGGTCGGCGACCTCGATCAGGTCCTTGCGCACGACGATCTCCAGGTTGATCGCCTGCGGCGTCTCCGGCAGCGACTGGCTCGAACTCGGCAGGTTCAGCTCGAGGATGGTCATGCGCGAGAACACGGCCGTGATCAGCAGGAACGGCACCAGCACCACCATCAGGTTCATGAAGGCGGTGATGGCGAGCTCCGGGGCCTCCCGGCGCCGGTGGCGTCGTGCTGCCCGGCTGGTGACGCTCACGCAGCCCCCGGCCGGCGCTCCACGACCGTGTTCAGGAACTTCACCGACGCCATCTCGAGGCTGTCCACGATGGACGTCGTCTTCGACTGCAGCACCGAGTGCACCAGCAGCAGCGGGATCGCGACGATCAGGCCGAAGGCGGTGGTGTTCATCGCCACCGAGATCGACGCCGCCAGCAGGTCGGCGCGCTCCGCGGGGCTCGCATTCGAGACCGCCTGGAATGCCTGGATCAGGCCGATGATGGTGCCGAGCAGGCCGAGCAGCGTCGCGATGTTGGCGAAGCTCGCAAGGTAGTGCGTGCGCTTCTCGAGCTTCGGCACGACCTCCATCATGCTCTCCTCCATCGCCTTCTCGACGTCGTCGCGGCGCTGGGCGGTCTGCACGCGCGCGAGCCCATAGCTCAGGATCTGCGCGATCGCGGAGGCGGAACTCGAGGTCGCGGAGATCGCGCGCTTGAAGTCGCCGGTCTTGAGGAACGGCGACACCTCGTCCCACATGCGCCGGTTGGCGCCCTCGGTGCGCCACAGGTAGAGCCAGCGCTCGAGCGCGACCGCGGCTCCGAGCGCCGCGACGAGGGCGATGGGATACATGAAGATCCCGCCCTCCTGGAAGAATCTGACGATCGTGCCGTACGTGTCCATGGGGTGACTCCTGGTGTCTCCCTAGCCGTTGCCCAAGATGCTATGGCCGCGCCGTTCCCGGCGTGACCGGATTCTCGCCCTGAGACTCCCCGTCCTGGATTCCCTCGGACAGGGTCTCGAAATAGCCGATTTCGCGCCGGAAGACGTCGCGGTCCACCGGCGCGAGGATCTCGTCGATCAGCGACCGGGCCGGCTTGCCGGCGAGGTCGCCGAGTTCCGCCTTCTTCCAGGGCACCACGTACATGACCTTCGGCAGCTCCTGGTTGCCCGTGATCGACGTCGTGCCGAGCTCGAGGCGGTCCATGGTCTTGAATCGGGCGTCGCGCGCCGCGGGCGGCGCCTGCGCGGGTTCCGCCGGCGCGGCGGCCGGCGCGGCGGCCTCCTCGGTCTTCGGCTCCTGTCCCACGGCCAGCGCCGGCACGGCGAGCACGAGGGCAAACAGCAGGCGCTTCATGGCGTCACCTCCGCACTCTGCTCCTCGCGGCCGGCGCGCCGGCCGACCTCGGTGATCCAGGCCGCCACCTGCACGTCCGGGCTCCCGGTCATGGCCTGGTAGCGCTCGTATTCGGCCAGCGCCGCCGCAGGTTCGCCGAGGTAGAGATCGAGCAGCACGCCGCGATTCAGCACCGGCAAGGGATCCTCGGGGTCCAGCATCGCCGCGCCTTCGTAGGCCTCCAGCGCCTCCGTCATGCGCCCGAGCTGGCGGCGCGCGACGCCGATCGCGGTCCAGGCCGCCGGCGCAGGCTCCGACCGGGCGAGCAGGCCCTCCGCCTCGGCATAGCGGCCCGCGGCCAGCGCCGAGAGCGCCGCGGCGATTTCCGGGTGCGCCGTCGTGTCCGGCAGGCGCTCGGCCTTGCGGTAGCGGGCGGGCTTCAGTTCGGCGAGCGCCGCGAAACTGGCGCGCACGCCGTCGTCGTAGATGCCCTCCTGCACGCGCGCCGCATTGGCCTCATGCAGCTGGATCGCCTCCTCCTCGAACGGGTAAGCCTGCTCCTCGAGCAGCAGGGCGTACTGCTCCTGCTCCTCCGCACTGAGATTCCTTGGACGCTCGGAGGCGAGCAGATCGGCCGCCAGCCGCCGGTACATCTCGGCGGTCGCAAAGGTCGCCCGGGTCGCCACGTCGGCCACGCCGTAATCCGCCGCGGCACGGTAGGCCCCGAGTGCCGCCTCCATCGCGTCGCGCTTGGCCTTGAGTGACTTCGGCAGCGGCGCAGTCAGCTGCACCGATTCGAAGGCGACGCGCAGCGGCTCCGCCAGCTCGAGCGAGGCGCGGGCCGCAAGCAGCCGGCTGCTGTCGCTGCGATCCGCTCCCGCAGTGCCGTCGGTCTCGATGATCTCGCGCAGCCACCGGTTGCGGCCCGGGGCGTCACCCATGTCGCGGGCGAGGTCCGCGAGCTTCAGGCGCGCCGCCATCGCCTCGTCGAGTGGCCGCGGGTAGCGCTCGACGAACCGCGTCCAGACCCGCGCGGTGGCCGGGCGGTCGCCGGTCCTTTCGTAGAATTCCGCGGCCTGCAGCAGCGCCGTGCGGCGGAACGCGGCCTCCTCGGAAGCGTCGTCCGCCACGCGCTCGAATTCGACCGCGGCCTCGTGATGGCGGTCCGTCTCCGCATAGGCGACCGCCAGGTTCCGCGGCACGGTGCGCGCAAGCTCGTGCTGCGGGAAGTCGCGGCGGAACGCCTCGAGGATCGGGATCGCGCCGTTCCAGTCGCGCTCCCGCAGCAACAGCGTCGCCGCGTCGAACTGCGCATTCGAGACCAGCTTCGAGCCGGGCGCCGCGGTCGCGACGCGCAGGAAGTCGGCCACGGCGCCCGCCGTGTCCCCGGCCTGCTGCCGCGCCTCGCCCTGCTTGTAGATCGAGGCGCCGAGCCGCTCGGTCACCGCGCCCCGCTCCGGCGAGCCGGCATCCAGGCGCGCGAGGACCTCCGAGTAGGCGCCTTCGGATTCCGCGAAGCGGCCCAGCTCGAAGCTCGAGTCCGCGATAATGCTCCACGCCGCGCGCTCTTCCTCGCGCGCCATCGGCGGCATCCGCGTCACCACCTGGCCGGCGGCATCGGCCGCCGGCGCATGCTCGCCGAGTGCGAACAGCTGCTTCGCGCTCCTGAGCCACATCGGGCCGGACTGCGGGTGCTCGGGCCAGGCCATGGCGAAACGGATCGCCGCGTCGATGCTCTGGCGGTGCCAGGCGGCCCGCTCCGCACCTGCGAGCGCGGCCTCGTGGCGCTCGCGCGCGACCAGCCCGGCATAACCGGCGGCGGAGCTGCGCGGCCCCGGCGGCTGCACGTAGGCCGTGCGCTCGTACTCGAGCGCCGCCTCGCCGAACTGGCCGCTCTCGTACAGCACGTCCGCCAGCAGATAGTTGGTCTCGGCCGCATCCGGCTCGTCCGGGAAGGACTCCAGCAGGTCGCGGTACCAGCGCGCGGCCTGCTGGTAGTCCGAGGGTTTCTTGCCGGCCTGCGCCACCGCGTGCTGGTGGGTGGCGACGTCGCGCAGGTGCGCCTTCAATTGCTTGACGACCTCGGGCGCCTCATCGCGCGTGCGCGAGGCCCAGAACGGCCCGCTGAAGCGGTAGAGCTCCACGTACTCGCGCTTGCCCTGCATGGCGAGCTCGGCGAATCCGCCCTTGCGGTAGGCCTCGATGGCGAGCGACTGCAGCTCCGGCGAGCGCAGGTGGTCCGGGCGGCGCGCGGCGAACGCCCGGTAGGTGTCGGCCGCGTCGGTGTAGCGCTCCTTCTCCACCAGCAGGTTGCCGAGCGACGCGTGCAGGCGCCAGGAGTAGGCAGGCCAGCCGTGGCGCTCGAGCGCGCCGGAGAGCACGCCCGCGGGGTCGTCGGCCGCGAACTGGATGCCGAGCGCGCGTTCCGTGTCCTGGATCAGCTCGCGGTCCGCACGCGGCAGAGCCGCCACATCCGCGACCTCGACGCCCGGCGCGCTCAGCAACTTGCGGTCGAGCACGCCGAGCAGCGAGCGCGCGCTTTCCTCCACGTTCGACTGCTTGAACAGCGCCCAGCCGTGCTTGTACAGCGACTGCAGGTAGAACGCCGACTCCGGCCGCATCGAGGTCACGGCTGCGTACGCGCGCTCGGAGTCGGCCCAGCGCTGCGCGCTGAACAGGATCTCGCCGCGGCGGAACTGCGCCTCGTCGATGTGCCGGCTGCCCGGAAACCTTGCGACCAGCCGGTCGAGATAGGACAGGGCCTTCACCGGGTCGCCCTCGGCCTCCCAGGCGCGGCCCAGCTGGTACAGCACCGAGTCGATGCGCGGATGGTTCGGCTCCATCGCCAGCAGTTCCTCGTACAGCGCGATCGCCGCCCGCGTCTCGAGCACGCCCGCGGAGGGCGTCGTGCCGTCGCCGCGCGCGGCGTCGGCGGCCTCGAGCTCGAGGTCGGCGAGCCGGCGCAGCGCCTCGGCGCGCAGCGCAGGGTCGCCGGCCTTGAGGTCCAGGAAATGGCGGTAGGCGGCGCGCACGCGCGCGGCCTCGACCGGCGTCGCC
>CAZYPM010000021.1:0-17787 GCA_964649205.1 uncultured Steroidobacteraceae bacterium
CGCCCCGGTGGCGGAACGGGTAGACGCTACGGACTTAAAATCCGTTGGCCGCAAGGCCGTGGAGGTTCGACTCCTCCCCGGGGCACCACGATTTGCAGGCAATCGGCGATCAGGGTGGTGCGGCGCCCTCGGCCCGGGAGCGCTGGAACGTGCGGACGTCCGCGGCCGCCTGCAGCAGCAGGGCGTGAATCGTCGTGTGCGCCAGCTGGTTGATCCGCTCGTTCGGCTTGCCCGACAGCATGTAGCTCTTGCCCTCGACGACGCCGGACGCGTATTCATTCTCGAGCAGGGTCTTGCCCGAGCTGTCCAGCACCGACACCCGCATGTTGACCTCGACTTCGGGCGTGATCGCGAATCCGAGGTTCTTCAGCTGCGGGAATCCGTAACGAAAATCCCTGGCCTCGGGCCGGACCACGACCGAGTACTGCTCTGCTATGGCGATCTCGCTGGACAGCGATGCCCCTTCGGTGGCTGCCTCGGAGAACACTTTGTAGGCAATTTCGCGGGTCATCATCCCGATGGGCGTGGTCAGCTTGGCGCCGCTGCCGGTGAAGCTCGTCGCCCCGCTGGTCACCAGTCGCTCATCGTCAGCCCGGGTCGTGTAGATGAGCACGCGCCCCGCGATCTTCTCTTCGACGTTCACGGCCGTGGCCGGAACGTAGTCTGCGCGATAAGCGATCGACGAGGCGCAGCCCGCCAGCGTCAGCAGGGCAGCAGTGGCAAGCAGCGGTCGCGCGAATTGGCCCATGAGCCTCGCTTATCGGGGGTCGACGCCCATCGTGAGGATGCGCCAGTTGCCGCCTTCATTCAGGTACTCGATCTCGCCGTAAACCTGCACGCGGTCGCCAGCCTTGTGGTCGGTGTGGAAATAGGTGTCGGCAGTGAACTCGAGTTCGGCCTCGTAGCTCACGATCGCGCTCTGCATCTCGGCCGGCCCGTCGTAGCGGACCCCGGTCTCCTTGTAGGAGACGATGCGCGCGGCACCGGGCGTGATCATGTTGGCGTTCGCGAGCAGCCGTTCCTGCGCCAGGGCAGGGTCCGGCCCGCGGGCCGGCATGGCCGCGGCCGCAGAACCGGCAGCGGCTTCGCCGGCGCCGGGTTGCGCCGCATCGGAGCCGGGACTGCCGCCGCCACAGGCCGCCAGCTGCAATGCAAGGAAAAGCGCCACACCGGCGCGCGGCGTGGCCAAGCGCTTGCTGGTCATTCTTGCTCCCCCCTCGACCGGCGACCCATGGTCGCCGGATCCTGCGCCTACTTCATCTGGCCCAGAATGTACTCCACGGATGCCCGGACGTCCGCTTCCGTCTTTGCTCCGCCCTTGGGCGGCATCGACTTCGTGCCCTTGACGACGGACGCCGTCACCGCGTCCACGCCCAACTTCACGTAAGGCGCCCATGCGGCCTTGTCACCGGTCTTCGGCGGCATCATCGCGTGACATCCGGCGCAGGCCTTGTCCCACACCGCCTTGCCATTGGAAGCGTCGCCAGCGCCGGCGGTGGCCGGCAGCATGACGGTCAGCGTCGCCAGAGCCATGAGCATTGACCGAAACATCGTGGACTCCTTATCAGTCGAGGGGAAAGCGACCCCGCGGCATCCTCATTGTCGCCGCGGTCGCGCTCGATGTCAGGCGTGGAAAACCCCTAGTCGCATCCGCGGCGCCCTGAGTTCCGATAGTATGTAAACCTTGCGCGGGGCGCACTTCGAGCCGAGGTCGATGTCGCAGGGCCTGGGAATCGCTCTGGTACGGTCTGCGGTCCTGGTTTTCGGGATCACGGGCGCGAGTCTCTGGTCCGCCGGCCCGGCGGGCGCGCAAGTCGTCAAGCCGGCGGCCAGCGAAGATTTTCGCGCGGTGTACGCGACGCCGCAGGAAATCAGCCAGGGCAAGCGCATCGCCGACACGTCCTGCGCCCGCTGCCATGGACCCGGCGGCGTCAGCACGGCCAAGGGCGTGCCGCACCTCGCCGGCCAGCGCGCCGTGTACCTGCACCAGGAACTGCTGGCCTACAAGAAGGGCGCGCGCGGCAAGAACATGATGGCCGAGGCGGTCGCCTTCCTGAGCGACGACGCGCTGCTGAAAGTCGCGGCCTGGTACGCGAGCCTGGATCCGGCGGCGCCCGCGCCTGCGCCCGGCCCCAAGGCCGCCGTCGCGTCCACGGATCCGCTCAGCGCCGGCAAGGCGACTGCCGCCGGCTGCGGATCGTGCCACGGCGAAACGGGCATCAGCGCGATACCCGGCATGCCGAGCCTGGTCGGGCTCGACCCCAAGTACCTGGTGGCGGCCACCAACGCCTACCGCAACGGTCAGCGCAAGCATGACCTGATGAAAGCGCTGGTGGCGGGGCTGTCCGATGCGGACATCGAGAACGTCGCGCTGTTCTATGCCTCGCAGAAACCGGCCAGGGCGAAAACGCCGGCTCCCGGCAACAAGGCCACCGGCAAGGCCGCCGCTGCCGCTTGCGCAGGATGTCACGGCGAGGCGGGTGTCAGCGCGGGAACCACGCCCAGCCTGGCCGGCCAGGATGCCCAGTATTTTGTCGCGGCGATGCGCGCCTACCAGGATGGTTCGCGGGCTGACCCGCTGATGAAAGGCGCGGCCTCGGCTGTGGCAGAGTCGGGGCTCGCGGACCTGGCCGCGCACTATGCGAGCCTGCAGCCGCAGCCCCCGAAGGTGGCCCGTGCGTTGAGCACCTCGGACTGGGCGGATCGTTGCGACCGCTGCCACGGGGTCAACGGCAACAGCACGGATCCACGGGTGCCGGCGCTGGCCGCGCAACGCGCCGAGTACATCGAGGCCATCCTGAACGCGTACCGGACCGGCTCGCGCAGCAGCCAGGCGATGTCGGCGATGTCGAAGGTGCTGACGGAAGCCGACGTGCGGCAGCTCGCAGACCATTATTCGCGCCAGAAGGCGAGGGCGGTCGTGTACGTGCAGCTGCCGCCGAAAGGGAAGCCGCGATGAACGACGTTCCGCTCCACCGGCTCTATCGCCACTTCTCCGAATTGCCATACAGCCTGCGCGCGCTCTATACGGCCGTGCTGATCATCCTGGGTCTCGGCTACCTGTTCGCCCTCGTGTACCTGTTCCACACCTATTCCGCGCGGGACGGCGATCCCGGGTCGCTGTCCTACCAGGACCTCGTGATCGCCTATACCGGCAGCGGCGAGGCCTCGCGCCTCGAGTCGGCGCTGCGCGGGCCGATGTCCACGATGCTGCCGCAGGACGAGCTGAACCAGGTCGTCGCGTGGGTGCAGAAGGGTGCGGATCGCGAGGGCTACGAGGTGGAGATCCGCGCGATCCTGGACGAGCGCTGCATGAGCTGCCACGACGGCAGCAACCCGCACCTTTCGAACCTGGCCAGCTTCGACAACGTGATGAAGGTCACCGAGCAGGACACCGGCGCGGACATCTTCACGCTGGTGCGCGTGTCGCACATCCACCTGTTCGGCATCAGCTTCATCTTCTTCATCCTCGGCCTCATCTTCAGCCACGCCTACGTGCGGCCGGTGTGGTTCAAGGTCCTGGTCATCACGCTGCCGTTCGTCGCGGTCATGACCGACGTCAGTTCCTGGTATTTCACCAAGCTGTATCACCCGTTCGCCTGGGTGGTGATGATCGCAGGCGGAACCATGGGCCTGTGCTTCGCCTTCATGTGGGTCGTGTCCATGTACCAGATGTGGGTTTCGCCGGCCCCGGCGAAGGTGGCGCAGCGGGAAACCGCCGACCGGCACGGCGTCGGCTAGTCGCCTAGCGGGCGGGCTGGCTCGCGTAGAAGGAAGCGACGCTCTCGATGACCGAGTCGCTGTAGGGCAGGCTCATGTTGTGCATGGTCGAGCTCTCGCGCCGGTTGTCGCGATACGCCCGCAGCGCCATGATCAGGTAGTCGCGGTCCTGCCCGCTGATCTTCGGCGTGGCCACGGCGGCGTTCTCGATTCCGGGGCCGTGGCAGCGATCGCACTTGTCGATCAGGTCCTGGACCAGCGTCTCGCCTTTCTCCGCCGGCCGCGATTTCTGCACCGAGTAGAAGGCGGCAATGTTCTCGATGTCCTGCTGGCTCAGGTCGCCGACGTAGGCTTCCATCCCCGCATGCCGGCGGGTCTTGCGGTAGGCCTTGATGGCATTCACCAGGTACTGCGCATCCTGGCCCGCCAGGTTCGGCGTCGCGGCATCGGTGCTCACCCCGTGCGAGCCATGGCAGCCGCCGCAGACCGCGGTCAGCGGCTCGCCCGCCGCCGCGTCGCCGAAAGACGGCGCCGCGCGCCCGGCCGGCGCCTGCGACGCGAAATACAGCGCCACGCTCTCGACGTCCAGCTTGCTCAGGCGGCGCAGCAGGGCGTGCATTGGATCCGTGGTGCGCACGCCGTTCAGGTATTCGTGGACCGCCACGGCGAGGTAATGCGGCTGCTGCCCGGCCAGTGACGGCATGCCCGGTGTGGTGGTGTTGCCGTCCACGCCGTGACACCGCGCACAGTCGGCGGCCAGCGCCTTGCCGTGCTCGTAGGGGAGGAAGCGGGGCGCCGCCGCCTCGGGGGCACCCTGGATCGCCGGCAGGCTGGAGTAATACGCGACGACATTGCGGACATCCGCCTCGCTCATGCCGCCGATCATGTCGCGCAGCGCCGCATGCGTGCGCCGGCCCTCGAGGTAGGCCTGGATCGATGCATGCAGGTAGCGAGTGTCCTGGGCCGCGAGATGCGGTATGCCTGGCGCAGCGCCCTTGCCGTCCAGTCCGTGGCAACCCCTGCAATCGCGCTCCGCAAGGGCTTTGCCGGCGTCGAGATCGGCCGGCTGCGCCTCCGGTGCCGCGGCCGGCGGCGCGCCGTCCCGGGCCGGGCACCCGACCAGCGCCACCGAGAGGACTACAGCCAGCAAGAGTCGTTTCATCCGAAACCTCTCCGCGCCCCTCGGGATATTACTCCCTCACGCGCCGCCCAGGCTGCCCAGGAAGCCCACGAGCACCAGCGCCAGCAGGGTCAGACCGAAAGCCAGCAGCACGATGCCCAGGATCTTCGAGCCCAGCGTCAGGCCCCGGGATGGGACGTCCACGAGGTACTTCTCGAGCTGCCCCGCCGCGACCAGCTCGTCGTATTCCAGCTGGTGCTCGCGCCGGAAATCCTCGAGCGGCATGGAGCCGGTGAACATCACGACGTCGGGCGGCGGCAGCTTGTCGGGCCGGAAGTGATTGTTGAAGAAGTGCACGGTGAACAGGAACAGGATCGCGAGGAACGCCTCCTCGCCGTGCGCGAGCGTGGCGATGTTGAAGACCCAGCCCGGCAGGAACGAGGCGGTCCATTCCTTGAACCAGAGCATCAGGCCGCTGCCGCCGACGATCGTCAGGCCCCAGAACGGCGCCCAGTAGTCGAAACGCTCCCAGTACGTCCAGCGCCCGAACACCGGCCTCGGCGCCTTGCCGAAGAACCACTTGAACATGGCGACGATGTCGCGCAGGTCCTGCAGGCTGGGCACCAGCGAGGTGTGCCCGAACCAGTTGAAGGTCCGCCAGCGCGGGGCGAAATGCACGGCGAAGTAGACCACGTGGCCGATGAACAGCCCGAGGATCACGACCGCGGCCACGCGGTGGATGATCGCCGCGACCTGCGGCCCGCCGAGGGCCTTCATGACAGCCGCGGCCCATGCGGTCTCGGCGTAGAAGGCCGCCATGCCGGTCAGCGACAGGATCATCAGGGCAACCGCGAACAACAGGTGGACCAGCCGCCAGCCGAGCCCGAACCGGCGGATCTGCTTGCCCTCGAACTGCGGCAGTTCTCCGGTCTGCACATGCGGTCGCGTCTTGCGCGCCTGGCGGTCCTTGTATTCGCGGTAGAACCACAGGGCCGAATGCGTCCAGAAGAACAGGAACACGCCGATGATCAGGCCCGCCATGAATTTCGAGGCGATCCACATGTAGGGATAGCGCTCGTAATCGTCGGTCGTCGCGTGCGGCTCGAAGGTGACGAACCCGGCGGTCGCGCCCGCGTGGCAGCTGCGGCAGGTCTCCAGCCGGTTATCCGGGTGAACCCTGGACGCCGGGTCACTGACGCGCTGGATGCCGTGGCTGCCATGGCAGTCGAAGCACTTGGCCGTGTGCGCGTAGCCCAGCACGTTGACCTTGCCATGGTAGGTCTGGGTGTAGGACTTCAGGCTGTCTTCGTGACAGTTGCCGCAGTTGCGCGTGATCGTGAGCCGCGTCGAGTCCATCGCCGGGCTCTCGACGTCGTGGGTGGTGTGGCAGTCGGAACAAATCGCCGCCGCAGGATTTGCGTTCTGCAGCACCTCCCGGCCGTGCACGGACTGCGCATAGGCCTGCAGTTGCCCGGCGTGGCACTTGCCGCAGGTGTTCGGGATGTCCAGGCGCCATTCGCTGCGCACCTCGCTGCCGGCCGGATAGACGTAGTGGGCATCGTGGCAGTCGTAGCAGGTGGCGTTCGTGCGCGACTGGTCCTCCCGGTTCGGCCGCGCATGGATGGAATGCATGTAGCGGTCGATCTGCGCCTTGACGTTGCCGAGTCGTGCCGATTCGTCGCTCCGGTTCTCACTCTGCGCTTCGGCCCAGAGGTCCTCGTGGCACTGCACGCAGCCGACCTTGATGCGCCCGCCCAGCTCGTGCGGAATTCCCGTGATGTCCTTGTGGCAGCCGACGCAGGACTGCTTGCCGTGCACGCTGGCCCCGAACTTGTCGGGGATCACGTGCAGCGAGCGGGGTTGCCCGTCGGCTCCCGGCATGGCGAATCCCTCCATGCCGTGGCAGGCGAGACAGAGCGAATTGTCGGCACCTTCGGCCGCCGCGGTGGCAGGGGAGAAGGCGAGTCCGAGGCTGGCCGCAATCGCCCACGCGGCCGCACCAGAGATCCGTGGTCGCATCGTCAAGCTGTGGTCCGTGTGCGGCTTCAGTTGTTCCTGGCGCCTTGCTGCACCCAGACCCTCAGGGTCTCGATCTCGTCCTCGGTCAGCGCCCCGCGTCCGTGGGGCATGCGGATCGACGGATCCGCGCGGCCTTCGACCAGCATGTTGAGGGTGCTCGTCAACGGGTCGCCGGGGATCACGAAGGGGCCGAAATTCCCGCCCTTCATCAGCGACTCGTAACTGCTCATGTCGAAGCCGCTGGCGGCGTGGCCGGCGCCGCCCGGCACGTGGCAGTCGAGGCAGTATTTCTCGAGGATCGGCCGCACGTCAGCGGAATAACTGATGTCGCGGGGCGAACATGCGCCGAGCAGGAACAGGACGGGGAGCATCGCTCCGCAGATCTCGATGCGCCTGAACATTGGCGGTCCTCCCGACCCGGCGCCCGCGCCGGGTGATCAAATCGTCGGGGCGGCGATCACTTCATCTGGCCGAGGATGTACTCGACCGCGGCCCTCACGTCCGCCTCGTTCGCCGCATTCCCCTTCGGAGGCATCATGCCCTTGCCCTTCATGACGACGGCCGTGACCTGGTCAGCCCCCATCTTGACGAACGGCGCCCACGCCGCCTTGTCGCCCGTCTTTGGCGCCATCATGGCGTGGCAGCCGGCACAACTCTTGTCCCAGACTGCCTTGCCGTCGCTGGCAGCAGCCGGTGCCGCAGCCAGCATCGCGGCCGTCGCCCCGAGGATGGTCCTTGATACCCAGTTCATTTCGCACTCCTGTTCGCGCAGATGTTGGCCGCCAGCGGCGGGAGGATCGGCGGTTACTGGGGTAAACCGCAATTGTGGTTAACCGCAATCATTGTACCCTTGCACATTGCATGGTTGCACCACGTATAGTCTCGATCCGGTCATGAGCCGCCCCGGCAGCGCGCATCAGGAGCTGGATTCCCGAATGCTTCCCACCAGGCCCATCGTCGTGCCGCCCGAGCAGCCCGCGGCAGAGCAGGATGCGGCCGTCGCTCTGCCCGATTACCTGGTCGACACTTATTCCTGGGCCTACCTGCGGCCGCGAAGCCTGCGGCTGCTCGACCGCCACCTGGTCGTCAATGCGATCCTGTGGGGCAACTACCGTCGCCTGGTCCGGGAAGCCTGCGGCGAGTTCGCACAGGGCGATCGCGTGCTGCAGGCAGCGAGCGTCTACGGCAACCTCTCGAGCCGGCTGGCGGACAAGGTCGGCGAGCAGGGATTCCTCGACGTGATCGACATCGCGCCGCTGCAAGTGGCGCACTGCCAGCGCAAGCTGGCCGGCCGCGCCAATGTCAGGGTCCGCGTTGCGGATGCCACGGTCCGGGGCGCCCACGATTACGACGGCGTCTGCTGCTTCTTCCTGCTGCATGAAGTGCCCGACCTGCAGAAGCGCCGCATCGTCACCGCGCTGCTGGACTCGGTCCGGCCCGGTGGCAAGGTCGTGTTCGTCGATTACCACCGGCCGGCGCGCTGGCATCCGCTGCGGCCGGTGATGGCGGTGATCTTCCGCTTCCTGGAGCCCTACGCCAACGGCCTGGTTTCCCGTTCGATCGTCGAGTTCGCCGAGTCTGCGCGGGATTTCACCTGGGACCAGCGCACGCGGTTCGCGGGCCTGTACCAGGTCGTGGTCGCAACACGGCAGCGCTGACATTGCGGGCGCACGGCTTTCACGGGATCTCCGCGCGAGACCTGCACCTGTGGCGCGGCGAGCGCCACGTGCTGCGGGGCCTGTCGGTCGAGGCCGCCCCGGGCGATTGCGTGCACCTGGCCGGGCCGAATGGATCCGGCAAGACCACGCTGCTGCGGGTGCTGGCAGGGTTGCTGACACCGGAACAGGGCGGCGTGAGCTGGCAGGGGCAGCCGATTGCGGCTGACCGCGACGCGTATGCGGCCACGATCAGCTATCTCGGTCACAGCGACGGGCTCAAGCCCGACTTCACGGCGCGCGAGAACCTTGCATTTGAATGCGGCCTGCGGCGCGTTCTCGAGGCAGGTGACATCGACGCGGTGCTGGCGCAGGTCGGACTGTCCGGCGCGCGCGAGCAGCCGGCGCGTTCTCTCTCCGCCGGCCAGCGACGCAGGCTGGCGATGGCGCGCGTGATCCTCTCCCAGGCCGGTCTCTGGCTGCTCGACGAGCCGTTCACCAACCTCGACACCGATGGCGTGCAGATGCTCGCCGGCGTGATCGCGAGGCATCTCGACGCCGGCGGCGCAGCGCTGATCGCCTCCCACCAGCCGCCCATCATCCCGGGCCATCCCGCCCGGCGTGTGGAGCTCGCCTGATGCCGCGCAGGACAGCCGCCAGCGCGATGCTCCTGATGTACCGGCGCGACCTCGTGCTCGCGTTCAGGCACTGGGACCAGGTCGCGCAGCCCGTGGTCTTCTTTGCGATGGTCACGACCCTCTTTCCGCTCGCGCTCAGCCCCGAGCTGGGCGAGCTGCGCGAACTGGCGGGCGGCGTGCTGTGGGTCGCGGCGCTGCTGGCGGCGCTGCTCGGCCTCGAGTTCCTGTTCCGTGCCGACCACGCGGACGGCACGCTCGAGCAGATGCTGCTCTCGGGCCAGCCCCTCGCGCTGCTCGCGCTCGCCAAGGGCGCCGCGCACTGGACCGCCAGCGGCCTGCCGCTGGTGCTGGTCTCGCCGCTGATCGCCGTCAGCCTCGGCGTGCCCGCGGCGGCCCTGCCCACCGTCGTGCTGTCGCTGGCGTTCGGCACCGGCATACTGAGCGCGCTGGGCGCCATCGGCGCCGCGCTGACACTGGGCCTGCGCCGTGGCAGCATGTTGCTGTCGCTGCTGGTGCTGCCGCTCGCCATGCCGGCACTGATCTTCGGGGCGCGGGCGATCGACATGGCGATCCACGGCGAGGCCGCGGGCGGGCCGCTGCTGCTGCTGGCCTCGATGCTGGTGCTGACGGTGACGCTCGCGCCGCTCGCGACCGCGGCGGCGCTGCGGATCAGTGCGGAGTGAGCCCATGAACTGGACCTGGCTGCACAAGTTTGCGTCTCCACCGCATGCCTACCGCATCGCGGGGAGACTGGTGCCGTGGTTCGGTTGGCCGGCCTTCCTGCTGATCGTGGTCGGCCTCTATGGCGGCCTGGTGCTGGCACCCCCCGACTACCAGCAGGGCGACGGCTTCCGGATCCTCTACGTCCATGCGCCGTCCGCGTGGATGTCGATGTTCGTGTACGCGACCATGGCGGTTGCCGCCGCGATCGGGCTGATCTGGCGCATCAAGCTCGCGCACGCCATGGCCGCCGCCTCGGCGCCCATCGGCGCCTGGTTCACTTTCGCCGCGCTCGCGACAGGCTCGCTCTGGGGCAAGCCCATGTGGGGCGCCTGGTGGGTCTGGGACGCGCGCCTGACCTCGGAGCTGATCCTGCTGTTCCTGTACCTCGGCTACATGGCATTGCGAGGCTCGTTCGACGACCGCGAGCGCGCCGACCGGGCCAGCGCAGTGCTGGCGGTCGTCGGCGTGGTGAACCTTCCGATCATTCATTACTCTGTGTTCTGGTGGAACACGCTGCATCAGGGCTCCACGATCACCAAGATCGGCAAGCCCTCCATCACCGGCGACATGCTGTGGCCACTGCTCACCATGTTGCTGGCCTTCACCGTTTATTATGTCGCCGTGGTGCTGGTGCGGCTGCGCGCGGAAATCCTGCGCCGCGAGCGCGACGCGACCTGGCTGCGGGAGGAACTGAGTTCATGAACCCCGGCGAGTTCTTCTCGATGGGTGGCTACGCGGCCTTCGTCTGGCCGAGCTTCGGGCTGGTGCTGTTCGCGCTGGTCTGGAACGTCATCGCCGCGCGCCGGCTGCACGCCGCGGCGCGCCGGGACGCGCTGCGGCGCAGCGGCGCCGGAGAGCGCGCATGACCCCGCGGCGCAAGCGGCTGTTCGCCGTGCTCGCGATCGTGTCAGGGGTCGGCCTGGCCACGGCGCTCGCCATGCTCGCCTTCGAGGACAACCTGCTCTACTTCTACAACCCGACGCAGGTGGTGGCGGGCGAGGCACCCACCGGCCGCACGTTCCGGATCGGCGGGCTGGTGTCGCAGGGCAGCGTGCAACGCGACCAGGGCTCGCTCGAGGTGCGCTTCGTGGTCACGGACTTCAAGGAGTCCATCCCGGTGCGCTACGCGGGACTGCTCCCGGACCTGTTCCGCGAAGGACAGGGCGTCATCGCCCACGGACGGCTGACCGACTCGGGCGACTTCGTCGCGGACGAGGTGCTCGCCAAGCATGACGAGAACTACATGCCCCCGGAGGTCGCGGAATCCCTGCACCAGCCGGGGCCCGCGGAGCCGGCCGGATGATCCCCGAACTCGGTCATTTCGCGCTGATCCTCGCGCTGCTGCTGGCGATCTCGCAGGCCGCCTTCGGGCTGGTCGGAGCGGCCCGGCGCCATGCCGGGTGGATGGCCGCAGGCCGTTCTGCGGTCGTCGGCCAGTTCGTGTTCACGGCGCTCGCGTTCGCGGCGCTGACTTATGCCTTCGTGCAGAAGGACTTCTCGGTCCTGTACGTCGCGACCAACTCGAATTCCGAACTACCGACCTTCTATCGCATCGCCGCGGTCTGGGGCGGCCACGAGGGTTCGCTGCTGCTTTGGGCTCTCAGCCTTGCGGGCTGGTCGGTGGCGGTCACCGCGGCCTCGAGCAGCCTCGACGGGCCGTTCCGCAGCCGCGTGATCGGCATCCTTGGCCTGATCAGCATCGGCTTCCTGCTGTTCATGATCGCGACCTCGAATCCCTTCGAGCGCCTGGTGCCGGCCGCGGCCGACGGCAACGACCTCAACCCGCTGTTGCAGGATTTCGCGCTCGCGGTGCACCCGCCAATCCTCTACCTGGGCTATGTCGGCTTTGCCGTGGCCTTCGCATTCGCCTGTGCCACCCTGGTCGAGGGCCGCCTCGATGCGGCCTGGGCCAGGTGGACCCGGCCGTGGACCCTGGCGGCGTGGATGTTCCTGACCGTCGGCATCGCGCTCGGCAGCTGGTGGGCCTACTACGAACTGGGCTGGGGCGGCTGGTGGTTCTGGGATCCGGTCGAGAACGCGTCGTTCATGCCCTGGCTTGCGGGCACCGCGCTGATCCACTCGCTGGCGGTGACCGAGAAGCGCGGACTGTTCAAGAGCTGGACGCTGCTGCTCGCAGTCTCGGCTTTCTCGCTGTCGCTGCTCGGCACCTTCCTGGTGCGCTCCGGCGTGCTGATCTCCGTGCACGCCTTCGCGACCGATCCCGCGCGCGGCATCTTCATCCTCGGTTTCCTGACGGCGGTGATCGGCGGCGCGCTGCTGCTCTATGCCTGGCGCGCGCCCTCGCTCAAGTCGGCGGCCGGCTTCGAGATCACCTCACGCGAGAGTTTCCTGCTGTTCAACAACGCCCTGCTGGTGGCGGCGCTCGGCCTGATCCTGCTGGGTACGCTGTACCCGCTGTTCATCGACGCGCTCGAGCTCGGCAAGATCTCGGTCGGCCCGCCGTACTTCGAGATCGTGTTCCTGGTGCCGATGCTGCCGCTGCTGGCGCTGCTCGGCGTCGGCATGCATGCCGCCTGGAAGCGGGGTCTGCTCCATACGAAACGGAAGCGACTCACCTGGCTCGCGGCCGGCTCGGCTGCCGCCGCGATCGTGATCGCCGCCGCCGTCTACGGCGCCGTGCGCCCGCTCACCACGATCGGCTTCGCGCTCGCGCTCTGGGTCATGGGCTCGTCGCTGCTGGAGCTGTTCCAGCGGCTGCGCCTGCGCCAGCCGCTGCCCGGCGCCGTGCTCGGCATGGTCATCGCGCACTTCGGCCTCGGCCTCGCGACGCTCGGCATCACGGGCGTGCAATCCTTCAAGATCGAAAAGGACGTCGCGCTCGGCATCGGCGATGCCGCAACGATCGCCGGCTACGACTTCCGCCTGGCGGCGATGCGCGACGTTCGCGGGCCGAACTTCATCGGCGTCGAGGCCGACGTGCTGGTATCGAAGGACGGCCGGCCCGTCACGACGCTCAAGCCGCAGAAGCGCCTCTACAACTCCGGCGGCAACCCGATGACCGAGGCCGGCATCGAGGTGGGCGCCGCGCGCGACCTGTTCGCGGCGCTCGGCGAGGACCTCGGCCAGGGGCGCTGGAGCCTGCGCATCCAGTACAAGCCGCTGATCCGTTACATCTGGCTCGGGGCGCTGTTGATCGCGCTCGGCGGCGGCATCGCCGCGCTCGACCGGCGCTACCGGCGGCGTGTCGAGGCGCGTGAGCCGGCCGTTGCCACCGCAGCGGACGCCTCCGGATGACGCTGCGGCTGCGGTTCCTGTTGCCGGCGGTCGCCTTCGCGGCGCTGGTGGGCTTCTTCATCGTGGGCCTGCGACAGGATCCCGGCGAGATCCGCTCGCCCCTGATCGGCAAGCCGGCTCCGGCGTTCTCCAACGAATCGCTGGGCGATCCCGGCTGGCGCGTCGGCTCGGCGGACTTTGCGGGCCGGGCATGGCTGCTGAATGTCTGGGCCACCTGGTGTGCGGGTTGCCGCGAGGAACACGAATTGCTGCTCGCCATCGCGCGCGAAAATCGCGTGCCGATGATGGGCCTCAACTGGCGCGACGACCGCAATCTCGCCCTGCGCTGGCTCGAACAGCTCGGCAACCCGTACGTGTCCGTGGCATTCGACCCGGACGGGCGCACGGCGATCGACTGGGGCGTGTACGGAGCGCCCGAGACCTTCCTGATCGGCGCCGACGGGAAGGTCCTGCAGAAACGGATCGGTCCGATGACGCGGGAGGTCTGGGAGCGGGATTTCGTTCCGCACCTGCCGCCACCAGGAGGGCAGGGCGGATGACGCGCCTGGCCGCCATTCTGGTCGCCGCATTGATCGCGCTGCCGGCGAGCGCCATCGACACCGGCCAGGCCTTCGACGACCCGGCGCAGCAGCAGCGCTACGAGCGCCTGATCCGCGAGCTGCGCTGTCTGGTCTGCCAGAACCAGAGCATCGCCGACTCGAATGCGACGCTCGCCTCCGACCTGCGCCGCGAAGTGCGCGACATGATCGAGGCGGGCCGCGGCGACGACGAGATCCGCGCGTTCATGACCGAGCGCTACGGCGACTTCGTGCTCTACGACCCGCCCATGGCGCCGCGCACCTGGCTGTTGTGGCTCGCGCCCGCATTGCTGCTGCTGGGCGGTATCGGCGTGACCGGCACGGTCGTGCTGCGCCGTGCGCGCGCCGCAAAGGCGAATCCCGCCGCCCTGGAAGAGGAGCCGGACCGGCCGTGACCGGGTTCATCGTCATCGCGGCGCTGCTCGCCATCGCGGCAGCCGCGCTGCTCGCCTGGCCGCTGCTGCGGCCGCGTGCCGTGGGCGATGCGGCCCCGCCGCCGCGCGCCGGCATCGCGGCAACCCTGGTCGCGTCGTGGTTGCCGCTGGCCGCCTTTGGCATCTATTTCTGGGCCAGCAACTGGTCCTGGGAGCCGGCAGATCACGCCACGCAGGCTTCCGCCGCGGACATCCGCCAGATGATCGAGCAACTGCAGGGCCGCCTGTCGCGCCAGCCGGACGACGTCGAGGGCTGGAAGCTGCTGGGACGCTCGGCGGCCGTGGTCGGCGATTACCCGCTCGCGCAGACGGCTTTCGGCGAGGCCTACACGCGCAGCAAGGGCCAGGACCCGGAGGCGGTCGCCGGATTCGCGGAGTCCCTGATCCTGAACGACGAGCGGGAGATCGACGGCCAGGCGGTGCCGCTGTTCGAGCGGGCGCTGGAACTCGATCCGGACAACGCGCGCGCGCTCTGGTACGGCGGCATCATCGCCTTCCGCCGCGGCGACCTTGCGCTGGCGCAGCAGCGCTGGGTGGAACTGCAGAATCACGACCTGCCGCCGGACCTGCGCCAGGTCGTGGCCGAACGGCTGGCCGAGATCGAGCGGGCGCAGGGCGGACTGCCCGCAACTGCCGCGGCCGCGACGGCCGTGCCGCCGCAGCCGGCCAGCGGCGCCAGCCTCACCATTGCGATCGCGCCGTCACTCGCAGACCAGGTGCCGCCGGGTTCGACGCTGTTCATCATCGCGCGCAGCGGCGAGGGCGGTCCGCCGCTTGCGGTGGTGCGCCGCGCCGTGGGTTCGTGGCCGGTCGCCGTGTCGATGACGGACGCGAACGCCATGCTGCCCGGCACGTCTCTGGCGGCGGCCGGGCCGCTGCGCCTCGTCGCCCGCGTCTCGCGCCAGGGCGGCCCGGTTGCGGCCAGCGGCGACCTCTACGGCGAGGTCGGCTATGATTTCGCCTCGGCCAGTCCGGTGACGGTGACCATCGACCGGATCGTTCCGTAATACTGCGGCCGGAGGAGTGCCATGGGCCGGCCTGCCGCCGTCAGCTACCGCTTCCAGCGCCTGCCTTCCACGTACCGCTACTTCCCGCGCGCCGTATTCGGCAGGCGCGCGGCTCTCATTCCCGAAGGCCAGTCGGTACCACGCCTGGAAGGCACGGTCGAGGCGGTGCACGCGCGCGCCGGGCACCTCGCACGTTACCGTGAGGTCTGTGGTTTCGCCGGCGGCGAGGTGCTGCCGATCACCTATCCGCACGTGCTCGCGATGCCGATTCACGTCGCGCTCCTCACGCATCCGAAATTCATCGTGCGGCTCATGGGGCTGATCCACGTCGCCAACGAGATCCACCAGGCGCGTCCGATGCCGGCGCATGGCAAGTACCGCGTCCGCAGCTGGATCGAGGGCCATCGCGACGGCGACCGCGGCCACGAGTTCGACCTCTACACGGAATTCGACGACGCCACCGGCATGGCCTGGCACGAGAAGTCCACGCTGCTCGCGCGCCGCGCCGCCGGCCGCGGGCAGGCGGCGCGCAGCGCGCGCCAGACCTTGCGCTACGAGAAGCCGCAGGAATCCGACGCGCCGGCCGTCGCCGAGATCGGGGCGTCGCGCTCGGTGGGCCGCCGCTACGGCTGGCTCTCCGGCGACCTGAACCCGATCCACCTGGGCGACCGGGGTGCCCGGCTGTTCGGCTTCGAGCGCGCGGTGGCGCACGGCATGTGGTCCATGGCGCGCTCGCTGGCGGCGCTCGGGCCCGGTCCGCTCACGCCGCCCGTGCGCGTGCACGTCGAGTTCAAGCTGCCGCTGTTCCTGCCTGCCACGGCGCGGCTCGAGCACTGGCCCCGCGACGGCCGCCGCGTGTTCGTGCTCAAGGACGCGGAAGGCCAGCGGCCGCATCTCGCCGGCTCCACGCGCCCGGGCTGAGGCCACGATGCGCAGGTCCTTCGACTGGCTGGTGCGCGGCGTCCTGCGGGCGAAGCCCGGCGAGGAAGCCGCCGTCGGTCTCGCGTTCAGTTATTTCTTCATGCTTCTGTGCGCGTACTACCTGCTGCGCCCGCTGCGCGACGCGATGGCGATCAGTGCCGGCGTCGAGAACCAGCGCTGGCTCTACATCGCAACCTTCGTCTCCATGCTCGTGCTGACCCCATTCTTCGGCATGCTGGTGTCGCGCGTGCGCAAGCAGCTGCTGCTGCCGGTCACCTACGGCTTCTTTGCCTCCAACCTGCTGGTCTATTACCTGCTGTTCAAGGCGATCCCCGATTCGTTCTGGCTCGCTGCCTCGTTCTTCGTCTGGCTCTCCGTATTCAACATGTTCGTGGTCTCGGTCTTCTGGAGCTTCATGGCGGACGTGTTCCGCGACGAGGAGGCCAAGCGCCTGTTCGGCCCGATCACGGCGGGCGGAGGCGCCGGCGCCATTGTCGGGCCCTCGCTCATGCAGCTGCTCGTGCCGTGGATCGGCGTGGACGCGGTCGTGTTCCTCGCCATGCTGCTGCTGCTCGGCACGCTGCCCTGCATCCGCGCCCTCGCGCGCTGGGCGGAGCGGCGGCACGGCCATTTCGTGCTGCCACCGGAGGATCCCGAGGCCCGCATTGGCGGACGCATGATGGCCGGCATGCTGCTAGTCGCGCGCTCGCCCTACCTGCTCGGCATCTTCGCCATCATCGGCATTGGCTCGATCGCCGGCGCCTTCATGTACCAGGAGCTCCTGCAACTGGTCGGCGACACCTACCCGGACCTCGAAAGCCGGACGCAGTTCTTCGCGCGACTCGACACCGCGGTGAACATCCTGGCCTGGGTGTTCCAGGGTTTCGTCGTCGCCTGGCTGATCCGCTCGATCAATCTGTCGGGTGCACTCGTCGTGATCCCGATTGCGGCGCTGCTGTCGTTCGCCGCACTGTCGTTCTCGTTCCTGGCCGCCATGCCGATCCTGGCGGTGCTCGCAGGCGGGCAGGTGATCCGCAGGGCGGGGGAATTCGGCATCGCGAAACCGAGCCGCGAAGTGCTGTACACGATCGTGGACGTCGAAACCAAGTACAAGGCCAAGAACTTCATCGATACCGTCATGCAGCGCGGCAGCGACCTGGTCGGGGTCTGGCTGCACGTGGGCCTGCAGTCCCTGGGTGTCGGCCTGTTCGGGTTCTCCCTGATCTGCGGCGTCGGCATGATCGGGGCAATCGCGGTTTCCTGGGGCCTCGGGCGCAGTTTCGAACGCCGCCGTGCCGGCACTTCCTGAGGGCCGGGCGGTCCAATGGCCGATGCACACGCTCACGCGACGCGACATCATCGCCATGGCCGGCGCCGCCCTGGCGGTCCCAGGCCCGGCGTTGGCCAGCACTGACCCGCTGCGGCGCGCGATTCCGTCCACCGGCGAGCAGATTCCGGTAATCGGCCTCGGCACCTGGCAGGTGCTGGACGTGCCGGGCTCGGGCGCCGAGTTCGACGCCGCCGAGAGCGCGGTGCGCAGCTTCCTCGATGCGGGCGGCCGGCTGATCGACAGCTCGCCGATGTACGGCCGCTCCGAGGAGCGCATCGGCGACATCCTCGCGCGCATCCGGCCGCCGCCCAGGGCCTTCCTCGCGACCAAGATCTGGACCCGCGGCCGGGAGGCGGGCAGGGCGCAGCTCGCCGATTCGCACCGGCT